>NZ_CP019343.1:3513776-3833210 GCF_002117105.1 Oceanicoccus sagamiensis | reverse complement strand
CACGGTTGGCGCACTTTCGTCGGGTAAATACAGCGCACTGGTACTCAAAGGACCTGACTCCAAAAAATCCAGAGCATAAATTTGGCGACTGATATCCAGCTCATTGCTTTGGTAATAGGCTCCAGCAATCCAGTCGATAGTTTCTCCACCGGGGGAAACCAGACGCAGTTCTTGACTATAGGATTCATAATCTTCCCAACGTGTACGGTGCAGCGCTGGCGTGGCTGTAATATCGGTATCGCCAGTCGAAAACAACTCGTAAGCCGAGTAGGCCGAGATCGAAGTAAGGGTGGCAAAATCCAGCTCCCAATCGACGGTCAGCGCAAACACTTCTGTATCCGTTGTTTTGCTGGTTCCGGCATCACCGGCGCCTTTATCTCTGTCTGAGACTACCGGAATCGGTACGCCGCCAAAAATATTCTCCTGTCCAACAAAGTCTGACTGGTACACCACAGTGGCAGAATCTTCGCTCTCGAAATCGCCATATTCATATTTCGCATTCACTAGCACGGTATCACTAGCTACCCATTTCAGGCTGCCGCGAGCATACCAATTTTCACGATCTGGGCCTTCATTACCGGTGGTGACATTTTCCCACCAGCCATCTTCAGTAGCATCATGGCGCACCGCCAGACGACCGGACAGATCATTGGTCAACGGCCCGGATAACACCAGATTATATTGCTGTGACCCATACTCTGGCTCATACAGAGCCTCAACCATACCCTCGAACTCGTCCGTAGGCTTGGCGCTAGTAATATTGATGGCTCCCGCAATCGTATTCTTGCCAAACAAAATTCCCTGGGGACCTTTGAGTACCTCTACCCTTTCAAGGTCCATGGTAGTTGGTATCGCGGCAAGCGGCCCACGTCCTGCGTAAACACCATCGATATACATACCCACAGACTGTTCAAAGCCCTGGTTGGTGCCGGAACCAATGCCGCGGATAAACAGGTTCGGAGTACCGGAGCCAGCATTGACGATCACATTGGGCATATACTGAGTCAATTCCTGCAGCGAAGTGAGGCCCCTGTCATCAATTTTTTCACCACTCATGGTGGCTATTGAGATGGGTACGTCCTGCAGGCTCTCGGTACGCTTTTGCGCTGTAACGACAATCTCTTCGAGTTTGCCACTCTCTGCATTGGCACCAGTAGCACAAGTAAGGCTAATACCTGCAATAGCAGCAGCCAGAACCGTTTGTTTAAAAATATTCTGCTTATCAAGCATAAAGACTCCCCTTATTATGTTTATCTTAATGTTTTTATTTGTATTTTTGTTTGTAATTTTACTTAAGTGTTTCGTGCAGCTTGCTGGTTATCTTTGCCAGGACTGCAACGGCTCAGCTCCAGAGCCGCCTTTGCCTCTGTGTCATCACCTATTCCTGAGGCACGTATTAACATCATGCCTCTGGCCGTTGGGGATTGAATGACTTCACCAGAATATTGCTCAGGGTCGGCCTCGGGTCCAATCAGGGTTACCTCAACTTGGGTGCCAATACGAACATGCTCATCACGCTGGTTAGTGATACCGGCGAAGTTATCGGTATTCATTTGGTAAAACTGCATGGACCAATAACGATCAGTTACCGGGGCGGTAATGACCACCGAGCCCTGCTCCAGGTTGTACAAGCAACTGGCATACAGAAGGTCTGGACTTGGACGCACCACCCAACGGGAGGTTTCATCAGGTCGTGGATTTACGTTCAGCTTATTTGGGCTTATACGTTCTTCGATCTTGCTGTATAAGCGCTCCATCACCAAGTGTGGGACCAGCATGGCCAGAGGGTACTGCCCCAACCAGCCACAGATTAAAATAAAGGCTATCCAGCGTAACCAGCTCATGAGCAACCCTCCAGAGTAACTATCGGTAACGGTGCTGTTTCAGGGTTTTGCAGGTAGGCGTCCCCTGGTGTATAAAGTCGAAATAACAGGTCAAAGTCGTTATCAGTCGACTTGCTCGAAATCGGGGTTCCAGAAGGTCCAACGGGCAACCAGTTACCTTCCTCTTTGCTGGCACTGACCTGTATAACCCAGCTACCATCCTCATTACGGACGACATTCTCGTTATTGAAGGAATAACGCTTTTGCTGGTTGGGTATCAAAAAATAGTCCCACCCATAGGCGGTAATGCTCCACCAATCAGCGTTGTAATCATCTCCTTCTATGCGGTAACGACAGTCTAATCGTAAGGGTTCTCCATCCACCGATTTGACGGTGTAGTACATAGAGTCTTCACGAGTAGATGCCAGCAATCCGGCTATGGCAACGACCGCCCTAACCGTGGCACTAGCATCCGCGGAACCAATACTTTCACTGGTATACCAGTTGCCATTTCGTATGAAGGACTCACCGAGCCCTTGCCTGATGGTAAGCACTAAAGCAAGTACAGAGATTGCCAAGACAAGGAGCACAGCCAGCGGCCAGCGTACTAGCCGTAGCTTGGAGTTAAGGGTGTTTGTCTGAAGTGTCATCGCCGCCACACTCCCATTGCCGAGATCTGGGAAAAAGCTGGCCAACTGCAACAGCTAGCGTCAGTTGCTATTTTTATTATTGGATACATAGTTGCGATAGTCCTAATGTCAACGGGAAGCAATGAGACTAATCTAGTGGTATTTATGCTGGCAGGCGTCCGTGCAAATCTGCTCGGACCAGGAATTGTAAAAATTTTTTGCTTAGCTGAGTTTGAGGGCTAATCTATTTCTGCCAAAGATACATTGGAAACGATAAGGGGCGTAGTGGTTCGGACCTTAAATATTCTTTAATAATAATAAGTTAGAGCTATTGATTGTACTGGAAGAGCGTAATCAGATATCTCTGGACGAGCTTCTACCCGCTGTTATTCTGAACCGGGTATTTATTGTTTGGAAGGACTTGGAGGGAGTGTTTCCAGTGTTTATTCGGTCCAATAAGTCCGGTCAAATTACACCGGACAAGATATTGCTTGTTTGCTGTGGAATATTGAAGTTAGAGAGCGAGGTTTTTAGCTTGAACGTCCATTATCTAAGGCAGCATGTTATGTAATCAATCTGGGGGGATGGGTTATCTGGAACCAGCCAAACCGGAGTTTTGGGCTATATCGATCTAGAGAATGGATAACTGGCAGTAGCCAAGTCCTTGATTTGCTGCTGCTAGCCATCCAGACTTATGGGTATATATCGAGAAATTCAGCCTGAGCCAACCATACAAACGGAATGTAGAGGCTCATATTAATCTGCAACCGTAGTCACTCTAGCAACGAATTGGGTCACTCTTTCACGTACCGATAGCCTGGTACCATCGCCACCAAGGCTGACAGCACCCGATGGGTAAAAATGACCGAAGGCTGGTACCCAGGCATAGCTGAAATCCAGCCCCGCATTGCTATAGTGAGTAATCAAGCCTTCAAAACTGGTAATGGCACCAGCAAGATCATATTGGCCAGTAAATAATAACGCAGGAGAGCTATTGGAGGTTGTTGAAACTGTTTTGAAAATATCAAACCCTATCGGTGCAGCGCTCAGCATAAACACACCGGCAACCGGAGCATTTAATCCGTGAGCCACATTAAGAGATGTTACAGCCCCTGCTGAAAAGCCTCCTAATACAATTTTTTTTGTATCTACATTAAAGCTTTTGGCATTGTCTGTGATGTAATCTAATGCCTTTTTAAGGTCCTCTGCAGCCGATAGCACCGTATCAGCAATTAATGCTTTATCTTGTTCACTGTTAATATCTAATGGGCGAAGATTAAGATTGGAGCGAATGATAGCGACCCTATCCATCATCAGTTTGATACTTTCCCTATTTACCACCTCTTCAGAATAACCTTTACCTGATGCGATGGGCTCTTCTGAGCCAAGCCTGTACTGAATGGCAAAACAGGCATAGCCGAGACTGGCAAAAAGTCGGCAATAGTCTTCGGGTGAGTCTGTAATGGCTCCATCAACGGTGAATGCTGTTCTTGGAGAACCTATATGGAAAGACCCGCCATGGGTGTAGATAACAGCAGCTAATGGCCCGCTCTGCGGTTTATCCGGCAGGTATGCATCCAACCAAAGCTCTCGGTTTACCTTTTTATTCTCTTTAATAACCAGACCCTGGCCATACACAATCCCTCTCTGAACTGATACCTGATACTCTGCCCCAGCCGTCATCTGGCTAGTAGCGCTATGCTGAAATAAGAGAGAAACTATAAGTAATAGCCCTGCCTGGGCTTTATCAATACATTTCATAACAACAACCTTGATAGTTCTAATATGTGCACACAGGGTATCAGCAACCCTGCCTTACAAGTAGCTTGGCCCTACTACAGTGCTCCATGACACTTTTACTGTCACTGTAAAAGGTCTAGAAAAAATAGCTGTAAACCCCTGTTTAACTAGCAGTCCCTTTACTCCAGCATGGTATAAACTTTACGCACGGTTTCAACGACCTCACTAACACCCACCCAACCCTTTGGAAAACAAAAGCTGTCCCCCGCCTTAAGCTCAGTGACATTACCGTTCTCATCGGTCAGCTTCCAATGGCCTTTTATTAGGTGACAAAATTCTGTAACGGCAAGATTGAGCTGTAATTTACCGGGCTCACATTCCCAAGTACCCATAAATACACCATCCTGATCATAAAAACAGGCATCGCTTTGTAGAGGTAAGTCACCGATGGGTTCGCCAAAGCTCTCGCAGGGCTCGAGGTTGCTTAGCTGAAGGGGGGCTTTTTGAACAGATATAGTAGGCATTTAACGCTCCTGGGTGAAATAATAAATAAGGGTTTTCTTCAGACTAGACGCCCTTGTTAGGTAAAACCTCTTAACCTATACGGCAGTATCTGAGAACAGGCCGAAACTGCCCTTTCAGCAGCATCAAGATTGCGGTAAATTTGACGCTATGCTGATAATCATTACTAACTATAGCCATTAAAACAGCAGCACAATAATGCTGTATCTTATGATCGAAATACAGCGTCAGACCGTACAAAGAGCTACGATTAAATCTAATAACAATGAGGACTTAGCCTTGGGCCAGCCTATTAAACGAGTGATGCTAGCAACCGATCGTAAAAACCTGGAAAAGACCACGCTGCTAACAGATGAATTACCCGCCCTCGCAGACAACGAGATACGCCTTAGTGTCGACAAAGTGGGGCTAAGCGCCAATAACCACTTTTATTTACAGATGGGCAACGCCCCTTTTCTAAAGTTCTTTTCTGTATATCCCTTAAATGATCAGTATAAGCATCTGGCCAATATGCCCGCATGGGGCGTTGCTACGATTATCGAATCTGCCAACCCGGAGTTTTCAGTGGGTGAACGCTTCCGTGGTTTCTTGCATATTAGCAATGTCGTACAAATGAAAGCCAAACGCAGCGCCGATGGCTTTACCGCCTATGGCGGAAAACGTGACAAACTGAATCAAGCTTATAACGGTTTTGTGCAGCTGAAAGACGATTCAAACTCCCCTATCAAAGGCACTGGCGATAAGTCTGATCTGGCCATGACTGCAGCACCCAGCGCCTTAAGTGGCTTTATGCTGTATGAGCTGTTAAAAATGAATGACTTTTATCAGGCCAATAGTGTTGTACTAACCTCAGCGTCTTCCAAGTTTTCCCTGGCCACTGCCCTATTACTTCAGGATGATCGCAAAACGGGAGCCCTGCAAGCGGTTATCGGCTATACCGCCAAGTCCAATGCTGATTTTGTTAAAAACACCGGGCTCTACGATATTGTGCTGAGCTATGAAGACGATATCCCCAATGATCAAGCCCTAACACCAGTACTGGTAGATATTGCTGGTGATGCCGTTATCTACAAGCGCATTAAACAGAGCCTGATTAAAACCTTGGCAGTGGGCGGCACTCACTCCAATGCCAAGGCATCAACCTTTACCGCCTTTGGTCCTTCAGGCATATTAAAAATGATGATTGATATGATGGCTCCCAAGCCGGTTCAAAAATGGGCCGCTAAAACGTTTAATCCCCCACTTGAGATGTTTTTTGCCCCAACAGTGATTGATGAATTATTGGCGAGATGGGGGAAGGACGATATGGAGAAAAAATCCGATATCGCTTTGACCCGTTTTGTTGATGCGGCGATTGATAATCACTGGATTAAGGTAGCAAAATCTGAAGAGATCGCTGAGATAGAAGCTGCCTACCTAAGAATTGTTAACGGGGAAGTTCCTCCAAACGAGGCTGTTATCTTGTCGTTAGATACTAATAGCGTTGTCTGATAACTTTTTGGCAGGGAACGAGCTGCACTGTGTACTCAGTCGTAGGGTGGATTATAATCCACCTTTCACACAATTCATGCATAGAATTGGTGGATTGTAATCCACCCTACCAGTAAGATTTTGGTGGTCTGCTTAGGCCTATTTATTACCAAATAATGGCCTTGCAGCCCTTAATCGCTGGCCGTGCCAGAAGTGGCCATTTAGGCGTTTGACCAGCGCATTACAACCCAGTTCATCCGTCTTTAATTCCACTACAGCAGTAACACGATTATGGTAGACCGACGTAATCAGCGTCAGCTTGATCAGCGGGCAGCCAATTTGCTCAAGGGTGTCCCGAAGCTCTTTCTCCTGTGTATTATCCGGTAAACCACCTAGCAGGATATTCATTGACCCCCCTTAAGCGCTTATAACTAATACGCTAAGCAACAACCCTTACCAGCTATAACCCAGTCGGAAGTTATAGGTTTCATCGGTTTTATTAACCCCCTCTACCGCACCACCGTCATACTCAAATACGATTTCCGCAGAACCTTCGAGACCGCCATAGAGTGGCGTAGAAATACCAATGGTTGTATTCAGAATTAAATCACTTTTTTCAGTAAAATCGACCAGACCATCATGCCTTAAATAGGCAGTACTGCTACCACCGGCAATATCACTGGTGGCATAAATATCCCAGCGGCCGCCGGGATATTCATTATCAGGGGCCACATAAAATTCTTCTTTCACATAAACCGGACCTATTTCAGCCTGCAAATTGAGCAAGCTAGTCTCAAAAAATTGGCGCCCCAGATAAGGGCCGACAATAGTTCTAAGGCGTAGGTCAGCAAAATTATCATCTTCAACCTGAAGCAAGCCACCCATATAATCATCAATATCTTCCAGAAAATAATCATACTTAAACGTCAGCTTGGTATTATCTTTGGTTAACTTGGCATCGGATTTATCGCGCTCATTTTCACCCAGGAAAGTATAACGGTCTTCCAGGCTTCTCCAAATAGAACGTATGGCGATATCATTTTCATCAGAATTGGTATTACCCCGCTCAATCAAAAAGGCGGCACTGACCGTACCAAACCATTTATAACCGTCGCCTATTTGCCAAGGTTCCGGGTTAATCATTTTAATATTATCGAGGCTATAGCGAACAGGGGCTTCGGCATCATCCGCATCGACCAATAGCATTTGATCATCACGGACAAACATTTTCTTATTTTTAAGTACCTTGCCATTTTGACGCAGGATGGTCACGGTGTTATCGGTGGAAATGGATTCCACCCCGCTAATATCGATTTTGACCTGACCGACAAATTCAACATCGAATAACAATGCACCATCTTCGGCTTCTATTAATTTACCTACCAATTTACCGCCATTGGTTAAGCGAACCTCATCAGAGGCCAGCAGGCTTGATGAAGCAAACAGAGCGAATAAGCTAACAAGGGTAAAAGCAGAAAACAGACGACCCATAATATAAATCCCAGGTTTGTAGCTGCTTAGCTGCTGCACCACCATGTGCAGCTAAGTAGCCTCATTGTTATTAATACGGCTAAAACCGAGACATTACTACGTCAAACAGGCTTGCGCAAGCCTGTTACCGCGCTTGATTAGACCAGTACGGGGCAGTAGTGAGCCAGCTTTCAGGCAGTGCCTTCCAGGTTAGCCATTGCTGCCAAATTTGATCCATTCGTTATTTACGTCGTGCAGTTATTGCGTCAGATCAAACTAGCCATAAGCGATGATTGACCCCGCTCCAGCCAGGTTATATCAATAGCCTAGCCGCTCAACACCGAGCAAAACTCGACAAGAGCCCGTTCAACCGATAATGATAAAGGCATAACAATGATGAGTTTCACTGGAGAACTGTTTATTGAACAAATGGACGCTGATGAAAAGACCAGAGCCAGCGCCGTGGAGTGTGTATTGCCCATCTTAAGAGATAAAGCCAAAGATGTAGATTCTGCCGGGGAGTTTTATATGCCCCATGTAAAAACCCTCAGTGACGCAGGCTTATTAGGGCTGATGGTACCCACCGAATATGGCGGTCTGGGTGGCGGGCTTAGAGATCTTTGCGCCGCAACCTTTGCTATGGGTACGGCCTGCCCTTCGACGGCACTGTGCTTTTACTTTCAATGTTCAGCCACATCAAGGGGCACTTTACTCTTAAAAGCCCTTGAGGCAGGTTTGTTTGACGAGCAAGAAGCCCCCAAGGTGAAACAGTGGGCAGAGCTGGTATTAAACCTGATTGGGCGCGATGGTAAATGGATGGGTAACTTTACCAGTGAAAACACCAAAACCGAAAAAGCCAAAATCACAATCGAAACTGTTGCGACTAAAGTACCCGGTGGTTATCGACTCAATGGGGTTAAGTCCTTTGCCTGTGCCTATGGCGTTGCGGATTATTATTTGGTGACAGCCAATCTTGAAGGCCACAATGATATGGCTGGCATGTGTACCTTTATTGTGGATAGCAAAAGCGAAGGTCTGGATCGCAGGATTAAATGGGATGCACTCGGTATGCGAGGCAGTGCCACCGACGGCCTGGTGATGAAGGATGTGTTTGTCTCCGACGAATATTCATTAGCCATGCTCGGTGCCTTTGAAAAGTCGATGCAAATGAGCCGCGGTTCATTTGTGGGCAATCAGGTAGCGGGTGGTGCGGTATATTTAGGCATAGCCTATTCCGTTTACAGCTATATCGTGGATTATCTTAAAACCAAAAAATTTAAAGACACCGGCAAGCCCTATGGCACCGGCCCCATGTATCAACAATTATTGGGTGAGATGATGACAGACTTAAATACCGCCATGCTGTGGTTGCGGCGTCAGGTTGAGCTCGAAACTACGCAACCGCCGCTATTACCCAAGGATGAAGTAGTTAAACTGTGGCGCCTGTGTAAAGGACAGGTGGCGGAGTCCGGCTTTAAATTAACCACCAATGCCTTAAAAGCTGCGGGTACAGCGGGTGCATTAAGTGATAGCCTGACCAACCGTGCGTTACGCGAAATGGCCATGGGTATTGTTCAGGCCTATCCGGCTGAGCGGGCCGGCTCGATGCTGCTAATACGGAAATAATAGGGACAGCGGAATCGCTCTTTGCTGCTCATCAGTAAATAGCGCGCAACAAAAAGCCCGTAGCATAAACTCTACGGGCTTTTTTATGACTAAGCATTGAGTTAAAACTCTTCCAGCAACCTGCCCTTGCCCACAATCCGATCCTTTATACCTACTGCTCTTAACGCATGCCATGCCGTCACTAGATTAATCGACAAACAGGGTTTGCCAAGCGTGTGCTCGAGCGTGGGGAAAATATCAGCGGTAGATAAATTGGTCCCCGCCTGTACAATCACATCGACATCATCAGCATCCACAGCCTGCACCGCGGCAAGCACTTCGGAAATTGGCGAGCGAGCAATTTCCCAGGCATTGGCGCGGCATAACCCCTGCACTTTATGCACTTCAAACCCCATCTCACGAAAAAACAGCTCTACGTTTTTATCACCTATCGGCGGATAGGGATCAATCACGCCAATCTTTTTGGCACCAAAAGCATGTAGAGCATCAACAATAGCGTTAGCACCGGTGGTTAAACCAATATCGCGGTCGTAGGTCATACCGCCTTCGGGATCGATGGTTTTCCACTTTTCGATATCATCAAGAATGCGCTGCTCAAAGGCCTTATTACCGGCCTCACCACCCCAAAAAGTTTCCGCCGACATGCCCAGCATTAAGTGGTGGATATCCGCAGCCATACCATTTCTTACCGCGAGTGGCAGCTCCGGACGTATACCTTCAAGAAAACGCTCAAAGGCATTATCAACCCCGTCTCCGGTATTGTCACCATCTGCCGCCCAATTGGGGGATGATACCCAAAAGCGGCTGGGGTGCCAGGTGACACCCGGCACTGTAAGGTTGTGTAAATCGTATTCCACGCCGGTATTGGTCGCTGGAATTAACACACCGATTCGGGCACGTTGGGCTAATTGAATATTATCCATCAGTTATCCTCTCTAAATTAGGCAGCGTCGGTGCGTTCAATCCGATGGTCGAGCATGGAGGCGCGTAGTAAATAAGCACGAGCTTGCTCGGGGTTTTTAGCAATCGACTTCATGGCCTCATTTCTGGCCGCTCTATCCTCCTGTTCAGTTAATACCAAATCAGAATAATTTTTAGCGGCTTTTTGCTGCACCATATTTTTATGGTAATCGCGCCGTGTTATCGAATACTCATCCAGGGCCTTATCATCGGCGCCTTGCAAAACACGGATCAGTTTGTCTGCTAGCATCGCCGCATCCTGGGCGCCACTGTTAAGCCCCTGACCACCAGTAGGGTTATTTAAATGCGCAGCATCACCAGCCAAACAAACACGCCCCACCCTGAAGGTTTCAGCTGCCCGTTGTAATACGCTGTAATAGTTAACCACCTTGATGTTGTAGTCATAATCAGGGCCAACAACTTTTTCCAGCCGCTTTCGACAGGATAGCTCCGAGGTTAGATCGCTGGTATCAACATCTGGCGGGATACGAAAAATGGTGCGGGTCATGGTTGGCAGCTCCATACAGATAATCCATTCTTCGGGATCATAGAAATAAGCAACCGGGCCGATATCCGGGTAGATTGTCTGTAGATCGATATCGGTGCCAATTAATAAGAAACGGTCTTCATAGACACTGACTTCCGGAAACTTGATATCTAGCTGCACTCGGGCGGGACTGCGAGGCCCATCACAGGCGCACAAATAACTGCCCCTTACTGCCTTTTCTTTACCGTCAGGTGTTTGCAGATAAAGGGTGACCGAGTCACCATGATCTTCAAAGCGCTGGCTTGCATGTGACATATGGACCGTGACATTACCAGTCTCTAACGCTGCGGGTAGTAGTTCGCGGGTAACTATATTTTGTGGACATTGCAGTCGAAAGGGAAACCTTGTATCCCCTTCTATTAATGAATAATCAAAGGTGGCTACACATTCTTTTGTTTCACGTTCATAAAATTTCAGCGTTTTAGAGGTTTTGCCTTTAGCAATAATACGATCGGCAACCCCCAAACTATCCCAGTACTCCATGGTTGAGGCATGAATCGTACTGGCTCTTATTTCATCTGCCAATGCTGCTTCGGCTTCAAATAGTTCGACGTTGTAACCGGCTTTACCCAGGGCGAGAGCCAGTGTTAAACCGGTAGGCCCAGCGCCTGAAATTAATATCGGTAATTGCTCTGTCATAATATGCTCTCTCTTTAGCTATGCGAATAGTGACCAACCACTAAAACTCTTCAAACAAACGACCCTTGCCATCCAACTGATCGTTAACACCACAGGCCCGTAGCGCATGCCAACAGCATGCGGTATTGATGGATATGGCGGGTTTTTCTAACCATTTTTCCAGAGTGGGAAAAATATTGGCGGTCGACAGGTTTGTGCCGACTTGAATAATGGCATCCACATCATCACCATCAATTTGCTTAACGACATCCATAACGCCCTGGCCACCAAACTCTGGTGTGAGTGCAATGGCATCGGTGGCATTATCGGCTTTTAATCCAGCGACATGTTTTACATTAAAGCCGGACTCTTCGAAAAACTTGCGCACATTTTTATCACCAATCGGCTGATAAGGTCCGAGCACAGCGATATTTTTTATACCATGACCAACGGATTGATAAGCTTCTATGGCAGAAATAACGGCATTGGCTCCAGTGGTTAGCCCTATATCACCACAGAGTTGCTGAATATGATCGACAAAGCCATCATTGCCCTCAACACCACCCCAAAAGGTCTCGGCGGACATACCCATCATCATATGATCGGGCTTGCAGGTCAGTACATCACGCACGGCATCCGGCACCGTGCCACGGAGTAATTCCAGAAACTGCACAAAGTTTTTGTCATCACTCAGGTTGGGGTGCTCAATAAAAAATCGGGCAAAATTCCACACCACACCACGGGGAATAATCTGCTGACAGTCATATTCCACTGAAATATTGGTAGAGGGAATAATGACGCCGATTTTTGCCCGATGGCCGACATAGTTGTCCAGAAAACCATCGGTACGCTGATCACGGTCACGCGTTCTTGATAGGTCAATAGTGGAATCAAACGGAGACATGGTAGAGCCCTCTTGGGTAAACGTATTTATAAGACATATAGATATATCTTATAGAGTTTGGCGCAGAGGGATTTGATCTGGAACAAAGGGAGGACAAGCTGCCGGCCTTTTAGGGCCAGCATAAGAAGCTAACTACTTGGTCAAGATACTGCGGGCATCGGCCATCATTTTGGCTTTTTCTTGTTCATCAACATCGGCGGTAAAAGAAACCGCATGAGGAACGGTGATACCCTTTTGCACGGCTGGCCGCTCTTTAATGGTGTTATACCATTGCTGCAAAGAATCCAGTCCATCCATGCTGACACCAGACCAGTCATATAAATGCACCCAACTCCAACAGGCAATATCCGCAATACTGTAGTCCACCGCCAGATAATCACGGTCAGTCAATCGTGAATTCATCACTTCATAAAGACGCCGGGATTCATTTTGATAACGATCAATCGCTTCTGGAATATGCGTGGGAAAATAGCGATAAAACATATTGGCCTGGCCCTGCATTGGGCCAAGGCCGCCCATTTGGAACATGAGCCATTGCGTCACATCATAGCGACCCTTTAAGTCCTGAGGCATAAGCTGGCCGGTTTTCTCCGCCAAATACAGCAATACCGCACCGGACTCAAAAATGGCTAAATCATTTTCTTCACGATCAACAATGGCAGGGATTCTGCCATTGGGGTTAATGGCTAAGTACTCCGGGGCTTTTTGTTGCTGCTGTTTAAAATCCAAAGCATGCACGGTATAAGGCAGGCCTAGTTCTTCCAGGGCAATAGAGACTTTCCAGCCATTGGGTGTGGCTGCGGTATAGAGATCAATCATTAAACGGTACCATTAATGGTTCAGTGAATATTATAAAGTGGCCAGCTGTTCCTGATTAAGCCAGCAAGCATGCACACCATAGGGAACACGCTGCGGCAAATGCAATTTCGCGCATTCTTCCATGGTGGAGGCATCAATAATAATCAGGTAGGCGGAGTCATCCGTCATTAGCAAATCCACCAGATAACCATCGTCTTCAGCAACGGCGTTGGCTTTGGGCACAAACAAGGCTTCGCCACCCAGATGATCACCGTAGTCAAAATAACTCACTTCCTGTTCATTAATCAGATCATACTTCAGCACGCCTTTACCCATAATGCCACCACTGCCCTGCTCATCTAATAAATAGGCGTATTGGGTGCGCTTGCCCACATAGTTGGTGTTATAGCTGGGGCGCTCATAGAAATGTTCCATTAACTGGCGCTGCTCAGTCACTTCACCGCTATCAAGATTAAGGCGATAGATATGCATCTGAGCATGGGGTTCCAGTGGCGTATGAATGGGTACATTCGATGGGTATTCACGGAATACCGGCGCATAGAGCACAATATCTGTACCGCCATCGTCACGGGTTTCTTCCCAGGCGTTAATGGTATGCCAAATATGACCCGGCAGATCGGTGGTAAACCACTGGATATCATCCCCTTGCTGATGGTCACGCTTAATCACACCAAAGCGCATTTTATAGTCGGCATCAAAATAAAACGGGCTTTGATGCTCACCAAAAATCTCTTTGCTATCAAAGCGCATCGAAAGGTCAGGGAATACGGAGTAGTGTTCCGTTAAATAATAGTCATGTAAAAAACTTAACGCGGGCTTGGCTTGTAACAACTGTGTATGGCTTTTTAGCTTGCCTTCACTTAACACCGAGTAATGGATATTACCGCTCATTAAATGAGTGCTATAGGTATACCAATCCCCCGTCTCCGGGTCGATTTTAGGGTGAGCGGTAAAGGGGGTATCCAGCTTTCCGTCAAAGGTATCCCAGTCTCCACTACCATCAAGCACGAGCTGACCGTCCTCTACTCTAGTATTCAATGCAAAGGGGTAGCCGGTTTCTTGTAAACAATAGAGCTTGCCATGGTGGTATTGAATCGCAGTGGTAGATGAGCCGTTTTCCAGCATATCCAAGCTGGGTATTACTCCAAAGCGCTTCTTTAATAAATCAGTGATAATACGGGCAAAGCTGGCCTTGCCACCGCCAGCAAGATCACCAAATTGACCAAACACTTCTTTGCCCTGCTCGTTCTCAATGGTATGCGCCGGGGTTTTAACATAGGTATTGGAGTAAGTGGCGACCCCATCTTTGACCTGAATCTGGTGTAACATCCCGGAGCCATTAAACATATGCAGCCGGCTATTTGTACTTTCAAACTGGGTATTGGTGCCATTGCGTAGATAAACACCCTTAAAATCAGCAGGAATAGTTCCTTCTATCCGGATAGCAGACTGCTGAAGCTCTGTATGCACAGGCATAAAACCTTTGCCCGAATACGGACTGTTGCGATTATACGCCTCAACATCCAGAGCCTTGCGGATACGCTTATCAGCCACAGCAAACAGTGGTTGCGGGGCAATAAACAGTAATAATACCACTGCAACAGGAGTAACAATTAGGATTAATAAAACCGCATAAAGTATTGATAACATTGAATATTAGTCCTTATATTTTTGTTGTTTAAGGCGTGTTTTCAGGCCTGATGATTATAGGCCTGCTGCCAAATTAAAACAAACCAGACTGTTTTAGAAAGTAAAAACACTTATACTGCCAAGACGATAATAATGAGCCTAATTGCAGCGATGAAACAACCACTACAGCCCATTGCCAAGCTTTCAAGCACCACGGATATAAGCCTCCATCGTGACCGCTTATTTGGCCCGCTTAATACTATTAATCAACGGTCACTTATTACCGTCGAGGCCCTTGCCGGTTTTGGCAAAACCACCCTGATCGAACAGTGGCTGCAACAGCACGATAGCGCCGAGCAAACCATTATACGGCTCAAGCTGATGCCCTGGCTCAATAGCGAGAGCGAACTCACTGAGTTTATTGCTGAGTGCTTAAGCGTAAATCCGGCGCATTATAAACACCTTCCCGCCCTGATTAAGGCCGCCCATCAACAGGCCAGCGACCCGCTTTGGGTGATTGATGAAATGGGAGCACTGCCCGCTTTACTTCAGTCCAAACTGGTGGAGACGATTATCGGGCTTGAAGGGAAAATGCTCGTTATCAACCGGAGCGCCGTGAGCTTTAAAGGTTTAAGCCGCCTAACTGCCCACAACCAAGTGGCAAGGATCAACGCTGTAGAACTGGCTTTTACTCGACAGGAAACCGAAGACTATTTACAACAACGGCAAATAAACCTGACCCGCAAACAACTCAACCAGCTGGAAGACGCTTATCGAGGCTGGCCTATTGCGATTAAACTATTTGCCGACCATTATCTGCCGCTCAATAAAACCCAGCGCAGCAACGCCATTCAAGACTACCCCACATTACTTACCCACTATATTATCGATGAATACCTGCAACTCAGTGACGATCATTTATTGGACCAGGCCGCTATTGGACTATTAACGGACAAGCAAGACAGCCTGGAACCCATTGGCGCCGTTTACAGAGCCAGAAATGGTACGGAGCAATTCCATCCGGCGATTATCCATGCGGCCAACGAACATCTGGCCGCTACCGATAGCAAAAGACTGCAAAGCATCAAAAACAACGCAGTTAAGCAATACCTTAAAAAAGAATCCTATATTGATGCACTGGCATTGCTTTGCAGCAATCAGCAGTGGAAAAAAGCCGCCAGCATTATTAATGATATTGGCTTCCAGTTTATTCAAGCGGGCAACGGCAATGCCCTGTACAAGTTTATCCAACGCTTCCCGGATAACTTTGTCGGTAGCAACCCCTACCTGCTCTACTTTTCTGCCCTCTGTCAGTTTGAGCTGCACCGGGATGACTTACAGACACCCACTGCGTTATTGGAAAAAGCAGAAACACTGCTCTTACAAACCAGCGATAGCGAAGACGAAGCCTTATTAAAAGAAATCTATTTATTAAAAGCCCGGCTGGTCAGATTATTAAGTGGTGAACAGGCCGCCGACAATATCACCTACTTTGCGGTTAAAAAAGCGGCAACCTCCAAGTTTACTTTGGGTGCCGCCACTGACTTGGGACGAGCCATGGAAAGCTACTGCCGGGGTGATTTGGCAGTAACAGAAACCGCGCTGGAAGAATCTATCCGTCACGGTAAACAGGAAAACTTTCAGCTGGCGGTGGTCCTGGGTATTAGTAAGTTAGCCTATGTTCTGCTGCGCACCGGGCGCAGTACTGAAGCCTTAAACCGGCGTCAGGCGGTTATGGAATGGGTGCTGAATAAAGAAACACAAATCTTTCCCAAAGCCTATCTGCAAAACGGCGCACTGGTGCCCCTGTTTATAGAAAGCAATGACATTGCTTCGGCCAAGGCCGGGCTGGAAATTTTGCAAGCCTTTAGTCGCGATGACGACGCCGACCCACAGCAGCAATTATTAATCTGTGTGTTTGAAGCCTTAATTTACCGGGCCGAAGCACGTTATGATGAATTTGACCGCGCTCTGGAACAAGCCAGCGGTCTGGTCATTGAAGAAACCGATAACTGGAATTGGTATTTTACCTCCATCGCTGCCCTGCGCGCCGAAACAGCGATTGAACAAGGCAATAGCCTAAGCGCTGCCTATTGGGCAGAAAAACAGGCTGCGTCACTCTGCCAGCGGACGGACTTTCGCTCAGAAGCACAGCGACTTATTCTCGCCAGAATCTGGGTTGAGCAGGAATATTTTAGTAAAGCAGAGCCTATACTCCTGTCGATTACTGCCGCAGCGATCAAGCGCGGCGATGTCCAGCATGAAGTCTGGGCCTACTTAATCAGTGCGATTGCCAGTTATAAACAAGATCAACTAAAGGCCAGCAAACAGCTGTTTGATCTGGCCATTAATAAGGCCTGTCTGGCTAATTTCCAGCAACTATTTTTATCTCAGGGCGCCATCCTGTTGGCGGTCTTTGATAACTGGCAACAGGCGCAGCTAAAGAAAACGGGGACGGTGGCACTACAGCAGTTTGCTAAACATATCTACAGCGCACTGGAAAGAAAATACCCTTCAGAGCGCCAGCAAACCGTGACCGCCTTGTTAGACCCGCTGAGCGAACGGGAACTGGAAGTGCTTAATTTAATTGCTCAGGGTTTACGCAATAAAGCCATTGCTGAACTATTAGGGCTGGCCCCTGCTACGATTAAAGCGCATCTATATAATAGCTATTCCAAGCTGGATGTTGGCAGCCGTACCGAGGCCATTGCCAAAGCGAGAAGCCTGCGCTTAATAGACTAAGACTTTAGTCGGCATAATTAATCCATCATTTACTTTATGCTTGGCGCTATCAAACCAATAGCGGAGATGTGTATGGACTTGGGAATTGCAGGTAAAAAAGCCCTGGTCAATGGCGGCAGCGCGGGACTGGGTAAAGGCAGCGCTAAAGCCTTGGCCCGCGAAGGTGTTGAACTCTATATTAGCGCCCGCGGTGAAGAGCGATTATTGGCCACCGCTGAAGAAATTCGTGCAGAGACCGGCGCGACGGTTATCCCAATTGTCGCGGACCATGCCAGCGATGCTGGCAGGGACGCCATCTTATCCATTATCCCGGACCCGGACATTCTGGTGGGCACTTGCTCCCCCGCGCCATTTTCACCCGACTTTCGCAAAGTCACTGTGGCGGAATGGCAGGAGCATTTAGCCGTCGGTCTGATTAGCCCAGTGGAATTTATGCGGGCCACCATTGACGGTATGTGTGAACGTGGTTTTGGTCGTGTCGTCAATATCTCTACCGCCGCCTCTAAATTTCCCGCTGAATTACGCGCATTGTCGGGACCGCCCAGAGCAGCCTTATCCAATTACAGCGTAGCGATTTCCAAAGCTGTAGCAAAATATAATGTCTGCGTGAATAATTTACTGCCTGGCATGCACCATACTGCTACCGCCCATGAACGTTTTAGCAAAATGGGTGAAGAGCAAGGTATTAGCTATGACCAGGTGGTACAGGACTGGATTGATGAATGGGGCATCCCCACCAATACCTTTGGCGACATTGACGACTTTGGTGCCATCTGCGCCATGTTGTGCAGCCAACAAGCCAACTATATTATTGGCCAGAATTTAGTGATTGATGGCGGTGTTACCAACTCAACCTTTTAACATTTAATGTGGATTTAATCATGAGCACTACAGCAACTACCCTTAATTATTTTGATGGCGATACTGAATGTAAAGGCATTTACTACAGCCCTGATAAGCCGAACGGCTCACTCCCCATCGTTCTGGTTATTCATGCCTGGGATGGGCTGGCACAGGAAGCGAAAGATAAAGCAGCCAAACTGGCTGAGTCCGGCTATATCGCCTTTGCCATTGATGTATACGGTGAAGGTAAAACCCTAACGGATATGGCAGACCTTGGCCCTACAGTTGAGCCTTTTATGACGGACCGTCACGTTATGTTAAAACGGCTGCGAGCCGCCG
The DNA here is from genome assembly GCF_002117105.1 of Oceanicoccus sagamiensis. Taxonomy (GTDB): domain Bacteria; phylum Pseudomonadota; class Gammaproteobacteria; order Pseudomonadales; family Dasaniaceae; genus Oceanicoccus; species Oceanicoccus sagamiensis. The sequence goes on along the minus strand of NZ_CP019343.1, from coordinate 3,814,529 downwards.
TGGATGCCGCCAAAACGATTGCCGGTGGCGACGCTGACAAAATCGCCGCGATGGGGTACTGCTTTGGTGGCCTTTGTGCGCTGGATATCGCCCGTGGCGGTCATGATGATGTGCAAGGCGTGGTATCCTTCCATGGTGCGCTTTTACCCAATGGTATTGATACACCGGCTACAATCTCTGCCAAGGTATTAGCCATTCACGGCCATGACGACCCCCTGGTACCCGCGGAAACAGTGACGGCCTTTACACAGGAGATGACGGACAAAAAAGCGGACTGGCAGTTTGTTGCTTATGGCCATACGGTTCACGCTTTTACTCGACCAGACGCCGATGAAGCGGAACGCGGTATTCTCTATGATGCAAAAGCTGACCGACGGTCCTGGCAGGCGATGCTGAATTTCTTCGAAGAAATTTTCTAACTCAATAATAGCTCCCGTCCCACACCTGTAGGGTGGATTATAATCCACCGGCATAGACTAGCTCATGACCGGACCTGCTGGATTGTAATCCACCCTACTTGTTAGCCCCAGCTATATAATCATCAATCAACTCATGCAAACGACTAACACGGCTCTCCTGCCCTGCTAAATAAGCCCCTTTATAAGCCCTGGATCGCATTCCTTTTTGCTGCGCAGGAAAAATACTTAAGTCCTGATCAATGGTAAGCCCCATGCTCTGCTCGCCCATATTAAACAGCTCATGCTCAACCTCTGCCTCCCTGTCTACCAATCCAGCGGTGGTTCTTACCTGATCCGGTGCTTCTTCGGGTTGCGGTGAATACCACCAGTTATCAAAAATACATTGTTCCGGGTCAGTTGGGTGTGGCCTTGCTCTTAAAAAATGAAAGCCGTCGACCCACAGTGACACCGCAAAATTGGGGAATAACGTATAGTGATAGGCATCGGTTAACTGACTATTATTTAAATTATCAAAATAATCATAACCGCGCTCCGTACCGAGTTTACGCCGAGCGGCTTGCAAACCTTCACGGGTATCCTCACCGCGCCCGGTATAATCAGCAGGGTCAACCTCCCACTCTCTTAAAATAGTGGCCAGCGGCTCACCTACCGTACCTTCTTTATTAATGGCAGGCCCCGCATAGCCACCCAGCATAATCATTCTGTTATGACCATAATCCGACATATCAAAACGGGTGGTTTTATAACTGGTATCAACACCAGAGTGAATCCGTAGCTTTTCTACATTAGCTCCCTTGGGTTTATGGACGGTGTTGACATGATAGGACTCATTAAAATTATCCATAATCACCTTCCAGTTAACCGGCGCCACGGTTGATTTGGCTAAATAGCGTTTCCAGTTTTGAATGTTATAACCTTTCCAGTCATCCCAAACCGGCCCTAGATAGTCTTTAAGCGATATACTCTCCGGGTCCATATTGACCCAGATAAACCCCGCAAAGGATTCACACTTAACTTCAGTCAGCGTTAACTTGCCACAAGGGTTACCCTGTGGAAAATCATCGGCATCCTGCACAAAGTCCAACACACCCTCTCTGGTCCATGCCCAACTATGATAAGGGCAGACAAATCGGCGTACCTTACCTTTCGGGGCGCTAACTAATCGCTGCCCACGATGATGGCAGACATTATAAAAAGCTTTAATGCTACCATCGTCCTGGCGCACCATAATAATCGATTCAGGCCCCACCTCTTCTTGCTGATAATCACCGGGCTTAGGCATTTCATCTTCACGCCCCAATAGCAGCCATACCTTGGTCCACATATGATCAAATTCCTGATCCGCAAAGGCTTTGGAGGTATAACGATAACCCTCAATCGTATGGCCGCGAACAGTTTGTTTCGGCCAATCGGGCAAGTCTTGTGTAAATTTACTGGAATCCATCGGGACCTCTGGTGATTACTTCTCTAATAACAAAAATGGTAATACGGGTAGCAGTTTTAGTCACTACGCCAAAAGGCTTAAAAACTTGTGAAAAATGTTTGTTACACTGTGTTTCGATAATTTAACCAAGAGAATCACTATGTCCAGTGAACATGATCGCACTGCCCTGCAAGACCTGATGTTACGCTATGCCGCCGGGGTTGATGAGCGGGACTATGATCTTTATGCCTCCTGCTTTGCCGAGCAACTTGAAGTCGTTGGCTTTGGTGAGAAAAGCTTTAACAGCAAAGAAGCCTGGCTGGACTATGTGTGGACTGCTTTAAAAGGCTATGGTGAAACCCAGCATATGCTAGGCCCGCAACTGGCAACGATTGAAGGTGATACGGCGCAAACCCGCAATGATGTACAGGCATTTCATAGTTTGCTGGACCAGGAAGCACAACACTTTATTCTTTGGGCTACGTATAAAACCGAAATGAAAAAATTCGGCGGGGCATGGAAAATAACCCGCCATGAATTAGTCGTTAGAGGCACGCAAAGCCAATAGCCGCTTATTTTCCCTTAAAGACGGGTTCTCTTCCCTCTTCATAGGCCTTAATCGCCTCAGCATGATCTTCACTGGGGCGGGTAATTAACATATGTGAAGAGATCATATCGAGATGGGTATTTAAGTCCATTGCCAGACTTTGTTTTACGGAACGTTTTACCAAGCGCACAGCCAACGGGGCACGTTCAGTAATCTTACGGGCAAACTCTATAGTTCTTGGCATTATTTCATCGTCAGGGAAAACCTGATTGACCATATTAATAGCCAGCGCTTCACTGGCGCTAATGGGCTCGGCTGACATAAATAGTTCCATCGCTTTAGCCTCGCCGACAATACGCGGTAAAAAATAGGTGCCGCCATTACCGGGGATCAAACCAAAGGCGGTATAGCTGACTCTAAAATTAGCACTCTGCGCCGCAAAGCGCATATCACATTGCAGGCTCACATCAACCCCGGCTCCAGAAGCCAGACCGTTAACTGCCGCAATCACCGGCTTATCAATTTCTGCCAGCTTACGGGGAATGCGGTGCAAGCGATCCCAAAACTGCTCTTTAATAGCCACCGGTCCTGGTGTGGTATGTTCGCCTAACTTGCTGGTATCACCACCACGGCAAAACGCCTCTCCTGCACCCGTAATAACAATCACATCGACATCATCACTGGTACGGCACTGCTCGAGAGCATCCACCCAGGGTGGTAGCATCTCTTCATTGATCGCATTTAAAACCTCTGGGCGATTAAGAGTAATGGTGGCAACTTTTTTGTCGATAGTGAGCAATATGGGTGATGACATAGCAATCTCGTTAGATTTTTTGAAAGCCGTTAAGCGTTAATATATTTATCCAGGGTTTGGTGAAAATGCCGAATACGTACTTCCTGATAATTAGCCAACTGAATTTCTCCCCCGGCCAGAGATTTCAAACCCTTTTGCACCATGGGTAAATTACTAAAGTCCTGATCAAACACTTTAGCCAGGCCAGCGTCGATACCCTCGGTTTCGGCAAAGGTCTGATCTGGCCCAACAAAGGTAATCGCCACATCTTTGGGGCGCTGCTCCCCGTTTGGAAAACGCATCAGCAACATGATTTCCATGGTACAAAGTTCATGGCTATCTTCGTAAGGTAAGAAGCGGTAAGTGACATTGGGTCTATACCCTGCCCATGGGGCAAAGTTTGGAAACACGGAATAGAGAATTGCATCTAACACTTCACTGTGAGTGACAAAGGCCGATAAGTCTTGTTGATACATTTCACTAAAGCGCTCGATATTTAATTGTCCTAGATATTCTCGCGCTTTCATGCCCTCAGGAATGGTTGGTAAATTATCCTCTGTAGCAACGCCGTAAATGGTTAGCCACTGATTAACAGACTGCTGTTCTGTCGTATTGAGTAGATTAGGGCTAACAACTCCCATGGGCGTTATGGTTCTGCTGACATGATCATTAAAGCAGTCGTATTGCGAGTTGGCGTCCGCGGTATAGGGCAATAATTGTGGATGTGTAGCAACCGTATGAAAGGATTCGATAAACGCCTCATGGGCTAACTTCCAATTGCAGCGCAAAACTTTCTTAAGATGCATAGCCTTATAGGTCTTTTCAGGCTGCCAGCGCTGAAAGTGCTCACCCATAACACCCATATAATCTTTTAGGGAAACCGCATCATTATCCCTATTAATAAATACCCAGCCACCCCAGGTATCTACTTTTACCGGCGCCAGAGAAAAGTGTTTATCATCAATATGAGGAAAATCCCAGGCACAAGGTGCTCCAATAAAATCGCCGTCAAGGTCCCATCGAAAACCATGAAAAGGGCATTTCAGGTCACGGCTATTACCGCTACCGGACTTCAGTTGGCGACCGCGATGCAAACAACTATTGAGATAAGCCTTAATTTCGCCATCCTCAGTACGCACAACTACCACCGAGTAGGATGCTATATCCAGGGTATAAAAATCTCCTGCATCGGCAATTTCGGTTTCCCGGCACACCGACTGCCAGACCTTGGGCCACAGTTGAGTTTTTTCCAGCTCATAATAATCACGAGAAAGATAGCGGTCAGTCGATAAGGGCTCAGAACCCAGATAAGTCTCTGTGCTTACACGCAAAGCTTCAGGCACCGGATTTTTTTCCTGATCCAGTAGCTGTTGATAACTAATACTGTCTGAGCGAGCATCGTTGGACATAGGTTTTTATGACTCTAATTAAGCAGTTAACCTAAGATAGCAAATTCTCTGCTGATCGCGAACAGCTAAAAGACTTAGCGCTGGATTTTTAAGCCTAAAGACTAATGCCATACCGGTGGTTTAATGCAACAATAATAAAAATAACCAAGGAACCGCTATGTTTTCCACACCCTTCGCCAACCCACAGTGCATTTTAATCACTGGCGCATCCAGCGGCATCGGCAGAGCACTGGCTCTGCATTATGCCGCAGCGGGAATAACACTTTGCCTAAGCGGCCGCGACAAAGAGCGCTTGGATGAAGTGGCCAGTGCCTGTGAAGCAAAAGGAGCAACAACAATAAACTGGGTCGGTGATGTTACGGATGCAGAGGGTATTAAGCAGTGGATTATCGCCTGTGACCAACAGAGCCCGCTTAATCTGGTGATTGCCAATGCAGGTGTTGCACTGGGCTCCAGTGACGTTGAGGGCTTACACGAGGCGGCAATAAAGTCCTATGAGATCAATGTCACCGGCGTTTTTAATACGGTACACCCGGCTTTAGAAGTCATGTCTAAACGCCGTCCCTATCCGGTGAGTGATGGCCAGATTGCCGTGATGAGCTCTATTATGGGTTATGTCGGTATGGCCAGATCACCCGCCTATTCTTCTTCGAAAGCCACGGTTAAACACTATGGCGAAGCGTTAAGAGGCGCCTTTAGGGCAATGGGGATTGGTGTGACAGTGATTTGCCCAGGGTATGTTGCCAGCAAACTCGTTAGCAGCAATACCTCAGCCATGCCGTTTTTAATGGAAGTCGATAAGGCTGCCGATATTATAGCCAAAGGGCTGGCGCGCAATAAAAGCCGGATTACCTTTCCCTGGCAAATGGTGATTATTACGCGCTTAGCGATCAATCTGCCGCAGTGGCTACGAGACCGTTTAAACAAGCCCTGGGGTGTGCCAAAGCTTGAGCAAAACGATTAAACACCCGCAGGGGTATAGGTTTCAGCAGGCTTCCAGGTACCGTGAAAACACACTGGCACACGGTGCGACACCTTCGCCTTGCCGATAGGGCCAGCCTTGATATTCTGCGCATCAAAGACGCAGAGATCACTCATATTGGTACTGTCATCATAGACGCAACTGATCACATAGCCTTCACCCTCGGCACCACCCTCCACAGGCACAAACATCGGTTCTGACACATAGCCATGCTCAAAAGCATAGCTATCCACTTCGTTCGTCTTCACATTGAAATGCACAATCGCGTTATACACATAATCGCTGTCGGGGATTTTAGCGGGCTTGGTTCTGTCGGTGGAGGTAAACCAGGTATGCTCGTATTCACGCATGGCATAACGCGGATCAATCACCGGAAACTCACCGCTAACACTTTCAGGGGCCGTATAGTTTTGCGTAATGGCCGTTGGTGTATTCCCATCCATAGTAATTTCCCAACGATTCATCCGCGGATGGATATTGGCTTCCGTGGGCGTGCCATCGGCCATCGGAAATAGTGGTGGTGAATCAAAATGACAGGCATCAATAATAATTTTGCCGTCTTTTTCATAACCATTGGCAAAGTGAAAAACATAACAAGGGTCGCATTCAATCCACTGCATTTCTTCCGGCGTGCCGTTGCGGGGCATTACACCAATTTTTGCACCCTTTTCCGGCTCCCAGGCAAACGGAGGACCACCGACCATAGCCCGATCCATGCTACCGGCAATGGGCAGGATGGGGAAAATGACAAAATTTTCTGTCACCACAAAATCATGCACCATCGCCGAGTAAGGTGTTTGGAATGTGTGATATTCCGTTAAATGCCCGTCTTTATCGATTTTGTAATAGCCAAGGTCTTCAGAAAACGGGCCGGTAGCCATATAACAAAAAGCCACTAACTCACCGGTCACCGGGTCAACTTTCGGATGTGCTGTCATCACCGTATTCAACTTTCCGTAATAATTCCAGGCACCTTCTGACTCTAAGGTATCAGGGTCCATTTCAAAAGGCAGATGCCCTTCTTCCAGTAATAACAAACGGCCACCGTGATAAATAATCGAAGTATTGGCGACCCCTTCTTTATCCGTTAGCACAAAATTTAATAACTTGGGATCCGTTTCCAGCGGGTTCATTCCACTAAAATAAGAGCCGCCTAATTTACGTTCAATTTTAAAACGCTCAGTTCTGGCCCAGCGATTTTTATGGCTGACTTTACCATTGTTAAATTCAAACGCATGCACCATCCCGTCACCGGTAAAAAAATGGTATTCATTTTGGGGGGGGAACTGGGGATTGGGGCCGTTACGATAAAAGGTGCCGTTTAAATCTTTAGGGATCTCCCCCTCAATAATCAGGTCGGGGGCAGTGCACTCCGCGGTTAGAGGTTCGTAGTAGCCCTGTAGAAAGGCATTATCTGGCCATGGTTCCATGCTGGTTATCCTCGATAGATGGCGATTATAGTTATGATTATTACCTTGATCGTTCTAGCAGGCATGAGCCTAAAGTCTTAGTCTTTCCAAGACGAAAAGGGTTGATAAGTATCAACCCTTTTCTCTTATCTGCTTTGGCGTTAACTACCGGGCTTCCAGGTACCGTGGAAACCAACCGGGATATAGTGCGACAGGTGTGCCCTGCCTACAGGACCATCGGACAACTTCATCGCATCAAAGATATTGAGGGTACTGGAGCGGGTATCAAAGTCGGTTGATACCGTTAATAAATACCCTACTCCTTCAGGAGAATCCTCAGATTGTGCAACGAAGATTGGCTCAGATACTGTTGCTCTGCCAAAGGAATAGCGTTCTGCTTTGCCCGTTTGATGATTAAAATACGCCACTGAATTATAAAAATTATCATTGGCTTCGATCTCGCTTTTCAAACTACCGTCAGTAGTCGCATACCAACCGTGATGATACTCCTGACCAGCATAGCGATTATCGCACTGGGGGAATTCTGACTCATTACTATCAATTTGCACAGACTCTACCCGGGCATTGTCGTCATTCATATCAATGGTCCAGCGGTGCAGATAGGCCTCGGCCTTGCCGGTCGACTTACCATCTACCGTTGGAAATAGCGGAATGGTTTCAAACTGGCAGCAGTCCACGGTGATCACACCGTCCTTATCAAATGCATTCATAAAGTGGAAGGTAAAACAAAGGTCCATATCCAACCACTTAATATCTTCAGCCGTGCCACCCTTACGGGGTAATACGCCAATCTGTACAGGCTTTTCAGGGTCCCAGGCAAAAGGAGGGCCGCCATTAAATACCCGTTCAAGATCACCAGTGATGGGAAATATTGGGATAAGAATATAATTCTCGGTAAAGACAAAATCGTGGACCATGGCAGAATAAGCCGTAGGGATCAGAATAGTTTCTGTGATAATTCCCTCGGGGTTTACTTTATAGACCATCACGTCAGAAGCAAAAGGACCAGTAGCCATATAAGCAAAAAACAGCAACTCACCGGTTTTGGGGTCTACCTTGGGATGGGCCGTCATCGCCGTATTTAGCTTGCCGCGAAAGGTCCATGGGCCAATCGATTCCAGAGTTTCAGGATCAATTTCATAGGGTAAATGCCCTTCTTCCAGTGCCAATAAGCGACCGCCATGCCAAACCAGTGCGGTATTGGCAGTGCCTTCTTTATCGACCAAAGCAAAATCACTGTAATCAGGGTCACAGTCAAGCGGGTTCATCGAGTTAATGACTGCCCGCCCCTCTTTATCTTCAATATTCCATTTCGCCGTGCGCACCCAGCGATTATTGTGGCGTACCTTGCCGTCTTTAATATGGAACCCGTGAACCATACCGTCACCGGCAAACAAATGATAATCACCCCGCGGCGCAAAACGCTGATTGGGGCCATTGCGGTAAAAAGTACCATTCAGCGCTGTGGGGATTTCGCCCTCTATAAACAGGTCTGGTGCATCACACTCCATATTGATCGGCCCAAAGGGAAACTTCAGGAAGGGGTTATCGGCTGGCATCATCTGTGGCATGGCTATTTCCTCTTTGACTATTGTTTACAATGTAAACATTAACACTCGATTTTTATGTTTACAATAGAAACATGAGATTTTTTTGTTATGATAGGCACATTACTGATTTGAGGATGCCACCTTGGCCACAGCAAAAAACAATTATCACCACGGCGATCTGCGCAGCGCCCTGCTCTCCGCCGCTCTGGAAATTATCAATGAAGCCGGCCCCAAGGGCTTAACCATCCGAGAGGTAGCGCGGCGCGCAGGGGTTTCCCATACCGCCCCCTACCGCCACTTTGAAGATAAAGACCAGTTAATTGTTGCCGTGGTTGAACAGGGTTTTACCCTGATGCAGGACACCATGCAGGAGAAAAAAGACGAAGCCGACAAGGACCCCATTAGCCAGTTTGCGGCTTCAGGGACTGCTTATATAGACTTTGCCCTGCAATATCCGGCCTATTACCGGGTCATGTATAGTGGAGATTTACTCTCCAGCACGGGCCAACAGTCTCTGCAACACACCAGTTCAGGGACCTTTACTGACCTGGTGAGTGATATGAAAACCTGTCAGGAGCTCAATCTCATCAAGCCTGGAGACCCCGCCAAACAAGCGCTGGCTATCCTGTCTACCGTTCACGGCTTTGTCACTCTGGTGAATGATAACCGTGTCGCCTCTTTACTAGGTGATGATTACGATATGGAGGACATCAGAAACACCATCATGGCCGCCATCTTTGAGGGTATCGGCGCATAAATCACCAATAAAAACCCAATTAATTACATTCCCTCATTCTATAAAGAAAAATCAGTCAAAACTGTTTGTTTTTGTATTCTTCCTTTGTTATCGTTCAAACTTGACATACGGATTATCTGTGCACTATTTCCCTTTTTCTGGAAATTACAGTTCTTCATACTCGCACAGTAGGATAATTCGAAGGCCTAGCCGGCTTAATAAAGATAATAATGATGAGGTTTAGCTCCCCATGATACGTTTTGGCGATCAGTTTTCAGCACTCTTTAATACGCGTACTCCCTCAGGTAAAAACCGACTGGGCAAGTTATCTTTAGCAGCCATTATTGCCGGTACCCTTGGCCTGACAGGCTGTGGCGGCGGAGGCGGTGACGGCGATGCCGCCGAGGTTTTCAGCCCTATTGACCCCGTCAACGAGACTGCCCTGAATGGTGCAGCGGTCGATGGACCGGTTAAATTTGCCAATGTCACTATCTATGCGCTGGATACCACCCTTAATGGCGCAGGCCACCCGCTCAAGGGTCGCATTATCACCACCGGCTCTACCGATGAAAACGCCCAAATTATCGATGTAAACCTCAGCAGCGATGACTTGTTGGAGCAGTTGTTCCTGGTTGAGATTACCGGCGGTGTCGATATCCTCACCAATGAAACCCCGGTTATCCCTACTCTGCGCTCGGTTGCGACCACCAACCAGCTGACCCTTAACAAGCAATCTATTTATGGCACACCACTGACCACACTGGCCATAGAAATTGCCGTCAATAAAATGCAAGCGGACTCGACTCTGGAATGGTTTGATGCCATTGCCGCAGCGCAATTTGAAGTAAGAAATATCTACGGCCTTGGTCTGTTAGGTGATACCGGCTCTGATAGCGACCAGGACGGTGTTGATTTATTTACCACCTCCCCTATCCCAACCGTCGATGGTGATAACGAGGTAGAGCTAAAGCTGTTTAAAGCCACAGAAACTTTTACCGCTATTATTTATAATGTCCAACAGACTCAGGCAGCCGCCAGTTCGACATCAACCAACCGCCTGATTGAACTACTAGCCAACGATCTGAATGATGGTGTTGTCGACGGCATGAATGGCGAAGAGCCCGTTGAAGTACTCACGGAAATCGCAGAAGTTGCCACCGTAACCACCACTCCACCAGCCAATATTGCAGGCACCGATACACCACTCAATCAAACCGCTGCACTGTTTAGAGAAATAGCAGCCGATATCGCCCCTGAAGTTGTCGTTACCCCAATGGATGAGCCTGAAGTTGCGGTGATTATTCCGGGTATTGATACCGACGGTAATGGTATTGTGGATACCGAAGAGTCTTGTAAGCCCAATCTATTCGCCGTTTTTGGTGAAGGTACATTGCGCGGACAGACCAACAGCATTGTTAACTCAGACTCACTGTATACCGGTGAAGCCACACTGGATGATAACGGCCGACTATCATTTACTATGGACCAGCAAATTATTGCTGCCATTGGTGCAACCATTACGACCACCGGCTTTTTTGATATTGAAACGGGTATTGGTGAAACCACAATTACCAACTGTGTGGGTAGCAATCTGGTTTGTGACACGATTGATGCAGCCATTGGTACCCCCGATGCAACCTCAGCCTCAAGCAACGGGCCGTTTACCGTCACTGACGAAAATGGCAGTTTCTTTATGGTGCAAAATGCCGAAGTTGATGCTGGCTTTGATACTGCAGACAGCAATGCCACTATCTTCTTTACCAATGATTGTGCCGGCACTCTGGATACTGACCGCGATGGTATCGAAGATGCTGACGATGCATTCCCCGCTGATGCCGCTGCCTCGGTTGATACTGATGGTGATGGCTCTCCCGATAGCTGGAATGAAGGCTACTCAGCAGCCGACTCAACCACTGGCTTAAGCCTTGATGCCTTCCCAACTGATGCAACCGAAAGCACAGACAGTGATGGCGATAACGTGGGCGATAACAGCGATGACTTCCCTAATGATATTGCCGCCAGTGTTGATGAAGATAACGATGGTGCACCCGACGCCTGGAATGACGGTTTTGGACCAGAGGATTCGACGTCGGAGCCACCTCTAGTGCTCGACACCAACGAACAAGAGGCACCTACTGGCTCAGGCTACACCATTAGCGGAACCGGTAGCCTCACAGGACAAACCGGCACTACCGTAAACTCTGACTATAGCTTTGAAGGTACTGCTGAAGTTGTTGATGGTGTTTTCCAATTTGAAATCGACCAAACCACTGAACTGGGCATTGGCGGTGAAGATGCCCATATCCTGACCGAAGGTTTCTTTGACCTTAGCACTGGCTTGGGTGAAGTCACCCTAACAGGCTGTACAGGTAACTCGCTGGTCTGTGACACGATCAACAGTGATATTGGTACACCTGCTGCCACTTCCAGCATTGATTACTCTGACTCGCTGGACGCAAGCGACCTAAGTTCTATTACCTGGTCACTGGTTGCAACGATAGACACAGGCGATTTTGGATTAGCCGATAGTGAAGCCTTTTATACCGCGACATTAGCAACCAGCGATTTAACCATCACCGGCAGCGGCTCTCTGGTAGGTCAAACGGTAAATGTAGTTGACTCAAGCTATGTTTATACCGGTACTGCCAATATCGAAGGTAACACTCTGTCCTTTGAACTCAGCCAGGCCATTGACAATTTGTTAGGCCTTAGCACCATCGTAACCACCGGTTTCTTTGATCTAACTACGGGTCTTGGTGAACAAACAGCGACAAGCTGTACCGGTCAAGCTCTGGTTTGTGACCCTGTGACAGCGATTGTAGGCACCCCAGAAGCAACCTCCGTTTATGATGTCAGCAATAGTCTGGATGCCAGTGATAGAAGCAATATCAGCTGGAGCCAAATACTGGTCATCGATACCGGAGATACTGGTCTTGCTGACAGCAATTCTATATTTACAGCAACCGCGTCTGGCGAACCAGTTAGCAGTGATAGCGATAACGACGGTGTTGCAGATGAAGACGATGCGTTTGTAAACGACCCCTCTGCGTCGGTTGATACTGATGGCGATGGTGCCCCCGATGCTTATAACGATGGTTATAGCGCGGAGAATTCAACACTGGTCATTGATGCATTCTTTGACGATGAAACTGCCAGCGTTGATAGCGACGGGGACGGCGCCCCCAATGCTTACAACACCGGCTTTACTGAAGCTGACTCTATGCTAATCATTGATGCCTTCCCGGACGATGCCGCAGCCAGCATTGATAGTGACGGTGACGAATACCCTGATGCTTACAATACCGGTAAAAACGCTGACGATACCGACCTGATCATTGACGCCTTCCCTGGTGATGCCGATGAATGGCTGGATTCCGATGGCGATATGGTCGGCGACAATAGCGACCCATTCCCCAACGACGCTTCAGAATCCGTTGACTTTGATGGCGATAATGTAGGCGATGCTGAAGATGACGCCTTCCCACTTGATATAGCTGCCAGTGTTGATGCTGATATGGATGGCTTCCCCGATGAATGGAATACCGATAAAACGGAAGCCGATTCAGAAACCGGCCTGACATTAGACGCCTTTGTCGGCAATGGCGATGAATGGGTCGATGCTGACCAGGATGGATATGGTGATAACCTCGCTGATGCCTGTGTCAGTGACAACATTTCTATTGATATCGGCCATACCGATGTCGATCAAGATGGTGTTTGTGAAGATGAGTTCGGTATCGACGGTGAAACCGCTATCGATGCTGATTATATAGATCAGTGTGTGGGTACGGTAGAACAGCCCCTCGGCACAATAGATAGCGATGGCGATGACGTGTGTGATTTACTCGATTACCGCCCGCTAAATCCTGATGCCCAAATCATTTGTGATGTGGTACCTCAATCAACGCTTGAGCAGGAGCTATTTGATGAAAGCTGCGATGATGCCGACCGTGATACGCACTTTGATATTGAAGACAACTGCCCCAATGACTGGTCAATCAAGAATGTAAACTCCGACCTTTACTTGCCAGCTGACGACAGTAATAACTGGCCTGCGGGTGACCTTGATCTTGCCACAGCGTTATGTGATGACGCTGACGAAGATCCGGATGGTAACAATATTGGTGATACCGACGATGATGCCGACGGTATTCCAGATGGTGAAGATTCAGGTTCGCTTGGCTATGGCATAGAGCTTGACTCTACCGTTCGCAATAAGTACATCTTCAATTATCAGATGAACTCTACAGGTACGGTAACCCCCGACTCAGCAACTATGGAAGCGGGCACTACCAGCGGCAGCAATCTGGAACAAGATCCAGCAACGGGCGTTCCGGCAACTAAGAATGCCACCTTTAACGTACGCACCAAGACACTAGAATGGCAGGAGGTCCAGGCTACGGATTAATGGCAAGCCATTAATCCAATAAACCCAGACACTTTTTTAGAGGACATAATAATGAAATATTTACCACTATTAGCAGGCCTGCCACTGATAGCTGTCTCTTCAGCTTACGCAGCCACTGGCACCGTTGGCTTTGCCAGTACAGTAGCCACCGTTACCACCAATATACCGGCGACCCTTTCAGGGGATATTGTTATCAGCTCTGACGGTGTAATCAGTGCCGACAGTCAGATTGCCACCAATAACTTTGAACTGACCATTGATATCAGCGCCTTACTTTCGCAACCGGATGGTACCTATGGCGGTATATTCAGACCGACGCAAACCGAATATGATCTGGCGGGTATTACTCTGGACCCAGACGGTGGCGGCGGCTGGACCGGCTCTTTGGGGCAAGATGGCGTAGCATTCAGCGCTCTGGTAACAACACTGTGTTACGACCTGGCCACCGATGTACAGGATGCCGGTCTGGTTTGTGGTCCTCCTGCAGACACGACAGACACCTGGGATATTGATATTGCAGCGAATGGTGCGGTCTCTATTGTCTATGCTGCTGACTCAGGAGGCGTGGGCGGTATCACAACGCAAACGCTGACACTAACCGGTGCAATTTTGATGGAAGCGTCCCCAAGGTTCGCCCTTTGGTCAAATTCATCACTGGTGCTTACCGATGAAACAACCGTTGAATCAGCTGAGACACTGCCACTGTATTGCGAATACTTATCCGGTGGCGACCTGTGTGCAAGCTACGGCTTCCTGGCCTCTGAATCCGCCACGGCTTTTACTGAAAATGACCCGAATGACACTGACTGGTTAAGCCCAAGCCAGTTTCCCCCGTCAGCCAGCATGATAGACACCGTTAACTTTAGCGAAGTCGATTTCTCAACTCTTGACACACTCAGTTTTAAAGTTGTGCAGGAAGATCTTGCAGTGGATGGTGGATCAGACACAGTAGATATAACAACAACATACACTTTCACATGCCTTGACTGCCCTTAAGCAATCAGCCTTGTAAAAGACAAAAATAATTATAACGTACCGCCAAGGCGGTACCGGCATATCCAATAATGGGGACAATAATGCGAATAAAACTCGCCACACTTTCTGCTGTTGCTTTTTTTGCCAGCAGTGCAGCGTCACTGACAGCGGCTCAAGAAGAACAAGCAGCCAGCTCCAACTCAATTGTTGTAGAGGAAGTTGTTGTGACGGCTAACCGCCGTGAAGAAAACCTGTCAGAAGTACCCATGTCAGTATCCGCCTTTGGCGAAGACTTTTTTAAAGATACCGGCGCCAACGATCTTGCTTCCATGGAGCAGTATACACCCAGCTTAAAAATTACTCCGGGGGCCGATTCACGCTCAACCTCGATTCGTATTCGTGGTATCGGTTCGGTCGGCACCAACTCAGGTATCGACCCCAGTGTTGGTATCTTTATTGACGGCATCTACCAAGGTCGTGCTGGCATGAGCATCAGCGACCTGATTGATATTCAAAGCTTAATTGTACTGCGTGGCCCCCAGGGTTCGCTGTACGGTAAAAATACTGCGGCAGGTGCTATCAGTGTTACCACCAAAAAACCGGGGCCTGATTTTGAAGGTCTGGCAGAAACCGTGATTGGTAGCGACGACCAGCTTGAAATCAGAGGTATGATTAATATTCCTCTTGGTGACAATGGTAACGCTATGCGTGCCACCGCATTTTCAAACACCAAAGATCATATGTACTACAACACCGCCAACGGTGAACACCTGAATGACAGTAACAAATGGGGTGTTAAATCTCGCTTCTTATTTAATACCGATGAATCGGGAGAGTTTTTAGTCACTGTGGATTTCTCGCAGGAAGATACCGACTGCTGTGCCCTCTCCGTCATTGATTACGACGGACTGTCTACACTAAATACACCAAGCACCAACACCCCTTCCGCCGAATGGCAGGCTGCACTAGGCAGAAACTCCGCCGGTGATTTGATTATGGACTATACGGCCTTTGAAGATAGCCAGGGGTTCTCACCACCAAAAGCAGATCCTTTTTCTGACGACCGCTGGTTAAGCAGCCAAATTTACAATGATGTAGAAGTGGGCGGTTTAGCCCTTGAATGGAACTATGACCTGGCCAACGATGACACTCTGACCTTTATTAATGCCTGGCGTCACTATGAATCACTGAGTTCTGCGGATGGCGACTTTACCGCCTATGAATCCGTTGAAACAGTCACCGATGTTAAACTTGACCAGTTTTCTACCGAATTACGTATTACCTCTCCCGGTGGTGAAGTTTGGGATTACCAGGGCGGCTTATACGGCTACTACTCTGAATTTGATTCCTACGGTGAATTTACCCAGTTCCCTGCCCTGACTGAAGCCATTGGCTTAGGTAGCGATGGCACATTAAATATTGATGAAAATATTTATACCACAACCAGCTTTGCGGCCTTTGGACAGTTAGTCTGGAATATTACTGACCAGTGGAGTGCAACACTGGGTATGCGTTATACCTGGGAGAAAAAAGAGCGTGAAGGTTACCAGATTTCTACGCCACCGATTGCCGATGCCATTCCACCGGTAGCGGGGCCGAATACCTGGTATGACCAGAGCCGTGAAGATTCTGACATTTCACCTTCATTCAGCCTGAAGTATTTCTGGAATGATGACCTGATGACCTATGCCAGCATTAGCCGCGGCTTTAAGTCCGGTGGTTTTAACCAGCGTCGCGAGTTGGAAGGTGAAGCCCCTCCTCCAGTTGATGAATGTCGCGAAGGTGTTTGTGGTGATTGGACCGAAGGTGTTGGCGGTGAGTTTGATGAAGAAATTGCCACCAACTATGAACTGGGTTGGAAAGCCTCCTGGATGGACCGTCGTTTAACCCTAAACGGTACCTTCTTCTTTGTAGAATATGATGACTTCCAGGGCCAGACATTTAGTGGCTCAGATATTAAAGTTACCAATGCAGGTTCATTGGAAAGCTACGGTGTTGAAATTGATGGTATGTTTGTTGCCACTATGAACCTGACCATGGGTACTGCGATTGGTTATAACAAAGCCACCTATGAAGAGTTTGATGGCGGCCAGTGTACTGTTAACCGCGCTTTCTATGAGTACTATATTGTTGATGGCAATCAGGCAGGCTTCCCCGGTGGCGGCGAATGTACGGTTGACCTGGCCGGCGAACCACTGGACAACGCACCTGAGCTAACCGTTAGCAGCTGGTTCCAGTATGAAGCTGAAATGAAAGAACTGATGCTTATTAGTCGTTTAGAGCACAACTATGTTGACAGTTTCTTCCTCGATCAGGATTTAGATGGTGCCCTGTTTAATGAAGAAGTTGATCTGGTCAATGTACGCTTTACCCTGACTAACCCTGAGCGAGTATGGGAAGTCGCCGTCTTCGGTAACAACCTGTTAGATGAAGAGTACTATTCCTTTGGTTTGGATATTCCCGTCATGGGTGGCTATACCGCGGTTACCGCACCGGGAGTCACTTACGGACTTAACCTCAGGTATAACTTCTACTAAACACCAATAAAGGGACCTGAAGGTCCCTTTTTATTAACAAACAATATAAAGTAAACTTTTCATTTGCAGACTAAAGCATGAATACTGTCTTATTCCCACGTTAAACCGCACGGCGATTACAGGTAGCTACTATGACTAATGACGCAATTATCAGCAGTGACCAAGGCAGCGGCCGAGTTGCACCCACTAAGTCAATCGGCTGGTATGCCAACTGGGGGCCACAAGCCTGGATTGATATGTGGATGTCCAACTCCATGCTGGTCAAGAAAGGGATGAATATCGTAAGTCATACCTACCTGCCCATACTCAGACTTTCCGGTGACCCAGAGCAAATCAATCGTGACTACCTGCTTATCCGTAATCACCGTGAACAGGTCAAGCTACTGGACTCACCGCGCGAAAAGTGGCGCAAACGCTATGGTAACTTTGTCCGCGAATGTGAATGGTGTTTATTAGAGCTGCGCAAGTACTACCCGCAAAAACAATATGAAGAATTAGTGATAGGCTTAAATGTCGATATTGGCAAAGAAACCTCAGCGGATTTTTTTGCCATGATGAACTCTATGTCCGACAACAATAAAAATAAAAAGAAAAAAACGGTAAAAAACCATGACGGCAGCACCAAACCCGGTAAATGGGCAACCTTTCTTTTTGAAACCTTTAACCCAGCACACTGGCTAACGGGCCCCGCTACTATCACTGAGTATGACCCAGGCAATGGCCTGACCGTCATGGAAATCCCGGATTGCGGCTGGCATACTTGCGCCAAAGCCGACACACTACCCAACCCGGATGCACTGCCACAGGAAGGTTGCCTGCTTATTTGCAAAGGCCCCTTTGAAGCTATGTTTAAAGGTGAAAATGGGGGCTAAAAATGGAGTTTGACCCGCATCTGCCGGAAACCTCCTGCACCGTTAGAATGACCTGGGATACATAAGTACTACATAGCGTATGATAAAAATAATGTTTGCATTATTTGGCCCGCAGAAAAAACTGCTAGAACAAGAGCGTGAATTGAACACACTCAGGGCAGAAGTCGAAACACTTCGTCAGCAAAACCACAGCATGAAAACCGGCATGCGTCGCTGTGTAAGCTGCGACTACCGCATTGATTATAAAGAACGTCAAAAACAACAAACCATTACCACTTCAACCCAATAAAATAGAGGCACATTATGTCCGTTATTCTTGTTACTGGAAGCAGCACTGGCATCGGCCAGGAAACCGCATTACACATGGCGCGTAAAGGTCATCACGTTTATGCCGCCGTACGCACCCCAGCCACAGCCACCGAATTAAAAGAAAAAATTGCCGCAGAGAGCCTGTCCGTTGATGTTATCCAATTGGACCTGGTTGACCCCGCTTCCGTAAAAAGAGCGGTAGCTGAAATTATGGAAAAAAGCGGCCGTATTGATGCATTGGTCAATAACGCCGGCATTGGTGGCGGCAGAGCCGTAGAAGAAACCGAACTGGATGAAGTCCGTGAAATCTTTGAAACGAATTATTTTGGTAATGTGAGCGTATTGCGTGAAGTAACACCGATTATGCGCCAGCAAAATTCCGGTCGTATTGTGACTGTCGGCTCTTTAGCTGGCCAGGTAGTCATGGGCTGTCACGCCCACTATTCCGCCTCAAAATGGGCTATGGAAGGTTTAAGCGAAGCACTGGCAATGGAAATGGCTGAATTTAACGTCAAGGTTTCAATTATCGAACCCGGTGTTGTTCTAACGCCAATCTGGGGTAAAGGCAGTTTGCCCGAAGACCCAAGCCCATACGCCAAATCACTGGAACGTTTAGGTCGTTTCTTTATGTTTGGTCACACCCGCCCCGCCATGCCCAGCGATGTTGCCAGTGCGATTGAACATGCCATCGAGTCTGATAAACCCCACTTCCGCTACCCCGTTGGCCCTGATGCGGTTGAAACGGTTGCCGCCAAAGGCAAAGTCACTAACGATGAATGGCTCGAGGCAAACTGCCTGCAGGGCGAAGCGTTCTATGACCGTATGGAAGAACTGGTCGGCGTTGATTACTACCGCGGTGAACTGGATCTACCTGGCGAATAAACCAAACCACCATTAACCCACACCCCATAGAAAACAGGGACTGAGATGTGCCAGAAAAATCAGCATATCATTCTAGCCGAGCGACCTGACGGACTGCCTCACTCAGCCTGCTGGCAACTGGTCACGAGTGATGTGCCAGCTGTGCCTGACCGCCACCTATTAGTGGAGGTAAAGCATATCTCGCTAGACCCGGCCATGCGGGCCTAGATGAATGAGTATTGCTATATTGGCGGTGTGGATATCGGTGAAACCATGCGAGCCTTTGGCGTGGGCATAGTTAAACACAGTGAACACCCTCACTTTAAGCCCGGAGATTGGGTCCGTGGAATGCTGGGTGTACAGCATCTATCCGTCACCGATGGTGATGATATTCAGCTCAATAAACTGACTATCGGTGATGAACCCCTGTCCAACCATTTGGGCATTTTCGGTATGACTGGCTTAACAGCCTATGTCGGCATCACAAAAGAGCTGGATATTACGCCCGGGCAACAGGTATTGATATCCAGTTCAGCCGGTGCGGTAGGATCTGCAGCCGCCCAAATCGCAAAGATTAAAGGCGCTTATGTCGTGGGCATTGCTGGTGGCACAGAGAAAGTCGACTTTTGCATCAATGAATTGGGTCTGGACGACTGTATTGATTATAAAGCTGGCGATCTGGATGCCCAACTGTCGGCGACAATGCCCAAGGGTATTGATATCTACTTTGATAATGTCGGTGTGCCTATCCTTGACCACGTATTGGACCATATCAATGAGCGCTCAGTAACGCTGCTCTGTGGCGCCATTAACCAATTCCAAAACATGGACGAGATTATTGGCCCAAGCCTATACCTCAGATTGGCTGAACGAATCAGTATTATGAAAGGCTTTACCTATTATCACTATCTCGACAGCTTCGATGAAGCGGTTTCGCAGATGCGAGAATGGATTGATCAGGGGCAACTCAAGCATTTTGAGCACCATGAGGACGGCTTGGAAGATTTCCATAACAGCTTTAACAAGCTCTTTACAGGCAGCAATCAGGGCAAACTAATGATTAGTTTATAAGCCCATTCTAGCTGCCGACGCTGTTTTAACCCCGAAAGCACCATTATGAAGCACGCATTTAGAGATTAGCGCAAGTTTGTCGAAAAAGATTACACCTTTTACTCACTAAATCAGAACTTGGTATATCTGCTTCTGATGTTATATCCAAAACGTAAACATCTGCTGATAAGCCAATTATTCACATAAAACACGCCTGTATGCCTATCAAAAACGGCGGCTTATCACTTTTCGCACCATTCCTGCTCATAATCCCGGTTTTTATTCCGCTTTTACCCTGGCTTAGCCTTTAAATTGATCGAAAAATAACCATAAAAAAGCAATCTCGACTGTTTTTTATGGCAATAAAAACAAAGCTGACGGTTTTTCTTACACATCTGTCTGATTTTACACAGAAAATGCTACAACTGAGCAGGAACTTACTATAAGTTACTGAAAGATATAGGGTTTTATAAATTGGCACCATACTTGTATTGTATACAGCAAGATACGAAATCTGTGTCTTTACAATAAAATAAACTAAAATAACTGAAGGAAAGCGCCAAACCGGTCGTGAGGCTGGGACGGAAAACCAAGGGTCTTAGTAGGCAGACGAGCAAAAGGGATTGCTCGCGAAACAAGGAATAGTGCCTGGATAAGATAGCCGGTTACCCTTCTCGAGAAACCTCGAGGAATATAACAATGAAAAAATTAAACACTATTTTAGCTGCATCTGCTCTTGTACTTACTGCTGGCGCTGCTCAAGCTGCCTACCTTCCACTAGCAGGTACTATCTCTGGTACTTCTACTGGTTTTGACGCTGGTACTACTACTGGTACTGCTACAGGTATCTTCCAGTTGAACACTTTGACTCTATCTTGGCAGGCTACTACTAACGTCGTTACTGGCTTCACCAACATGACTATTGAATCTACTACTGTATTCAATGTTTTCGGTGTAGGTGAGACTCGTGTTGATAGCTGTACTAACAACGGTGGTGCTTTTAACGGCTGTTTATCTACTAGCATCGGTACTTGGTCTGCAGTTTCTGGCATGACTTTCACTTCTGCTCCAAACACTATGCCTATCACTTTGAACCAAACTTCAAGTGTTGAAGCTCTTCCTGGTAGCATCATCAACAACGACACTGACTACACTTTCGTAGCTGCTGGTCCTGCTGTTGTTCCAGTTCCTGCTGCAGCTTGGTTGTTCGGTTCAGCTCTAGTTGGTTTGGCTGGTATCGGTCGTAAGCGTAAGTAATTTATCTTTAGATAAATTTCTTAAGCTACACATTGAAACCCGCTTCGGCGGGTTTCTTTGTTTTCAGGCATTAGACATTCAGGGAAAGCAGGTTTAATACTGATCGAGAGGGTAGACAGGGTCTATAATGTTGATCACAGGCGCCAGGTATTTTTCATGGTGCTTCCATTTTGCAATAGCTTTGGTATGAACAGGCTGCCTGACTTGAATATCACTGGATGTAATAATTGTGCCTACATTCGTATGATGACTTAAACACGCATCATCCCATGGCAGGCCACAAAACTTGACAAGCTCAGGAATAATCCCTTCCGGCTGCCCTACCAGGTCCTCGTACTTCACCCTGAATATTTGATTGGGATAAGCCGTCTCCCAGTAATCCATTTGCTGCTCAAACTCTAGATAGTAGTTGGCCAAGGCATCGAGATTAAATAACTGATCATAGCTGCTTTCAAAAAATTGATGGTAACAAGAAAGCAAAGTATCTAATGGGTGGCGTCGCAACCTTATAATTTTCGCTTGTGGAAATGCTGATAAAATAGCACCCACAAACTTAAAGTTTTCTATACTCTTGTCCACTACAACATGGCCTTTCGCTTCCTTAATTAGAGGAAAACGCAAGAAGGATTTGTTGAGTAATTCAGCATATTCAGGCATATGTTCATCCGGCCAGTCTTTAATAGCATGAGTTAGCCGGTGGGCTTTACAGGTTTCATTAACAGCATGATTAAAGGCCAATGACTCTCCGGTGCCTTTAGTCAAATGATGGGCACCTAAAATCTGCTCTAACAAAGTCGTGCCTGACCTTGGGGGTGCCACAATAAATACAGGGCGCTGCTCCGGTGGCTGAGCCGCCGGTTGCGCAGCGAGGTGTTCAGCGGAAAATAAACGGTGGTTGTTTTGCCCCGCCGTGGATATATATTCTGCTGACGTATCGACAGCGCCATTGGCAATGTGAAGGTATTTCCAGTAGCGTTGTAGGTCGCGCTTTTCATAATACCAAGCTAGTGTAAAGCTGCCTGCAGCCAGTAATTTTTTATCATTACTGCAAGCCTGAAGTACCTGTTGCAAATCCTCTATTAATGCTTCTGGAAAGTTTTTAATATCCAGACGTAAATACCCCCAATAAGCGTATATATCACGTTTATTGATCGCCAATGCTTGCTTAAACGCCTTAATAGCTTCTTCCGTATTACCCATAGTGGTATAAGTAAAAGCAATATTGCGATAAATAGCGCACTTATTGGCCGCCACTGGCAATGCAGAGTTTAAAATATCTAGTGCATCTTCTATTCTATTAATACCACGGTAAAATGCCGCTACCGTTTGTAAAACCTCTGCTGACTTGGGGTATAGTCGCAATATTTTTTTTGCAAGCAGCTCAGCCTCATTGATCTCCCGGTTTCGTGATAACAAATTCATCAGAAGAACAGGCGGCTCTTCTTCATTGGGACATTGCTCAATAACTTGCAGCAACCAATGCTTCGCCTGATTATTATTACCGTTTTCAATAGCCTGACTTATACGCTGAGTGACAGTTTGTAGTGGCATTTGTACAGTCGGTGCCAAAACACTATCCGATACATTAATCAACTTTGTTAACTGGCTCTTTTTGATCTTCTTATTTTTTTTCTTTTTTAACGGCATGATAATGTTAACTCGAAATTTTTGTCAGTACCTTGCACTGGCTGCTGGGCGTTTTAAGTGCCTCAAAAGCATCGGGTAATTCCTCAAGGCTAACAATATCAGTGATCATTGGTGAAACATCAATACGCTTTTCTGCGAGCATGGCAACCGATGTTTCAAAATCATCTTTAGTATAAGCAATAGCAAACTGAATATTTAATTCTTTAATCAAACCAAAAAATGGCATGATATTATCCGGCTGCTCACAAACACCAACGGGAATTATTTTACCGCCATAAGGCGCCATTTCCATGCACTGCTGCAATAAGCCCGGTGCACCAACACACTCTAAAATAATATCCGGTGGTGCTCCAGTATGATCACAAAATTGCTCCAGCAAATCTTCTGCACCTTTTTCCAAATCCGGTTTAATTACATGAGTAGCACCCATTTTTTTGGCCAGGGCCGCACGGCTATCAGCCAACTCACTAATGACTACATCACGAGCACCAAAAAATTTAGCCCATAGTGCAACGGTTAGACCGATAGGGCCCGCCCCCATAATTAACACCCTGCTACCCGCCTTAAGGTCAGCAATCCTGACTGCGTGTAAGCTGACCGCCAGAGGCTCTACCAGAGCAGCGGTTTGTAAATCCAGGCTATCAGGCAACAGAATCGTTTCACGGCTTCCGGTCGTTACATACTCGGCAAAACCACCCTGATCATCCACACCGGATACTTTTTTATTGGCACACTGAAAAAATTCACCCGCTGCACAGGGTAAACATTTACCACAGGCAATAAAGGGAATAGCACATACCTTATCACCCACCTGCCAATCACCGTCTGCTGCTTTGCCCACCTCGGCAATCTCACCCACATACTCATGCCCCAATATTTGGCCGCAGCAGGCAGTGGTTAAACCCTCACGGGTAGCATGCAAATCGGTACCACAGATACCGCAATAACTGACCTTCATAACCAGTTCAGTAGATTCCGGAGTAGGATCATCAACGTTCTCAACCGATAATGGCTGCCCGACTTCTTTAAAGACTGCTGCTTTCATGGTTTATTCCTTACATTATTCATGATTGTTTCTATCGCGAGCCCACTGTTTGGCCTCGTCACTGGCCACCCAGTTAATGGCATTGCTTAACAGTGTTTGATACTCAGTACTATCATAGGCAGCTTTGCTATCACCGCACTGTAAGTAGACTATAGGGCTATTTTTGTAGTGTTTTACCCAGCCAATAAGATTGTGGCCTGGAGCATGATGCCAGCCTTCTCGACTGAACATGGTACCTGTGACCGCCTGCTGGGATGAGTAAAAATTGCTATCACAATAATCGTAATCGCTACTTAATAGAGGGATAACTGAATCATCAAAGACATGGGATAAATATAATTCATCGTTAATTGAAAATGTCTGGCTAACCCCAGCGGTTACAGGGTGATCTTGAAGTACAGAGACCTGGTGAGTGATTTCATGGCGATAACCGGAATCCGGGTAATCAACCCCCCTAATCTGACCAGGCTTATATAAAAATTTGCCACCAATTATTTCTGCATACTCAGGCCATGCCGGCCAGGCGGCAATGGTGTGATGAAGAAAAACAAAACCGTGGCCCTGTTCTAACAACGCTAAAAAGTTTTCTTTAAAACTGGTGGGCGGCTCTATATAGCGAGGTGCCAGCCCATCATCTGCGTCAGCCTTAAAGAAATCCATCCCCGGCATATCATAAAGCACAAAGGCGCGATAATCTTTAGCCAGCTCAGGATTAAAAAAAGCCTGCGAGGCAGGCTGTTCGACGCTACAGGCATTAATCCCCTCAATGCCATCAAACACACTGAGAAAATCTTCGCGATTAAACGGGTGCCCCTTGGTCATTACCAAAACGGCATTATCATTTTGGTAATCGATCATCGCCATCCGCCTAACCGCCCTGTGATACTACTGAGCTTGCGCTAATTCTGAAGGGTGGAAACTGGCGGCAATGCTTGGACGCTCAGCTACACGGGCAAACCAGGCCGCTAAGTTAGATAATTCAGCAGGGAAACCCTGACCAATCATATTGCCAAAGTCCGCAAAGCAGTACAGCTGTATATCTGCAAGGGTAAAGCGGTCTCCACAGAAGTACTGCTTATCGCCCAACGCTTCGTTGATCCAGGCCCAATTTGACTGAACGACTGCTTTTAAATCATCTGCCGACTCAGGGACGACATGGCAGCGGTTTTCAAATATAGCCAAACCTTCGGCGCTTCTAAAACCCAGAGACATAGGCTCAAGTATACGGCCATCAAAACGACGAACCCACATAGCTGTCTGTGCGCGCTCTTCAGGAGTAGTCCCCACCAGCGAGGAGCTACCATTTATTTCATCCAGATAGTTACAAATAACGGTAATTTCAGCCAGCGCTTCACCGCTATCCAGCTGCAAACAGGGAGACTGAGCCGATGGGTTCATTTTCTTAAACTCATCGGTTAAATTATCACCACCCATAATATCGACATCGATAGTTTCCAGCTCGATGCCCCGCTCTGCCATAAACATTCTCAGAACACGTGGATTAGGGCCAACCGATGAATATAGTTTCATGTTTTATCTCCAGTTTTGGTGCAGTTTCAACAGCCGATTTGGGCCGGCAATATGGCCGGAAATGCCTGATCTGACTGTTATTTTTATCAATTATGATGCCCACATTATCGGAACCAAAATAAACAGTCAAATCTGATTGTTTTTTTTTAGGAGGTTTGATACCTTAAGCTTCAAATTGAGCGATCAATCTATAGTCAAGCTGCCTAAAACGCCCTATTGGCGGGACCAGACCAGCCTGAAATAAACCCCAATATACCAATAATTTACTACTAGGAGACATTCATGGATCTCGGACTATCTGGAAAAAAAGCCGTTATTACCGGTTCTACCAAAGGCATTGGCCGCGCCATTGCTAATTTACTGGCCGATGAAGGTGTTGATCTGGCAATTTGCTCACGTAACCAGGCTGAAGTTGATGCTGCGGTTGCGGACCTTAGCGCTAAAGGCGTTAAAGTCACAGGCTCCGTAGTAGATGTTGCTGATAAAGCGACTTATCAGGCGTGGATTGCTGCCGTAGGTGAAGAGCTGGGTGGTATTGATATCTTCGTACCGAATGTTAGTGCTGGCGGTGGTGCTGTCGGTGATGAAGCCTGGCAGGCCAACCTGGATATCGACGTTCTGGGTACAACTCGCGGTATCGAAGCGGCTATGCCCTTCCTTGAGAAGTCCGAAGCGGCGTCTATTGTTGTTATCTCTTCCACAGCGGGTGTTGAAACCTTTATGCAGCCTGCCCCTTACAATGCCATCAAAGGCGCTTTGGTAGTACACGCCAAGCAGCTTAGTCAGGCATTAGCGCCTATGGGTATCCGCGTCAACAGTGTGGCTCCAGGCCCAGTCTTTATTGAAGGCGGCGCATGGGACTTTATCAAAGAAAATATGAAAGAAGTTTACGATATGACTTTGGCCCAGATCCCACAGGGTCGTATGGGTAGCGCAGAAGAAATCGCTAACAGTGTTGCCTTCCTGGCCAGCCCTGCTGCCAGCCTGATCACCGGTGTTAACCTGGTGGCCGACGGTGGTTTCACTAAGCGTGTACAGCTGTAAGCACTTGAAATAAGCAAGACCCGAAACGGGCCGAAGCAAAACTTCGGCCCGTTTTTACACACCAACATATAATAACGAATGATTAACGAGTTGAGATTATGGGTAAAAGTGATCGTATAGACGTCTATCTTATTGCCGGCGGCAAGTACCACAATATTGACCATGCCCGGCTGGAAATTATGAAGTTATTGGCCGAGCAGCCACGCATCAAAGTTAAAGTCGGCGCTGATTACAGTGACATCGATGCCATCTGCGAATCTGATTTTATTATCACCTATACCTGTGATGTATTACCTACCGAAGAAGAAACCAAACGCCTTAGCGAATTTGTTCGCAGTGGTAAGAAATGGTTTGCCACTCACGGTACCAATTCTATTTTACGCTTCTTACCTAAGGATGACGGCAGCTTTGATGTTGATACCCCGGAAGAAAACGTCGAGTTTATGGAAATACTGGGCAGCCAGTTTATGTCTCACCCGCCCATTCACGAATATCAGGTAGAGATCACCCAGCCAGACCATCCGCTGGTAAAAGATATCCCACCCTTTAAAGTGGACGATGAACTCTATCTGTGTAAATTCCACGGCGACCATGAAGTCCTGCTTCACACCCACTGGTCAGAAAAGGTGGATGAAGGCTTTATCAGTGATGCCTGGATGAAAGAAACCGATGTACAGCCGGTCTACTATATCCACCCTTATGGCAAGGGACAGGTTTTATACTTAACATTAGGCCACTGTCGCGGTAAGTATGATATGCAGCCTATCGTTGAAGAATACCCGGTCCCTGAAGAAGGCGCCTGGAGAACAGAAGAATTTTACGAATTATTACGACGCGGTATCGTCTGGGCAATGGAGCCCACCGCCTAAACCCATGTAGGGTGGATTATAATCCACCAAACGTAACAGTAATATACGGTGGATTATAATCCACCCTACAATTTAGATTTTTTGTGTGGCAGTGTTGGCGCGCAAGACAACCATTGATAGAAAGGTCAAGATTATGGATTTAAATTTCAGCGAAGAAGAACTCCAGTTTCAACAGGAAGTTCGCCAGTTTCTTGCTGACAATATGCCAGCCAGTGTTATAGAAGCGCATAAAACCAATGCCAGTGTGTTTGTTGAAAAAGAAACCGCACTGGAATGGCAAAAAGTACTGGTTGATAAAGGCTGGGCCGTACCGCAGTGGCCGGTTGAATACGGCGGCACTGACTGGACCCCTGCGCAAAAGTACTTATTCAGTAAAGAGTGCTATTTAGCCGGGGCCCCCATGCTTATTCCATTGGGCTTGCTTATGTTAGCCCCGGTGATTATGGCCTTTGGTACCGAGGAGCAAAAAACTGAGTATCTGCCCAAAATGCTTAGCGGTGAGCACTACTGGTGCCAGGGTTATTCCGAACCCGGTTCCGGCTCTGACCTTGCCAGCTTAAAGCTAAAAGCTGAATCTGACGGTGATGATTATGTGCTGAACGGTTCTAAAATCTGGACCACACACGCCCATGTTGCCACCCATATCTATTGTCTGGTACGTACCGACAATAGCGGCAAAAAACAACAGGGCATCAGCTTCTTACTGATTGATTTGGCCACACCGGGTATCACCATTGACCCCATTATCACCATGGCCAATGACCACGAAGTGAATCAGGTTTTCTTCCAGGATGTACGCATCCCCAAAGCCAACTTAGTCGGCGAAGAAAATAAAGGCTGGACCTGCGCCAAGTACTTATTGGAATTTGAGCGCGGTGGTGGTTTTAACGGTGATCGCATCACCTATGAACTGGATCATTTACGTGAACTGATTGCTGAACAAGGCAAAAAAGATCCCGCTTTTAATGCCAATGGCGAGATTGATAAAAAGCTGGCCCGTATCGCCATGGACTTAAAAGCCCTTGAGATTACCGAGCTAAGAATTTTGTCGTCCGTTAGTGGCGGTGGCAACCCCGGTCCGGAATCTTCCATTATGAAATTATCGGCAACCGCCATAGAGCAGCGCATTAATCAGCTGGCGGTTGAAGTTATCGGCTATCAGGGCCTGGCCATGGACCCCACTGACGATGGCAGCCCTTACCGTCCCGACTATATTACCTCAGTAACGCCCCGCTACCTGAATAACCGTGCTGCCTCTATCTTTGGTGGTTCACAAGAAGTGCAACGCAATATTATTGCGAAGATGGTGCTGGGTTTATAAGCGGGTTTTGTTATGTACCAGGAAATCACCTATGCAGTCGATGGCCCCAGCGCCATCATAACCATGAATCGTCCAGAGCAACTTAATGCCTGGACGGATTCTATGGGTGATGAAATCCGTCAGGCTTTTCACCAGGCTGAACATGACGACACTATCGTGGGCATTATTTTTACCGGAGCCGATCGCGCTTTTTGCTCCGGTGCCGACCTAAGCCTATTGGATAATATTGTCGACGGCGGACGACCCGATGGTTCCAATATCACACCTCCCGGTGATAACACGCTGGATGCGGGCTACCGCCAAACCTATTCCTATATCGCCTCTATCCGCAAACCTGTTATAGCCGCCATTCACGGCGCCTGTGTCGGCATGGCTATCCCCATCGCATTATTTTGCGATTTACGTTTTGCCACACCCAAGGCTTTTTTTATGACCGCCTTTTCCCAGCGCGGCCTGATTGCCGAATGGGGTAGCAGTTGGTTGCTACCCCGTATGGTGGGCAATGCTAACGCCATGGATATGCTGCTATCCAGCCGCCGTGTTTATGCCGAAGAAGCCAAACAGATGGGCATGATTAATCGTATTTGCGAACAGGATCAGTTAATTAGCCAGGCTAAAGACTATATAGCTGATCTAGCTCAACACTGTTCACCCTACTCTATGGCTATTATTAAACGGCAGTTGCATCAGGATTGGATGAACAGTCTTGACGATGCACAAAAGAACGCTGAAGACTTAATGCTAAAGAGTTTTGCCGGAGACAATTTTAAGGAAGGTGTAGCCGCTATTTTAGAAAAACGCGCCCCTAACTTCCCGCCACTACAACTTGGCGATAACGACTAACAAAGAGAATAATACGCTGTCACAGGCAGCAGGAGCAGACAATGCAACAGGAAAAACTGGTAGCTGAAGTTAAAACACTGATGGACCTGGTGGCCAATAAAACCACCACACTCGCTGATAGCACCATGACAATCAATGTGAGTGAATACACTAGCCCCGATCAGTTTGACCGTGAAAAGGTTGAGCTATTTCGTAACTACGCTCAATTTGTAGGCCCCAGCTGCATTATTCCTAATCCAGGTGATTATTTTTCTTTTGATGATACCGGTGTACCCATATTGATTACCCGTACCAAAGACGGCAGCCTTAATGCCTTTGTTAATGCCTGTTCGCACCGCGGTGCACCACTGACTGATTGTGATCACGGCTCAGCGAAAAAAGGCAAGATGTTTTCCTGCCCTTACCACGGCTGGAGTTATGATCTTGACGGCAAACTGATTGGCGTGCCGTTTGGCAACGAAGGTTTCCCGGATATCAACCGTGAGGAACTGGGCTTACGACAGCTTCAGGTCGAAGAAAAGCACGATATGATTTTTGTGATGCCCAACCCGGATCTAAG
This sequence comes from Oceanicoccus sagamiensis, assembly GCF_002117105.1. Lineage (GTDB taxonomy): Bacteria > Pseudomonadota > Gammaproteobacteria > Pseudomonadales > Dasaniaceae > Oceanicoccus > Oceanicoccus sagamiensis. Next base: position 3,784,113 of record NZ_CP019343.1, on the reverse strand, counting down.
CTTTGATATCGATGAAGTTCTGGGTGGTATCAGTGAGCGCCTGGATGGTTTTGGGTTTAAAGATCATTACTACCTGGGTGCCAAGCAGGTATTTACTGATTTTAGCTGGAAGCTAAATATGGATACCTTCCACGAGTATTATCACTTTGAATTTTTACACCCTGAAAGTATTGCCCAGATGGCCTATAGCAATACCGCCAACTACGTGCAGTATGGCCGCAACCACTCAATGGGCTCACCGTCTTTACAAATCAATGAACTGAAAGAAGTCCCTGAAGATAAATGGGAGCCTCGCGAATATACTTCTTATGTCAATTATATTTTCCCTAATACCGTTATCTTTGTAGTCAACGATCATTTCCAGACCTGGCGCGTTTACCCTATCAGCCCGGGTAAGTCAGTGGTTTACCACAGCATGTTTATCCCCCATGAGCCCAAGTCTGATGAAGAGCGCAAAGGCTTTGAAGACTACTTTCAAATGATCAATGATGTGGCTGTAGCGGAAGATTATGGCCTGGTAGACAAAGTCCACCGTGGCCTGCAATCCGGTATTGACCGCAATGTAATTATCGGGAGAAATGAGCCCGGCGTACAAAATATGCATCGCCAGTTACACGACTTATTAGGCTAAACAGCTCCACAGTGCGCTGCACCTAAAACGGCTTCGGACTATGAGTTCGAAGCCGTTTTTTATTATAAATCCCCAATACAAACAAGAACTTAAGAAAGATAGTTAAAGTACCCTTTTCGCCAAAACTCCCATAGTTTTGGCTACCGACAATCAGGCTCTCACCTGCGCCAGCCTGCTAAATCCAGTAAAAATTGATCTATATCAGCTAACCTTTATTTAAAAACAGTCAGTCCTGTCTTTTATTTTTCCGCATTGCTAGGATCCAACTACAGTCATACAAAAACCATCAACAGCAAGCGATAAATAACAACACAAGACCACTGGAGTTAACTATGGATCTAAGCCGCTTCCCCTACCTACAGGGCAATTATGCCCCCATTGACGAAGAGCGCGATTTTAATGACACCGAGCTTACCGTAGAAGGCACAGTGCCTGAGAACCTGGTGGGTGCCTTTATGCGTAACGGTGCCAATACTGCCTATGAACCGATTCACTATGTCTACCCTCTTGATGGTGACGGTATGATCCACAGCCTCTACTTTAATAAAGGCAAAGTGCACTACCGCAACCGCTGGGTGCAAACCAATCATTTAAAAACCGAACGTGAATTTGACCGCACTATCTACGGCAGCCCCGGCAAACTGGTACCCGTCCCCCAGGATGTACTGGATGCAGGCGGCGAACCCAGCCCACTGAAAAATACCTCCAACACCTCCGTGATTATGCACGGCGGCAAGCTCTACTCATTATGGGAAGGCGGCTTCCCTCACCTGATGTCAGCCGGCCTTGAAACGGTTGAACTGTATGACTACGAGGGTTATCTGCGGCCCGGTGATGCCTTGTCGGCACACCCGAAAATCTGCCCTGTGACCGGCGAGTTGATTTCCTGTACCCAGCGTACCGATGGCGATTATTTTACGCTGCAAATTTTTGATCGCGACGGCGTACCCAGCAAAGCCATCCCGGTTCCGATGGCAGAAAAAACCATTATTCATGACTTACAAATTTGTGGTGACTGGGTAGTGATCTTTTACCCCCCTGGCTACCACAGCCCGGAGGATGCGATGGCGGGTAAAGACCCCTTCCGCTGGGACGCTGATAAGCCCGCTAAAGTGATCGCAATTAAACGGGACGGCAGTGACATAATTGAATTTGAAACCCCCGCCTTTTTCAGCTGGCACTTCTGTAATGGCTATGAAGAAGATGGCCAATTAATCGTGGATTATATCTGGCTACAACAAATCCCCTTCGCCAAAGCCCTTGATAGCGGCCTCGAAAAACAGACTCGCAATATGCACCGTATGACGCTGGATCTTCATACTAAAGCCGTGACTGATACTAAACTGAGCGCTATTTACTGCGAGTTTTCCAAAGCGGATGATCGCCGCTGTGGCCTGCATTACCAGTATGGTTTTGCTACCGCATCCAACCGGGAATGGACTGATGCCCACGGTTATAACTGTACCGTGCAATTTGATATGGAAACAGGCCAAACCCAACTCTGGGAATATGGCCATGACGCCAATGCCGGTGAGCCCTTCTATGTCCCTAACCCCGACAGCGATAAAGAAGAAGATGGCTATGTGATGTGCTTTGTTTATAACCCGGGAGAAGACCCTTTTGTCTCGGTACTAAAAGCTGGCTGCGTAGGCGATGGACCTATTGCCAAAATCCATATTCCCGGACGAGTCCCTAACGGGTTCCATACGGGGTGGATGCAGGGCTTAACTCTTAACGGCTAAGGTGAAGACTATGACGGCTAAACTGGATGTAAAAATAGATAATACGATTGGCCCACGATCACCCGGCCCCTCGTATCAGGACTTATTAGATAAAGAGCTTAACCCGGTACCAGATAGCCTTAGGGATAATACCAACCCTTATCTAGGCTCAGAAAACCTGTCCGTTGAACGTTATTTGTCACGGGAATTTCATGAACAGGAAGTGGAGCATGTCTGGAAACGCACATGGCAATCCGTCTGCCGGGTAACGGAAATCAGCGAGCCCGGTGATACCTTTGTCTACGATATTGTCGATATGTCGATTCTTATTAGCCGCACTGAACAGGGCGAATTAAAAGCCTTTAATAATGCCTGTCTGCACCGTGGCCGCCAGCTAATTGATGAAAGTGGCAACTATAAAGAATTGCGCTGCCCTTACCACGCTTTTACCTGGAATCTCGATGGTGGTTTTAAAGGTGCTCCCTGTGCCTGGGACTTTCACCATATTGATAAAGATACATTTGGCCTGACGGACGTACTGGTAGACACCTGGGGTGGCTGGGTCTTTATTAATATGGATAAGAATGCCCCGTCATTGCAAGAGTATCTCGGTGTGCTGCCCTCACACTTTGAACGCTGGAAGCCTGAGAACGGCTATAAAATGATTCATGTAGAAAAAGTCATCCCCTGTAACTGGAAGGTGGGCTGGGAAGCCTTTATTGAGTCCTATCACGCCGTGGCAACCCATCCGCAAATCCTGCCCTATACGGATGATGCCGACTCTCAATATGATGTTTGGGGTGACCATATCAGCCGCACTATTACCGCACTGGGCGTACCCAGTTTTCACCTTGAAGGCCTGACGGATCAGGATGTGGTGGATAATATGCTGGGTGTTTCTGCCATGGTCGCCAGACCGAATAATGCGCTGGTGCCAGACGGTAAAACCGCCAGAGAATATATTGCGCAATTAAATGCCGATGAATTTAGCAGCAATCACGATCAGCCTCTGGATAGCTTTGCCACCAACAGTGAACGAATGGATTCCATTTTATATTCCATCTTCCCCAACTTTGCGCCATGGGCCGGTTTTCACCCCAATATTACTTACCGTTTTCGCCCCAATGGTGATGACCATCAAACGGCCATTATGGAAATTATTGTGATCTGCCAATTAGCCACTGGCGCAGAAAGACCCAAGGACACACCCGTTAGACGGCTCGGCGACGATGAATTATTTTCCCAGGCTCCGGAACTGGGCGAAAGCCTTGGCACTATCTTTGATCAGGATTTGCAGAATATGCCCAAGATTCAAAAAGGCATGAAAAATGTAAAATCCGGTGAGCTAGTGCTGGCAAATTATCAGGAAGTCCGTATTCGTCACTTCCATCAAACCTTAGACAAATATATCAGTGGAGAACTATAAATGGATAATACCGCCAAAAAAACCGCTGCAACAGGCAAGTGCCCGATGGATTTTAATTTTTTCGATCAGGAGACATTAAACTGCCCCTATGAATTTTATGAAACCTTGCAGGAGCAAGCGCCGGTCTACCATTTACCGGATACCAATATTTATATGGTGAGTCGTCACGCCGATATTAAAAAGATTAGCAAAGACACGAAAACCTTCTCCAACAATTTTAACCATTTATTAAAGGGGCCAGAGCCTGCCCCGGAGGTCACTGAGATTTATAATCGTGCCTGGCAGCCAGTAGACACCCTGGTTACTGCGGATCCGCCAAAACATAAAACCTACCGCACACTGGTCAATAAAGTCTTTAACCTAAAACGGGTTAATACTATGGCCGAGTATATGGAAAAAATCGTCCATGAACTGATCGATGGTTTCATTGAAAAAGGCGAATGTGACTTTGTTAAGGAGTTTACCACCCCGCTACCGGTATATGTGATTGCGGACCAGTTAGGTGTGCCCCGCAAAGACCTCAAGGAATTTAAAGAATGGTCCGATTCCTTTGCCCGTCGCCTAAGCCAACTGGCCACACCTGAAGAGCAGATAGAAGATGCTGAAAACATTGTCGCTTTTCAGTTTTACTTTGCGGATATGATCAAAAAGCGCAGTGAAGAACCTAAAGACGATATGATTACCGATCTGGTCAATACCGTGATCAATGATGCTGAAACCGGAGAACAGCGCAAACTCAGCATGGAAGAATTGCAGAATTTGCTACAACAGTTAATGGTCGCAGGTAATGAAACCACCACGTCGGCTATCACCAGCGGTATGGTTAGCCTGATCAATAATCCGCAGCAAATGCAAGCTATACAAGCCGACCCCGGCAAGATAGCCAATGCGGTAGAAGAAATTTTACGAATGGAATCACCTAGCGCCGGACTTTGGCGTGTGGTCACAGAGGACACAGAACTGCACGGCGTTAAAATCCCTAAAGAGTCACTCGTGATGCTGCGCTACCATGCCGCCAACCATGATCGTGCAGTATTTGAAAACCCCACAGATATTGATATTGAGCGCAGCAATGCCAGTGACCATATTGCCTTTGGGCAAGGCATTCATTTTTGCCCGGGCGCCATGCTGGCCAGAAAAGAAATGGTCATTGCCTTTACCGCCTTATTTGAACGACTCAAAGACTTTGAAATTGTAGAGGAAAAATCAGACCTGAATTTTTGGCCCAATATTGTCCTGCGAGGTAGAAAGGGGCTCTACTTAAGCTTTAAGAAAAAGTAACGCTATAACGGGGTGGCTTACACCACCCTAAGGCCAATAGGGTTCGCGCAATACGGTTTTTAATACTTTACCGGATGGGTTGCGCGGCAGCGTGTCGAGAGCGACATACTGCCGTGGAATTTTATAACCGGCCAAATGTTCTCGACAGAACTCAATCAGGCTCAGCTCATCAATAGGCGCGCCTTCGGCGTTAGGCACAATAAAAGCCAGCAAAGACTCACCATATTTCTCGTCAGGCACACCAATCACCGCCACATCACTCACCACCGGGTGCTGCAACAACACTCTTTCCACTTCGTTGGGGTAGACATTCTCGCCCCCGGTAATGACCATATCTTTTTTTCTATCTTTTAAAAAGACATAGCCTTCTTCGTCATAGTAGCCAATATCACCGGTATAGAGCCAACCCGCATTAATCGCCTGAGCTGTTTGTTCTGGCTGATTCCAATAGCCAATCATGACGGTTGAGCTTTTTACCATCAGCTCACCCAATTCGTTAGCCGGTAGCGGATGTCCAGAATCATCAACCACTTTCACCTCTGATGCCGCATTGGGCCGACCACAGGATTTTAATAAATCCAAGCGGCCATTCAGTGCTCTTTTATGGTCGGCAACAGTTAATTGGCAAATAGCGCCCGCCGTTTCAGTCATGCCGTAGGATTGCTGAAAATCACAATTAAATATCTCCAGCGCATCTTTTAACAAGCCCTCACCAATCGGTGAAGCGCCATAATTAATCCGCTTCAAGCTGCTATAGTCTCGCTCCCTGACATTGGGCACCGCGGAGATAATCGCCTGAATCATCGCTGGCACCATAAATAAACTTTTTAAACGGTAGTTCTCAATGGTGTCGACCACAGCAAGGGGATTAAAATTGCGATGAATCACCACGGTAACCGCAATTAACAGGGAATAAAATAACGGGGCTATGGCGCCAATATGGAATAGCGGCGCCATAATTAATTCGGTATCACCAATACTGGGGCGATTTTCCGCAGCGATAATACCGGACATACCCACATCAACTATATTGCGATGGGACAGTACAACCCCTTTCGGTTTTCCGGTTGTACCACTGGTATACAGTTGTAAAAATGCATCATCAATCTCACTGACCGGCTCAATAGTATCCAGTGATTGCTGCTGCCACCATAAAGTCCAGGGCAGCCACTGATCCGGCAATTCATCGATAACACTAAAGTGCTGTATGGGCAAACCCTCACTAGCGCTGACAACCGTTTCGACAAATATCTGATCGGTGGTTAAAACCACTTTTGCCTGGGCATCCTCCAACACAAAGCGCATTTCAGGGACGGCCAGGCGATAATTCAATGTAACAGCGACAGCGCCAATTTTTGCCGCGGCTAAAATCAACACAACATGCTCGATAGAGTTTTCACCCACGATTACCACACGGTCATTTTTCACCATGCCGATAGCGCTTAAGCCGTTGGCCACTTTAATGGCCCGCTGATCCAGTTCGCCGTAGGTTAGCTGCAGATCATCCTGCACCAGAGCAAGACTATCAGGACGCTGTGCCGCATGATACTGAACGGTTTTATCAATACGCATAATCGTTACAACTTATTAATCAAGGCGTGAACCGCCATCGGAGTTAATGGTCTGGCCGGTAATAAAGCTGGAATCATCGGAGCACAAAAAGGCGACGACGCCGGCTAATTCCGAAGGCGCGCCCATCCGTCCCATAGGGATAAAGTCTTCGATAGCTTGTTTAAAAGCACCGTCTGGCAATTGATGTTTTTCGCTGGCCCGACCAATGGTGCCATCCATCATATCGGTAGAGTGGGAACCGGGGCTTACGCAATTAACCCGAATACCGGTTTTAGCTAACTCCAGCGCCAACTGCTGGGTAAACCCAATCACCCCAAACTTTGAGGCACAGTAGGCGCCATAATCCGCCAAACCTACCCTGCCCGCCAAGGAGGCAATCATCACAATACTACCGCCATGGCCACACTCCAGCATAAAGCGACCACCGTATTTACTGATCAGGAACACGCCATTAATATTGACATCAATCGTGTTATTCCAGACCTCTTCCGAGGTTTCAAAAATTGGTGATGAACCTGCATTGCTGGCATCTCCCGCATTGTTAACAATAATATCCAGACGGCCAAACTCGGCTTTGATCTGCTCGATCATCGACACCACCTGGTCCTTATCGGTCACATCACAGACAATCGCCTGCGCTTTATGTCCCTGCTCCCGCAGTTCTGCGGCCAGTGAATCGATACCGTTCCAGCCTATCTCCTGCTCATTGGCTGGCAAATGCTCTGGTGCCCGCTGGCGGCCACAAACAACAATGCTGGCACCATCGGCTGCCAGCCGATGGGCAATGGCACGGCCCAACCCGCGGTGTCTTGCAGCGCCCGTAATCAAGGCGACTTTATCGGTTAAATTGCTCATAGTTTTATTCCTGCACTAAAAAGGGTTGGCTGTTGGTTGGCGCTCAAGCAACGCTTGTTGTACACCATAATAAGCGGGCTTGGGCTGTAATGTTTGATCCATTAACAAGGGGGTAAATCCTGGCAGATTTAACCAATCCTTAATCCAGTTATAACGATCTGTAAAACCCCACACCGTAATCCCGCTACAGGCGGCAACCGCGGTACAGGCCTTTGCCGCCTGGTAATATTCAATACCCTGATCCTGCAAGCGATTATCCAGCCAGGGAAATTTGGCGATATCCAATTCAGTCAGTTCAACCTCAACACCCAGTGCTGCAAACTGTTGAATTTGCCGCTGTAGTTTTTCCGGTGCCGGGTCGTGAAAATTATAATGCGCCTGTATACCCACACCATGCAGCGGCACGCCCTTATCCAATAATTGTTGCACTAAGTGATAATAGGCCTGAAATTTTTCTTCATCATTTTCATCATACCACTCGTTAATATAGAGCTTGGCAGCCGGGTCTGCCTGATGGGCAAGATAAAAAGCCTGTTCAATATAGTCAGTACCCAGCAGGCGATTAAAAATATAATCGGCATAGTCGCCACCGCGAATCGCCAGCGGTTCATTCACCACATCCCAGCGCTCAATCTTACCCTGATAGCGACTAACTAATGTGCTTATATGGTCGGCCATATAATCGCGCAACTGCTTAGCATCCGCAGCCTGCTCGATATAGTCCGGGACACTTGCCCTGCCCCATACCAATGTATGGCCCCGGATGGCTAACTGATGGCTCACGGCAAAATCTACTACTCGATCAGAATCCGCAAATTGCCAGCGACCAGCCTCAGGATGAATCACATCCCACTTTTGCGAACTTTCCGGGGTGACACTACTAAACTCTCGCAACAGCCGGGCAACAAAAGCCGCATCATCCAGATGAAACGCCTACACCGCAGTGCCGATTCTTAATCCGGTCTCATTGGCAATAGTTTTTAAGGGCTTCTGGCTGGCTGCGGTCATTGCTACTGGCGTTGATTCAGCAGCACAAGCAGTCAGTAACGCAGCTACCAGCAGGAATAAGCAACGCTGGCTAGCGAGTCCAGACACGCTTATTGACCGTGCCAAACATTTCAGACAATTCGACCCGGTCCGGCACCAACTTAATCGCAACAAACTCCGGCGAGGTCGGACCATCCGACCAAAATTGGGCCAGATCATAATCAATCACTTCCCAGGCATGGTTTTTGGTCTCCTGATCAGAATAAATAGTCGCCTTGCCTCGTGCCATTAAATGCACAAACTCTGGCGGAGCCACCTGAAACTGAATATCAATCATCGGCTGCTGGGCAATTTGCTTGGCCTTAGCTGTCTCAGGGCCAGTGGCAAACCAAAGCACATCCCCTTCCCAGGTGGGGTGAACCATTCTAACGCGGGGCTCGCCGTCTTTGACCGTAGCCAATGCCGACCATATCGCTTTTTTAGCGGCGGCATTAACATCTTCAAAAAAGGCGTCTTTTTCACTCTCAATCACTGTTGTCATTATTCTCTCCTGCAATACGATAGCCCTATTGTTGTCGCTTCCGACAGCAAGGCATTGCGTAGCTTAGTGTGTCCTGTGTCACTGGCGGTTAACACAGCCTTTAGTATTAGCGGGCCTGATTTTTATGCTTCGATCTGGTTCTGCAATACCGGCGCCACCGCCATACCCTCAGGTATACGCTCTGAGCCAATAATCTGATCAATACTTTCATGGCGGTGATAAATACGCCGCTCCAGATAGGATAAGGTCATACCCTGGATGGCACCGGTTTCCATAGACTGTTGCTGGCTGGGTAAAAACTGTACATCCTCTCCCAAGACCACATCAAAAATAGCGAGTTTTTCCAGCCACTGCTGAGACAGATACTGCTGCTGGTCACGCCACACCTGCTTGCCCTTATTGGCGTCAGTAACCGGTGCAAACCACCAAATATCCATTCGGGTATTGGCTTTATCCACTGGCCAGAACACCAATATCGGAAAGCCGCCGGCATCTAACGGAATAACAACATTAGGGAAAAGGCTATAAGCCAGATTGGTCATACGGGGCAATTCTTCTACCGTGGGGATATCATCAAAACCGGCCTGCGGTGGAATAAAGCCCATACGGTTAGGGGTATACATTTTATTATGACCCTGCTCCAGCAGTGAGATCACCGTGCCTTTATGGTCCAGTATGGTATCCACCGTGTGAGGGTGAATATGCCGCAGATGATAGGTTTCCATAAACGAGTCGGTACAGGCTTTCCAGTTGGCAGCGATATCGATACTGTGTTTATCCACCAATTGCAGTTGATCGAAAGCAAACTGTTCTAACTCTGGCTTAACCGCCATAAGAAATTTATCCAGACTTATCGCATCCGGGTCCCGGTTAACAAATAGGCAACCACCCCAGCTTTCACAACGCAACTCAAGCAATTTATTACACTCAAGATCGAGGTCAATAAAGTCTCGGCGGTCAGGTACACCGATTAAATCGCCATCAAAATTATAGGTCCAGCCATGGTAGCCACAGCGCAGGCGCTGTTGCTCAGCGTATTCCTCTACCACCAGCGGACCAGCCCGATGCTGGCAGGTATTGTAAAAGGCGCGGTAACGTTGCTGTTCATCTTTAACGATCACCACGGGTACCCCGGCATCCTGCCACAGCTTGCTGCTGCCAATATTGGGCAGTTCATCTTTATGGCCGGCAAATAACCAGGTTTTTGGCCATAGCTGCTGCTGTTCGGCTTGCCAGAATTCATCGCTGATATAACGACTAACGGGAATATCCGGCATCGCCGGGAAGCCCTCAGGAGCGCCCTGGCGCTCATAGGCCTCGGCAATCTGCTGCTTGATCAACGCGGTGTGCTGTGGGTCCATATAGCTATCCTGCTTTGCCGTGTTTTTATCGGCTGCCTTTTTATCATAAAGTCATATTACTACCCCATGGCAGCAAAACAAACCGTACTACATGTTTTATTTGACCAATAAACTCTCTACACTAGAGCTATATCAAGGCTTATTACAATAAATAAGGAACGCCCAATGAACAAAACGACTTTTAGCTTGGCCGTACTGACTTTATTGATGGCAAAAATGGCCAATGCCGAGTTCTACACCGACCCCAAAGCACTGCAGCAATTACTTAGCGGTAACTCTCTGGTCGGCAGCTATAACGAGCTGCAATTTATTCAAACCCTCAATACCGATGGCACCGTTATGGTAGCGGTTAAGGGTGAAAAAACGCCGCATAAGGCCAAATGGTTTATCAATGACAAGGCTGAGTATTGTGAGCAGTGGCCAGATCATACCTCCTGCTTTCAAATAGGGCTTGATGGCGAGATGGCAAAACCAGGACAAAAGCAGCTGCTTAAAGTGAAGTCCCATGATGATGCGGATATCGTCTCGTATCTTCATCAGGGGATTATCCCCCTCACCTTTGCTACTGACAGTGAATAATTCAACCGCTGCTGCTAGCGGATTGATGATTGTCACATCCTATTTAGATAGGAATATGCTATGGTTAATTCAAGGGATTAAACTAAAAGGGTTAATCTAAAGACTTAACCTAAAACTAATAACAATAACCACAAAAGATCATGAAAACACAGGCTGAGCCAACACCTCCCATGTCCAAACCCCGTCGTATAGCCGACTGGTTTATCCCTAATTCTATCAAGCAAAACCCCGTCACCGGCCACGTCGAATTAGAGAATAATTACGAGCGGGCCATGATCATGATTTTGATATTTTTTATCAGCTATAGCTCCATTATCGCCTCACATCTCTATTACTACTCGTTTGTCACACCGGACAAAGAAACCTTTGTCACCATGAGTTTTGGCCTTAGCGTAGTAGCCTATACAACCGCGATTTTAATCTGCAAGCTGCTAAACTCGTCGATTATCTTTCTGGGTAACGCCTATTGTTTTGCAACCTTTTTAAGCTTGATTGGCACCATAACAATTACCGGACTTTCCTGGGGTTCGCCACACCTACCCACTGTTTTATTTATTCCTGCGCTGGCCTTTTTAATTTGCGGGCAACGCTCCGGCGTAGCCTGGTCGTTGATTATTCTGCTGCTGTTTTTATTAATCTGGTGGGTCCACCCCTTAAAGGCACCGCTGCCGCAAATTTACCCGCCAGAGATGTTAAACCAGGCTCGCTTAACCGGCTGGGTGGGCGCCGCATTATTGGTAGCCGTCTGTATTAATGCCTATCAGGTCAACTATAAAAACTTAAGTGAGCGACTGGCCAAAGAACGCAGCCATTACGCCTATCAGGCAGAGCATGACCCGCTCACCGGCCTGGCCAACAGAAAACTGTTTTTTCGGCGCGCCAACTCAGCCATTGATGTTGCCGTGGAAGAGCATATTAAGGCGGCGATTGTTTATATAGACCTCAATGACTTTAAAGAAGTGAATGATAATTTTGGCCACCAGGCTGGGGATGAAGTACTCATTCAAAAAGCCAGGCAGTTAAAGTCTGCGGTGAGATCCTCTGATACCGTAGCCCGCCTTGGCGGTGATGAGTTTGGCATTGTATTCCATGCCATTAACAACGAACCCATTGAGCGGCTAATGAAAAAACTGACCGACACCATGAATCAAGCCATTGTTATCGACGGCAATCCATTGGTGGTTGGCTCAAGCATTGGGGTCGCGCTGGTGCCTGATCATGGCACTGATTTTGATGAACTGATGCAGCATGCGGATTCAGATATGTATACGGTCAAGCAGGCTTATAAAGAGGAAGAATCAGCCTTGTCATAACCTCGGATTGAGTAGCAAGAGAATGCCTAATAAAGACTACCGCACACCCAGCATCGACAGAGATACCCCACAACCGGATATCGGTGATAAACGCTTTTCCGGTGAGCGCTTTCACTCCACGGAATTTATGCAAAAAGAGTGGAGCCACCTTTGGCGCAGGGTCTGGAATATGGGCCCCAGAGTTGAAGAGCTTAAGGCGGTGGGCGACTATGTTATTCATACACTGGGTAAAGAATCCTTTATTTTTGTTCTGGACGAAAAGCAAACAATCCGTGCTTATTTTAATGTTTGCCAACACCGGGGCAATCGCCTGGTCTGTGGTGAGCGCAATGGTAAAGCGCGCTTTTTTAAGTGCGCCTTCCATGCCTGGTCATGGAATATTGATGGCAGCATTAAAGGCGTGCCCGATGCCGATACATTCCCACAATTTAAAGACGGCATACCCAAAGAAGAACTCGGCCTCACAGAAATTCGGGTAGACAGCTGGGGGGGCTGGCTCTGGTTTAATATCGATGGCAAAGCTGGACCGCTACTGGATTTTTTAGGGGTGCTACCGGACCATATCGCCCCTTACCGTATGCAAGATATGCGCGCCTATGTCAACGCCACCTTTCTCTGGGACTGCAACTGGAAGATAGCCGTTGATGCCTTTAACGAGAGCTATCATTTTCGGGGCATCCACCCTGAAATGATGACCTGGTCCAATTGTGATGCCAAATTAGAACTGCTGGGTAAACACAGCCGTATGATCAATGAATACGGTGCGCCGAGCAGACCCCACCGCGAGACCATGGAAATTTCTGAGCGCATGCAGGCTTATATGAAATATTTTGGGCTGGACCCGGCAACTTATAACGGCCCCGCCAAAGGTGCCCGTCTTGAAAAACAAAAACTGAATCGCCAGCAACAGGCCGAAGGCAGCGTACCTCACCTACCCTATAATGAGATGACTGACGAACAGCTATCAGATGTCTTTCACTATTTTTATTTTCCCAGTGCGGCGATGAATATTTTTCCCGAAGGAATAAACACCTTTCGCTATCGCCCCCATGAAACCGATCCCAATAAATGCTATTACGACCTGATAATGATGGCCCACTTCCCCGAGGGACAGGCACCGGAACAGTGTGAACACCAGTATTATGATCACAAGGTGCAATATGTGGATATGCTGGACCCCGCGGTGGAAGTGGCGTCATTTATCCTGCAACAGGATGCCGACAACGTACCCGAAGTGCAGCTGGGGGTTCAGTCGGAAGGGTTTAAAGGAATGTACCTGGGCGAACAAGAAATTCGCGTCAGGCACTTTCATAATTTAATTGATGAGTATCTGGCCGATACTCCCGAATAAGTACGCTTAAAAACCCACGCTTTTGGTAAAACCACCGTCCACTACCAGGTTGGCACCATTGACCCAACTGGCGGCTGGGCTACAGACAAACACCGATACATTGGCCACCTCTTCCGCCGTGCCTAAGCGCTCTGAAGGGTGATCTAAACGGTCACGCTCATACAATTCAAAGAAATGTTCTTTAATACCATCCCAGGCGCCACCCTCAACAAAAATAGGGCCCGGTGACACGGAATTAGAGCGAATTCCCTGCTTGCCCCAGGTTTGTGCTAATTGGGCAGCATGGTTAATCGTGGCGGCCTTCATCGCACCATAACTGGGGCAGACTGGCACATCGTGATGTTCAAAGGCAGTAATGGTCGCTATTTGTAAAATAGCGGCTGCGGAGGATTGCTCAAGATAAGGGTGTGCCGTCTCCGTCAGAGCAACAGCACTTAACATATCGATATTAAAATTATTACGCCAGGCTTCCGGGGTAAATTCCAGACTGGAAGAAGCGCTGGTATTACTGATGACGATATCAATACCACCCAGTTGTTCAGCAGAGCGCTTAACCCAATCACAGACTGCATCATAATCGGCGGCATCCACCGTATCACCATAAACGGTACCCTGACCTGCCAGACTCTCCACCAAATCATTAACACCTTCTGCGCCACGGGCAAAAAAGGCGACACTGACACCTTCAGAGACCAGCTTTTCTACGATAGCCCGCCCAATTCCCCGACTGGCTCCTGAAACAATGGCTTTTTTTCCTGCGAGTTGTAAGTCCACGTTAAATCCTCGTTGTTATCATTATGCTGGCGGTCCTGACGACCTGCCCATTATTGAACTGACTATTTCACACCATAATGCCATCAATTAAAACGCCTGTGGCAAAAGAATGACTATAAAAGCTTGCAGGATCAGACTTACTGTATATAATCACAGAACTGTATATAAAAACAGACTCATGTTTATCCAACGCTCTACAGACGACTCTGCATGACAGACGAGACTGCATTGAGCATGGATTAACTTATTGCAAGGCAGTCATCGAAAAGGAAAAGCACCATGACCATCACCAAACTGACACAACGACAAAGCGAAGTGCTCGCTGTTATCAAAAGTCATATTGATGATACCGGTTTTCCCCCTACCCGCGCCGATATAGCCCGTGAACTGGGCTTTAAATCCGCCAACGCCGCTGAAGAACACCTAAAAGCATTGGCCCGTAAAGGGGCTATTGAGATGATTGCCGGCGCCTCCCGAGGTATACGTATCCCTGAAGCTGAAGGCGAAAGTGGTATCCCTATTGTCGGCCAGGTGGCAGCAGGTAGCCCGATTACCGCCCAGGAACATATTGAAGACTACTGTGAAATGCCCCCCTCATTCTTTAGCCCACAGGCAGATTATTTTCTTCGTGTGCGCGGTGACAGTATGATTGATATCGGTATTTTTGATGGCGATTTACTGGCGGTACACCAAACCAAAGATGTACAGAACGGTGAAATTGTTGTCGCCCGTATTGATGATGAAGTCACGGTAAAGCGTTTAAAGAAAACTCGCAGCAAACATCAAGTGCAGCTATTGCCTGAAAACCAGGACTATCAGCCGATCGAAGTCGATATGCGCTATCAAGATTTTGAAATTGAGGGATTAAGTGTCGGCGTGGTTAGACGGCAGTAATTGACGCCTCAGATGACTATAACCCTTATTCCAGCTTGACAGGAATAAGGGTGAAGAGAAGATAGACAGTTTGTAACCACTACGTGTTACGTGTAAAAACCACATGAAAAACTACATGAAAAACTACGTGTAAAAGCTCTGGCAAAAAGCAACAGCAACAAAAACGAACCACGCTTAATTAGTGCAGAGTATGCTCTTCACTTTCACCGAACACCATCTCACCGCCTTCATCTTCCAGCTCATCTTGAGTGATATTAGCTTCATTAATATGAGCCGCAGCCTGTATGCCCGCCTGAATCATGGCCTTGGCAATATCAATACCCGCATCGCCAATATAGTCTTTGGACTCTTCAGAAAAACGAATTTCAACCAGTGGAGCACTCTCTTCATCGGAGCGCTTTAGTACAATTTGCCCATCGGCTAGCTGTACAATTTCTAAAAACGGTGACGACACAACAACAATCCTGCAACAATGTTAAACATCAGCGATGTTTAGGGGGGCGCTATTCTAACAGCACAGCATAGGCTGTGAAAGGCAACAGCCCGGTTTTAATGAAACTTAACAGAAGGGGGAAACAATGGCCCCAATCAACACTGTCGGGGACGAAATCACCACTCTTCAAGCCTGGCGCGCTGGTTTTCAATCACTCCACTGAGCTGCTGCCAGCACTGTTTAAGCACGTCTAAATCCATTGTGCCGCTATTATCCTGGCTAGAAAAGGCAACTATTTGGCTATTATTTGAGCTTTTACCGGCCCGATATATGGGTCCAACGGCCTGATATTCCCGTATTAATCGACTTAACCAACTGTCAGCAAGCTCCAGTTCTCGTAATTCATTCGCTTCTGCCGAATAAAAACCACCCTGCTTCAAAGCCTCAATCAGCGTATCAGCATTGATAAAGTCAGCGGGGGGAAGGTTATAGGCAATGGCTATTTCAGCCAGATACGCTTGGTAACTATTGATTAAGTGGAACAGTATCGATTCTCCCAGAGACTGCTCTAACACAGACTTGGGGATATCCTGATTGGCTAGCTGTTGCGCCAGCCAATCAAGATGGAGCTTACAAAAATACAGCCGCTGGTTGACGACTGGTCGCTGGGCATTGGCCATGGTCTAGCTCGCCTTGGCCTTCTTCTTGCTCTTGGTTTTGCCCTCCTGGACAATCCACTTACCGCCTTCGTAAAACGCTTTCCAACCTGAGGGTTTGCCATCAATCTCAGTCTGTACATACTGTTCTTTGGTTTTACGGCTATAGCGAATAATGGTTTTATTGCCATCGGGATCTTCAGTCGGCGCTTTAAATAAGTGCTTATACTTGGGATCAATTTCTTTTTTATGCGGCAGAATTTCTTCGACTAAGGGCGCCCGGGTTTCACGATTTTTAGGGAAGTTACTCGCCGCCAAAAACATACCTGAAGCACCATCACGCAACACATAATGATCGTCCACTTTCACACATTGCAACTCCGGCATCGGCACCGGATCCATCTTTGGTGGCGCAGCTTCGCCGTTTCTTAATAACTTACGAGTGTTTTTACAGTCTTCGCTGGTACAGCCAAAATACTTACCAAACCGACCCGACTTAAGCTGCATTTCTGCGCCGCATTTATCACAATCCAGTACTGGACCTTCGTAGCCTTTAATCTTAAAGCTACCCTGCTCCACCTCAAAACCTGAGCAATCCGGATTATTGCCACAGACATGCAGCTTACGTTGCTCATCGATCAAATAACTATCCATCGCTGTATTACAGATTTTACAGCGGTGTTTATTAAGCAGTAACCTGGACTCGCCTTCATCGTCATCATCAACACTAACGACTTCATCACCAGAAACCAGATTGATCGTGCTTTTACAACGCTCTTTAGGCGGCAAGGCGTAACCTGAGCAACCCAAAAACACACCGGTACTGGCGGTACGAATTTGCATATGGCGACCGCACTGGGGACAATCGATATCCGTTTCAGTCGGGTCATTATTGCGCATGCCGCCCTCTTCAGACTCGGCAATTTCTAACTGCTTACCAAACTCCGTATAGAAGTTATTTAGCAGCACTTTCCAATCCAGATCGCCGTCAGCCACTTCATCCAGCTGCTCCTCCATCTTGGCGGTAAAGTTATAATCCAATAGGTCGGAAAAACTTTCTACCAAACGCTCGGTAACGACATCACCCATTTTTTCCGCATAAAAACGCCGATTTTCAACACGAACATAGCCGCGATCCTGAATCGTTGAAATAATCGATGCATAGGTAGATGGACGACCAATACCGCGTTTTTCCAATTCTTTAACCAGGCTGGCTTCACCGTAACGCGGTGTTGGCTTGGTAAAATGCTGACTGGGATCGAGTTTTTCCAGCGTTAATTCATCGTTTACTTTAACGTCTGGCAAGATAACATCATCATCTTTTTTCGAGGTAGGCGGCAAGACTTTCATAAAACCATCAAAGCGCATGACCCTGCCCCGCGTACGCAGTTCAAAGTCGCCAGCGGTTACCACAATACTGCTACTGGTAAATTCAGCAGGGACCATTTGGCAGGCGACAAACTGACGCCAAATCAGTTCATATAAGCGCTCGGCATCGCGCTCCATTTTCTGTAACTGCGTGGGCTTAACATTCACATCGGAAGGTCTGATCGCTTCGTGGGCTTCCTGTGCACCTTCTTTGCTGGAGTAGCTAATGGGCGCTTCCGGTAAATATTTTTTACCGTGATTAGAGCCGATAAAGTCGCGACAGGCTGCCACCGCATCCGCACTTAGATTGGTCGAATCCGTCCGCATATAGGTGATATAACCCGCTTCATAAAGTCGTTGGGCCATCATCATGGTTTTCTTAACGCCAAAGCCCAAACGAGTGCTGGCAGACTGCTGCAAGGTCGAGGTAATAAAGGGCGCCGAGGGCTTGGACTTGGTCGGTTTATCTTCTCGCTTGCTAACAATAAAAGCCTGCTCTTTTAAAGAAGCCAGTACCGCATTGGTTTGCTCTTCATTGGCGGGGCGAAAGTTTTTATCGTTTTGCTTTTTCACTTCAAGCCGCAGTGCAGCGCCGTCTACCGTCGTATCGGCAAACACCTGCCAGAACTCTTCCGGAATAAAGGCGCGAATTTCTTGCTCACGCTCAACAATAAGACGGGTGGCTACTGACTGTACCCGACCAGCAGAAATACCACGGGCAATCTTGGCCCACAGCAATGGTGACACCATATAGCCCACTACCCGGTCCAAAAAGCGACGGGCTTGCTGGGCATTAACGCGATGAGTATCCAGTTCCCCTGGTATTTCAAAGGCTTCGGTGATCGCTTTTTTGGTAATTTCATTAAAGACGACACGGCGGTAACGGCTTTCATCGCCACCAATAGCCTGCTGCAAATGCCAGGCAATGGCTTCTCCCTCACGGTCCAAATCCGTTGCGAGATAGATGGTATCGGCTTCTTCCGCCAGCTTCTGTAGTTCGGTGACGACTTTTTCTTTGGCAGGGAGTATTTCGTAATTGGCTTCCCAGTTTTTTGCCGGATCGATACCCATACGGGCAATCAGTTGCTCACGGCTTTTTTTCTTTTTATAGGCAGCCTTCTTTTCAGGCGCCATTTTACGCGTCTTGGCAGCCGCTTTGGCACGCTCTTTAGGGTCGACCTTTTTACTACCCGAGGTAGGCAAATCTCTAATATGACCAACACTGGACTTAACGATGTAATCTTTACCCAGATACTTATTGATCGTCTTAGCTTTCGCTGGAGACTCGACTATGACCAATGATTTTCCCATATTACCCTTCTGTAATAACTAACAAGACGTGCCAGAGATGGCTACGAGGCGACATATATAAGACCTGTTAAAGGCTGGGTCAAGCGAATGATGTTAATTTTTATTGTGGGGCAACTGTCTTGGCAGGCTATTTTATTGCTCAATCCGCATTTGAAAATAGGCGCTAAGCCGTGGATTATGCTGAAGTTTTTGTTCCAGAGTGGTTTTAAAGCGATTGCCAAATCAAGCCCCAAAAAAAATTATTCGTGAATAAACTCAAATCGGGGCTTGAGCACACCATCCACCTCGACCTGTTCAATAAACATACTAAGCGGCCTGACCCATAAACCCATGTCGCCATACAGGGCTTTATAGACCACCAGGCGCTCTTCTGTCTCAGTGTGACCAGCCACTCCGATTACCTGATAATCATTGCCTTTATAGTGGCGGTATAGGCCATTTGCGAGTTCAGTCATAGGGATATCCTGTGGTAGAAAATACTGCTTCTATATATAGAAACGATAAAAAATAAGGTCAAAAGTGTTAAATGCTCGATTCCAGCTTTAACACCTGTTTACGCAACTGGCTTAAGCGCTGGTACAGGCTATCAATCAGTTCAGCATTGCCCTGCTCTCGCCAGTAGATAGCAAAGCCTGGCTGGGCGTATTCCAATGCCTGCACGGAGTCAGGAAGATCATCCAGACAGGCCCGCATTTGCTGTTGTAGTTGCTCTGCAAAGCCCGTTAAAGCTGGCCCAGCCTCTTCTGAGGGATTGCGCATCAATAAACAATCAACACCTTCAGGGTGTTTTCTTTTTACCTCCCAGGGTAAGCGATAAACAACCCCCTGTTCCGGCTTTTCCTTGCGAACCTGGGCGCGATGAGTTTGTGGCATATCCGCCAACTTAACCAGAAAGCCCACACTCATGGCCCGCTGGCGCAGCTGCATTTGACGCTTTTGTTTTGGGCTGGGCATAATCCAGAAAATGGGTGAAATCACCATTACCACAACCAGCGCAATCACTAGATAACTCAATCTTTCTCTCCTTCCACTAAGCAGCCAGCAACAATTAATTGACCTGTATCAGTAGACTTAAGACACAATTTATACGTTAATTAGGCTACAACCTCACTGCACAACCGATCAAGGAGCCGGCCATGAGCAACTATCAAACCATCCTACTCGCTACTGACTTATCCGATGAAGGTGAGCAAGTAGCTGCCAAAGCCAGCACCATTGCCAGCGCTGAAAATGCTGTGCTGCATATGATTCACGTTATCGAGCCACTGAGCTTTGCCTATGGCGGCGATATCCCGATGGATTTTTCCGGTATTCAGGATGAAATCCAAAAACAGGCCGAAGCTCAAATGGCTGAATTTGCCAGTCAATACGCCGTAGCAGCCGATAACCAGCATATTATTATTGGCCGGGCCGAAAATGAAATTCATTCATTAGCAGAAGAGCTTAATGCCGATCTGGTGGTACTTGGCAGTCACGGCCGCCACGGTATTGCCCTGTTATTAGGTTCTACCGCCAACGGCGTTTTACACGGCGCTACCTGTGATGTATTGGCGGTGCGTGTCGGCGACAAATAGCGCTAGTCCTCGGACAGCTCTACCCAGCGATCGTAACAGCTTTCCAGGCTTGTAGTGACCGAGGCCAGCTCTTCAAGCTTTGCCGTTACCACACTGTGCTCCTGCTGGTAAAAATCCGCCGCCGTCGTCTCTGCGCTTAGCTGTTCTTGCTGCTGCTCAAGACCCTCAATTTTTGCCGGCAATAATTCCAGTTCACGCTGGTCTTTATAACTTAGCTTTTTAGCGGTTTTTTTCACCACCGTTGCTTCGTTCACTGTTTCAGTCTGAGTCTCAATAAACTCCGCAGGCTTATTGGCAGTGGTCTCAACCGTTGCAAAGCGGCCCCCCTGACGCAACCAATCCTGATAGCCACCCACATACTCACGCACAATGCCATTGCCCTCAAAGGCCAGCGTGCCAGTGACCACATTGTCCATAAAGTCCCGGTCGTGGCTAACCAGCAGCATAGTGCCTTCAAACTCCACCAAAACCGCCTCTAATAACTCCAATGTCTCAACATCCAGGTCATTGGTTGGCTCATCCAATACTAAAATATTCGCCGGCATACTAAATAATACCGCCAGCTGAACCCGGTTACGCTCGCCACCGGAGAGTGCTTTTAAAGGGGTTCTGGACCGCTCTGGTGAAAACAAAAAGTCTGACAGGTAGCTAAGGATATGCCTGGATTTACCATTAATCTCAATACTTTCACGACCCTGACCCACAATATCAACAATGGTTTTTTCATCGTCGAGCTGATCTCGCATCTGATCGTAGTAAGCCACATCCAGCTTGCTACCCAGTTTTACGGTACCACTGCTTGGCGCCAACTCGCCCAAAATAATTTTTAACAACGTGGTTTTACCCACCCCGTTCGGGCCAAGCAAACCAATTTTATCGCCGCGGATAATATTAAAACTCAAATCTTTGATCAGTATATTGCCATCAAACTCATGACTAATCTGGTTGGCCTCGGCCACTAACTTACCGGATTTACTGGCGGCCTCTACGGCGATTTTGGCAGAGCCCTGAACATTGCGGCGCTGTGAACGCTCTTCCCTAAGTTTTTTGAGTGCCCTGACACGGCCCTCATTACGGGTTCTACGGGCTTTGATACCCTGCCTTATCCAAACCTCTTCCTGGGCCAGCTTCTTGTCAAATAGCGCGTTTTGCTGCTCTTCAACAGCCAATAAGTGGGCGCGCTCTTCCAAATAGTTATCATAACCACACTGATACAAACGCAGGTGGCCACGGTCAAGCTCAATAATCTTGGTGGCCAAACGACGAACCAGAGCCCTATCGTGAGTAATAAATAACACTGCCCCTTTAAAATCCAGTAACTGCTTTTCCAGCCACTCAATAGTTTCAATATCCAGATGGTTGGTTGGCTCATCAAGTAGCAGCAAGTCCGGCGCCGTAACCAGTACTTTGGCCAGGGCTACCCGCCGTCGCCAACCCCCGGATAGCGTTGACATTACCTTATCTGCAGGCAAAGCCAAGCGGCTTAACACCTCGTCAATGCGCTGCTGGTAACTCCAGCCGTCTTTCGCCTCTATCTGGTGCTGTAGCTGCTCCAGTTTTTTTAAGCCAGCATCGTCCAGTTGCTGACTGATCAGCTGGTCATATTCGGTGATCAGATCGCCAATCTCTTGCAAACCGGAGGACACGACTTGCATAACGGTTTGGCTATCAGCCTTTGGCAGTTCCTGCTCAAGCCTTGATATACGCACTGAGGGTCGCTTCCAGATACTGCCACTATCGGGCTTGATCACCCCTTCAACCAATTTCATCAGGGTAGATTTACCGGCACCATTGCGCCCAACCAGACAGATACGGTCACCCTTAAATAGCTGGACATTGGCCTCTTCCAATAACACATGATGACCGTAGGCCAAACCGAGGTCATTAACACGTAGTAACGGCATTGAATAATTTCCTGTCGATCTGTAGCGCTGCACAACGCCACAGGATTAATACGTTAGTCGCCCCCTTAGCATCGATTGCTGTATACAATGGCCAGCCATATAACCAGACAAGGGCTTAAAAAAAATGGCTGCAAAGAACTGTGAGCCAGTTATCACTACAAGCACTGCTTCACGCCAGCAAAGGGACTACAATAAACTAACAACCGCTTATTATTTATACAGAACTGATTAAGCTCACTGCTGTCCAACGCAGCCACTCAGTAGGTTACTATTTGGATTAACGGGAAAGCTAATAGCTGGCTATACTTAATCAGGAGCCGTTGTTATAAAGCCGCGCAGTTTATCACTGTATGGACAAATGGCGGTAGTGTACAAAGCCGGATAACAGTATCCTTTGACTATGATAGACTCGACACCATGACAGCAGCCAGAGCACCGATAGCCATAAGCCAAGGGTTGATCCCTATGATCACCCTGCTTCTGCTACTCGGCTTTAAGCCCACTCTGTTTGCCAGCTCACCCAATTCGTCCTCCCAGGATCAGCAAGCACAACAACAATTATTCAAACAAACGCTGGCTGCAATTAAAAAAGGTCATAAAACCCGTACCGATAAAGGTCTGAAAGCGCTGGCCGACTACCCGCTATACCCCTATTTATTACAAGCCCAACTAAAACGGGATTTACGTAAACTGCCCTATCAGGAAGTAGACCAGTTCCTGACTGACCACGGCAATAGCGTTAGCGGCAAGCAGCTGCGTAAAAGCTGGCTCAAAACCCTGGCGCAGAAAAAACAATGGCCGGAATATATTCGTTATTTTGATCACAAGGTCAGCAACAATGAATTGAAGTGCTGGCATATCGAAGCTATGCATCAAACCGGCCACCAGCAACTGGCACTTAACCAAACCGCCGCCATTTGGGTCAGCGGCAAATCGCAGCCCGACGCCTGCGACCCGGTCTTTAAACGCTGGCAGCAAGCCGGTTTAAACACCGACGCCCTCACCTGGCAACGGATTAATCTGGCACTGGCCAATAACAACACCCTATTGGCACGCTATCTGTCAAAGCGGGCGTCCCCGGAACTGAAACCCTATACAAGACGACTGATCAGCGTTCATCGCTCTCCTACTCGCCTAAAAAAGACCAGCGACTTTAAACCGGCCAATCCCTATAACACGGATATTATTTACCACGGCCTTAAACGATTGGCCCCCAGAGATCGCCACCTTGCCACTGACCTTTGGATTGATTATCGTGGCAGCGTAGACTTTTCAGCTGAGCAGCACAGCGCGATTCGAGATAAGATTGCTCGACAAGTTATCGCTTCTGGTAAAGACAATGCCCTGCAATGGCTGATTACTCACGACCCCAATGCCGAAGATAGCTATTTAATGGAATGGCGTATTCGCATTGCCCTGAGACAACAGCAATGGAGCCAGGCCGACCACTGGATTACCTTACTGCCTGAAGACCTTCGTGCCAGCTCTCGCTGGCGATACTGGCAGGCACGTACCTGGCAACTACAAGACAAGCATCATGAAGCCAGTCAATTT
Source organism: Oceanicoccus sagamiensis (assembly GCF_002117105.1). GTDB lineage: Bacteria > Pseudomonadota > Gammaproteobacteria > Pseudomonadales > Dasaniaceae > Oceanicoccus > Oceanicoccus sagamiensis. Next base: position 3,760,027 of record NZ_CP019343.1, on the reverse strand, counting down.
ATCCTGCAACAGTTAGCCGGTGAGAGAAATTACTATGGCTTTTTAGCCGCCGACTTAATCCAACAACGTTATGGTTTTAATCATAGCGACTTACCGTCTGGTCCGTTACAACTTCCGGTAGATCAAGCCCCTGAAGTCATTCGCGCGCAACAGTTTTACCAAATGGGCGAATTGATCTCAGCTCGGCGAGAGTGGTATGCCGCTACCCAGACCTTCGACCAGGACCAGCTGCTGGCCGCCACCAATATCGCCCACCAATGGGGCTGGCATCAGCAAGCGATCAATACCACTATCAAAGCCAATCACTGGAATGACTTATCGGTTCGTTTCCCGCTGGCCTATCAGAACAATATGATCGACTCGGCTAAACTCACTACCATTAATCCCGAGTGGCTCTATGCCATAGCACGACAGGAAAGCGCCTTTGCCCATGACGCCTATTCTTCTGCCGGCGCCCGAGGGTTAATGCAACTGCGGCCTGCCACCGCCAAACAGGTGGCCAAACGTATCGGTGTACCGCACAGAAAAACGGATTTATTTCGCGCAGAACACAATATCACTCTGGGCAGTAATTATTTAAAACATTTACTGGATGACTTTGAAGGCAATAGAATCTTAGCCACGGCAGCGTATAATGCTGGCCCCCACCGCGTTAGAAAATGGCTTAAAAACCAGACTGAAACGTTGCCCCACGATATCTGGATAGAGACACTACCCTTCCATGAAACCCGCAACTATGTGCAGAATGTGTTAGCGTTTTCTGTTATTTATGGACACAGGTTAGGCATAGAGTCGCCACTGATTGCCGAGCAGGAATTGTTTATCGTGGTTAAGAAATCTGGCTAAGCCGATAAGCTACAACGCCTCAACCGAATCCCCGACACCAATCTCACCATGGCCACGATGCAATAAATTCTGCCCAAAATAGACTGCACCATCCCGGCGACGATGGCTTGCCAGCGCTTTAGAAACCTCAACCTGCTTAAGCCCGGTAGCCGGGTCAATAGAGGGAATGACGCAGCGTGAACAGGGTTTAACGACAGAAAATTCAATCTCCCCAATACGAATCCGCTGCCAGCCATCTTCAGCAAAAGCCTCACAACCTGACACAACAATATTGGGCCGAAAGCGGTAACTGCTAACCGGCTGATCAAGGTGCTGATTAAAACTTTCCAGGGAGGCTGCTGACATTAATAAAAAGGGGAAGCCATCGGCAAAACTGACAGTCTCTTGCTGCTTGGCGAAATCAGTATCTACCCAACGTTGAGTATGTTCTGGCATAAAAACCAGCCGACAAGAACACTGCAAAACCATGGACAACCAATCAGCTACTTTATCGCCACAATCTTCTGCCTCAACCGTATCAGCCCACACCACCACCGAGCGTTGCCTAACGGGAGTATGTTCAACGGTTATCGCAGTCTGCCCCTCACAAGACAGCGTTAACTGCCCAGCATCCACTGTGGCGGAGATCAAACACATTTTGGCTAATTGCCGCTGCGTTAGAAACTGACCACTGTCATCAACCACCATCCAGCGGCGATCCCATGCCGGCCCCAAACTGGCAATCGACATAGTAGACAGGGCAATACCCGCCATCGATTTAACCGGGTAAATAGCCAGCGAGCTTACTTGCATAAAGAATAACGCTTAGGAGTTGATGCGATCACGAATACGGTTTTGAACCACTTCTGCCAGTGCCTCAGGCTGAAACTTGGACAGAAAACCATCACAGCCCACCTTCTCGACCATGGCTTTATTAAAGCTGCCGCTGAGTGAGGTATGCAGCACAACAAATAAATCTTTTAAGGCGGGGTCTTTGCGAATTTCTGTGGTTAGACGATAGCCGTCCATTTCTGGCATCTCGGCATCGGTAATCACCATCAATAACTTGTTTGGTACATCGAGGCCTTCATCACGCCAGGATTTCAAACGGTTCCAGGCTTTCATACCATCGGTTTCAACAATCACTTTTAGCCCTAGCTGTTGCAGTGCACCTTTAGCTTGCTCGATGGCAACATTAGAATCATCAACCAATAGCACTTCCATATTCTGCGCATGCTCATAGAGCGTACTGTCCAGTAAATCTTCCGAGATATTGGATTCAAAAGGCACCACCTGTGACAGGACCTTTTCAACATCAATAATTTCAACAATCTTTTCTTCCAGCCGGGTAATAGCGGTTAAAAAGTGGCTGCGACCTGAGGCGGCCGGTGGCGGTAAAATATCTTCCCAGTTAAGGTTAACAATGCGATCAACACCGCCCACCAAAAAGGCCTGCACAGAGCGGTTATATTCCGTGACAATAATATTGGCACTTTCATCCTGACTGATAGGAGAGCGACCAATGGCACTGCTAAGATCGATCACCGGAATAGTGGAGCCGCGCACCGTGGTTACACCGACAACGACCGGGTCACTCTGGGGCAGTATATTCAGCTTGGGCAGCTGCTGCACTTCCTGCACTTTAAAGACATTAATAGCAAACAGCTGGGAACCACGCAGACGGAAGGTCAACAACTCTAAACGGTTTTGACCTACCAGCTTGGTACGCTGATCGACACTATCAAGAATACTGGCCATACAAACAACTCTATCGATAATTAGAATGCTTCCGTAGAGCATGGCACTCACTAAAGAGGCCAACCCTGCCTCTTATCAAACGTATACGCCATCTATCTGACTAAGTGTAGCTTATAAATAGAAACATACATCGCTATTAACAGAGCATTAAAGCAATAATAAACAAAGGCTTAGCTTAATACAGCGGCCTCTGGCACAAAACCTTGAATCGCTATAAGCTTGGCGCCCCGATAGCCACCACTGAGCCGGACAATTTATGCAATTACCGTTGATAGATATTGGCGCCAACCTCACCAACAAGGCCTTTAGAGACGATCTGGAGGAGGTGCTGCAACGGGCCTCGGAACAGGGGGTTCAGCATATCGTCATCACTGGCACCTGCGTCAAAAGCAGCGCTGAAGCAACCCAACTGGCAGAGCAATACCCCGGCCTGCTCTATGCCACCGCCGGTATCCATCCCCACGATGCCAAGGACTTTAGCAGTAGCTCCCGGCCCGATATTCTGGCCCTTAGCCAACATCCCAGCGTCAAAGCGATCGGGGAATGCGGGCTGGATTTTAACCGTATGTTTTCCAGTAAAGAGCAGCAGATAGCGGCCTTTGAGCAACAGATTGAAATAGCCATTGAGCAGCAGCTACCTCTGTTTTTGCATGAGCGCGATGCCCATAAAGAGCAATGGGAAATTATTGCCAGCTATCGGGATCAAATCCCAGCCGCAGTGATTCATTGCTTTACCGGGGATAAACGCGAAGCTTTTCGCTATCTGGATTTAGACCTTTATATCGGCATTACCGGCTGGATTTGCGATGAGCGGCGGGGCCACCATCTGCATAACTTTGTGGGAGATATCCCGTTAAATCGGCTGATGATCGAGACGGATGCCCCCTATCTTATACCCAGAGTAAAACCCAAACCCAAGCTGGCCTCCAGTCGCCGCAATGAACCCTGCACCCTGCCCTATGTGCTACAGGAAATCAGCAGGCACCGCAGGGAAAGCCTGGAGCAGATTGCCCAGGCTACCAGCAACAATGCGATCCGTTTTTTTGCTTTAAACGATTAGGCAAGAAACGCCAGAAACTGTTGCTGATCAAAGGGCCAACCGATTTCAGCGCCATTATCAGCGCGGGCTACCACAGGGATACGGATACCGTAGCGCTCCATCAATTCGTCTGCATCACTGATATCCACTTCGACAATAACGGTCTGGGCATCTAGCAAGGGCTCTATCAGTTCCAGCGCCAGCTCACAGAGATGACAGCCAACGGTACTGTATAAAATCAGTTCTTTCATAAACAAGACATAGTAATAAAAGCGCGTATTTTACAGTAACTGCTGGGCCATTTCATTGGCGATTAAATCCATTAGCAATAGCTTAGGGTCAGCAAAATTACTGGCATTCTCCAGCATTGCCAGCAACTGCTCGACATTGTCTGACAACCCAGTTAAACCGGCAACGGCAGCATCGGCACCAACACTTGCCGTATAGCTCTCAACCATGGCAGCACTGGTGCTACGGCCAATATCCAGCGACATCGCTGAAAACTCACTGCTATCCATCTCAAAATCCATTGCCATCGCAAAGGCTCTGTCGAAGTCACCATTAAAAAACTCATCCGATAAGGCCGAGACCTGCTCCAATAGCCCATTTAAGGCCTTCCTTTCACCCGCATCCAATTCGCCTTGTACTGACAGATTAAAGCTGGAAGAGAAGCTGCTATTACGCTCGTAGGCTAAAGCGGCCTGCCCGCCCCGCCCAACAGCCGCAGCAGAGCTATCGGATGCCAGCGCAGAACTAAAACTCAGTGTCACCAGATCACCATCCTGAGTTTTCAGGCTCAGCTCAACGGAGTCATTGCGGCGATAGCTATCCGCATAAGCCGCCGCTGTGCCTCGCAGCGATGAAGAGCCATCAATACCAGATTGACTATAGCGACTACTGCTAATAGTGCTTTGCTCACGATAAGCCGCAACTACCTTACGGCTCGTGGAAATCACTTCAGCGGGTGTCTCTTTAGGGCTTGCATCACTACCCAATAGTTGCTGCTTTAGCTGCTCCAGACCATCGCTCACCAACTGCTCCGTGGTATCAATACCCGCAGCGATGTCTTGATCCATGGCCTGCAAACCCTGGAGAATATCCTTAGCCTCTGCCAGCCCCTGCTGGAAGCCTTTAGCGGCCTGCTGAAAGGCACTCTCCAATAAGGCGGGCTCAGCACCTTCATCGGCCATAGCTTGTAGCCGATCGGTCATAAAACCCAAGATGACATCAGCACTTTGTTGCGGTGTCGGCCGTTCATTAACGGCAACCAACTGATAGGCTGGTGCAACTTTTTTTGCCTGCTGCTCACTGTTTAGTAAGCCCTGACCGGTAGCTGAGAGCGCAATCACATCGTTCTGTAACGACCCTGCCGGCAGCTTGTCATCAGTAGCTGCGGCTTTACCAGCGGGCATGGGTGGAAAGAGTAAACCGGAGAGAGAGGAGTTGAGCAAAGCTGGAATATTCATAGCGGGACCTGCTTTAAAGCGCTGCCATTGAAACACATAATCAATTAAGCCCTGTATCGGCAGAAAGGGCCAAAACTTAAGCCCCTGGCATGACATTTTTAGTCAGTTAATCACTGATCGATCGGGCACAAAAAAGCCCAGACTAAGCTGGGCTTTTGCGATAGCAATTAGCGCTTAAAGGTCATAACCACGCTCATTGTGAGAGACCACATCAAGACCCTCGGTCTCTTCATCTTCAGAGACCCGCAAACCGACCATAGCACCCACTACTTTAAGCAGGATATAAGTCACTATTGCCGTATAAACAAAGGTGGCGCCAATACCGGTAAGCTGAACACCCAGCTGCTGGGCAATGCTAACACCCTCAGCCAAACCCTGTCCGCTAAAGATACCCAACTCAGAGCTGGCAAAGATACCGGCCATAAACGTACCCAGAATACCACCAACACCGTGCACCGGGAAAACATCCAGAGAATCATCGATTTTCCACTTCTGCTTGATGGTCAGGGTGGCATAGAAACAAACAATACCCGCGCTAAAACCAATCACAATAGCGCCAGCTGGGCCTACAAAACCGGAAGCCGGGGTAATGGTACCCAGACCCGCAACCATACCGGTTACCGCACCCAGCGCACTGGGCTTGCCGTACTTGATCCACTCAATACATAACCAGGTAAACGCACCGGTGGCCGCAGAAAGATGCGTTACCAGCATGGCCATACCTGCATCGCCATTAGCAGCCAGAGCGCTACCTGCGTTAAAACCAAACCAACCTACCCACAGCATACCGGCACCGGTAATTGTCATGGTCATATTATGTGGTGGCATAGCCGTCTCGCCAAAGCCTCTGCGGTTGCCCAGCACCAGCGCTGCAACCAGCGCCGCAACACCTGCCGTGATATGCACCACGGTACCGCCAGCAAAATCCAGCAGGCCCATCTGGCCTAACCAGCCGCCGCCCCATACCCAGTGTGTTACCGGTGCATAGACCACCAATAACCAAAGCGCAGAGAAGATCATCACCGCGGAAAACTTCATTCGCTCGGCAAAACCACCAATAATCAGTGCAGGGGTAATAACGGCAAAGGTCATCTGGAACATCACAAAGACGGTTTCAGGCAGGTCACCGCTTAAGGAACTCTCCATCACACCAGCGAGGAACATCTTGTCCAGGCTACCGATATAGTCGCCACCTTCACCAAAGGCGATGGCATAACCCACCACAAACCATAAAATCGACGCAATACAGGCAATAGCAAAGCACTGCATTAAGATGCTTAAAACGTTCTTAGAGCGAACCAGACCGCCATAGAACAACGCCAGGCCAGGCAAGGTCATAAACAGCACCAGCGCTGTAGATGTGAGTATCCAGGCTGTATTAGCCCCACTCAAACCATCATCGGCGAGTGTAAGCCCGGATGCTAAAAAAGCAGTTAACAACACCGCCAGACGTGATGAGACAAAACGCATATGTTCCCCCTAGGTATGAAGCACAAAGATTAAATATTGTTAGTTATTTAAAAATCAATGACTTATATTATTCTTTTAATGTAAAAAATTAGCTTTGATAGCCAGCCAAAACAAGCAACCTGCCTGCCCGAAAAACCATAAAGCACCATAGCCGTGCATTATAAAGACCTTAGGACTTAAGACGCAATCGCTTATGCTTCCAAACCGATATTAGTCACCTCAAAATCCTTAACGGCTGCTTTTAACGCACCAATAAGCTGGGGCCGGCTGAGATTCCCCCCCTGCGCAATCACGGCATTTAGCTGCTCAATGCAAGCCTGCTCAGCCAATACCAGAGGGTGTGCCTCCCCTTCCGTGGCCTCGACAGCCTGTAGATAATTGTCAATGGTAGACATCGATAGAGTCACTATGGCATCCAGCTCAGACTCGTCCCAGCGCTCGCAGGCACTGAGCAAAGCCGCCAAGGCCACCGCCGCATCCAGTGCCGGCCAAACTCCATACATATCAAAGGCTGCCGGGTCCGGGGTAATTAACTCCAGCTTTTCCTGCTGCTTCTGGAAGTCAATGCGTTGGTTTTGCCCGGCTGCAAACTCCCAGACAAGATTGACTATATTAACAAAGGCCGCACTATCACCAGCTTCAGTTAACTCGCAAAACAAACGATAGTTACCCGTCATCCGGCTCACCATGGCGGTGGCAAAGGCAATTTTGCGCCACTCAGCCGCAACCACTTCACTATTTGATCGCTTCTTCACATATTCTCCACTTATCGACGGTAACTTATTGTAAAACTGACCATTCTTCTGCAAAAAGGCCAAACTCTTCTATACTTGATCACTGATATAACGATGCTTTTACCAGCAAAATAATGAATTCAGGGCCAGCAGAGCGCCCAATAAAACAACAAGCAGTGACCTATGGCTATAACAAAAATTGATGTTATCAAAATTTACCGACAAAAGACCGCTCTGGTTATTGATGACTTCCCGGATATGCGCGGCTCCATTCGCCGTATGCTGGATAACTTTGGGGTGATTTCCTGTGATACTGCCTCCAACGGTGAGGAAGCTATTCTTAAGTGTGAAGAAAAGCCCTATGACATTATCCTCGCTGATTATAATCTAGGAGATAACAAGAACGGCCAACAGATTCTCGAAGAGCTGCGCTTTAAGAACCTGCTAAAAAACACCACCATCTATATGATGATTACCGCCGAGACCACCAAAGATATGGTCTTTGGCGCACTGGAATACCAACCTGATGACTACCTTACCAAGCCCTTTACCCAGGGTGTATTAGGCAAACGCCTCGATAGAATGGTGCTGGAAAAAGAGTCTCTCTACGAAATCAATAATGCGATGGACCTGCTCGACTACGACCGGGCGATAGAGCTGTGTCAGCAGCGTATTGATATGCACGACAAATACGAGCAGCGCTGCCTGCGGATTATGAGTAGCTGCTTTTATAAAAAGCATAAGTTCTCACAGGCCAAAAAAGTCTACGAAGATATTCTGGAAGAGCGGGAATTGGAATGGGCGCAAATAGGCCTGGGGAAATCCCTAATGGCGCTTAACGACCTTGATCAAGCTGAAGAGCTATTTACCAAACTGGCAGACGACGGCTGCTTATGCCTTGAAATCTATGACTGTCTGGCAGATATCAAAACCCGCCAGGGTGATATTGAAGAAGCCCAACGCATTCTGGAGCGCGCCATTGATGTCTCCCCAAATGCCATTATGCGACAGGAAAAACTGGCCGAACTCAGTGAAGACAACCACGACTGGGAGCGCGCCGAAAAGTCACGTAAAAAAGTAATTCGTCTGGGTAATAACTCAGTCTACGAGACCCCCGAACACCACTTTAAATTAGCACGCTGTATGAATTCAGAAATCAGCGACAACCCCGAAGCTGCCAAAGGCAAGGTGAAGGAAGTCGAAGAAGTCATGCGCAGTGTTAAGCGCAAATACAAAGACCATGAAAATGTCGACTTACAGGCCGATATTATTCAAGCCAATGTCTATGCCAGTGCCGGTCACGAAGACAAGTCACAAGAAAAAATGGCCACCATCAAAGATAAAATGGCTGCGGCCAGTAATAAGTCTGCCCAACTGATGCTTGATATGGCGCAAACCTATAAAACCGTAGGGGACCATGATAAAGCCAAAGAAATACTGAAAGATCTGGCCGAAAAACATGAAGACAACCCGGATATTTCAGAAGCGATTGACCGACTGTCTGACGAGCCACTCAGTAAACTGGGTAAACAAAAAGCCGTACAGCTTAATCAGGAAGGTAAAGAGTTATTTGCCAGCAAAGAATACTCGAAGGCGATTCAACTCTTTAGTCAGGCCCTAAAACACTACCCCAATAATATTGGCCTTAACCTCAACCTGATGCTGGCACTGGTGCGCGAAATGTCCGCCAAAGGTGCCACCGCAGCACAGGTACAACACTGTAGCTCGGCCAAAGAAAAACTGGCACATATTGGCGAAGACAATCCGATGTATGAGCGCTATAAAGTGCTATGCGATCATTTAGTCAAACTCAAAAAATCCCTGTAGTGTGGATTATATTCCACCAGAAGCTGCTACTGAAAACCGGTGGATTACAATCCACCCTACAAGAGCTCTATTAAATGACGAATAAGCCAGAGCACAACGAAGAAAACAACGTCGACTTTTCGATGCTACTTGCGTCCTCCGTCCATGACATCAAAAACTCCTTAAGCATGCTGCTAACCTCATTAGATGAGGTCATTGATATAACAACTGAAGAGCGGCCGGAACACCGTAGAAGCTACAGTATATTGCGCGGCGAAGCTTCTCGTATCAACAATGCCTTGATTTATTTGTTGGGACTTTATCGTCTGCAAAACGAACAGCTCTCACTTAATTTACAGGAAGTGTTTATAGCTGACTTTCTGGAAGAACAAGTAGAAAGCCAACAGCTGTTATTTGATGTGAACAATATCAAGGTAAGCATTGATTGCGATGAGAACATGACCGGCTATTTTGATGAGAACCTGATTGCCGGAGTGATTAATAATATTCTGGTGAATTGCGCCAAATACACCCAAGACTCGATCACCCTGTCCGTCGAGCAGAACAACCAGTATTTAACCATTAGCATTCTTGATAATGGCAGCGGCTACCCACAGGGCATTATCGACCATATCAGCAACGATAATCGCAGCATTGACTTTAATAGCGGCAGCACCAACCTTGGTTTGTTTTTCTCACAGCAAATTGCCTCCATTCATCACTGCAAAGGCCGCACAGGCGCGATAGAATTATCTAACAGTGAAACCGGTGGCGGCTGTTTTAAACTGATCCTTCCCTAAACTCTCCGACAACTTAACCACTGTGACTACGGCAATGACGGCAGATAAAACCCCCTTTACAGTCGAAGTCATGCAAATGATTTTTGACGCCATCAGGCACTGCAAGGTGCTGGGCATTACCATCGATAGCGTTGAGGGCAAACAACTGACGTCAAAGCTGCCCTATTCCAAAAAAATTGTTGGCAACCCAGCTACCGGGGTTATCCATGGCGGCGCGCTAACCACCTTACTCGATACCACCTGCGGTATGTCAGTACCTATTGCTCTCGGTGAGTTCCGTATCTCCCCCACCCTGGATTTACGCATTGATTATATGTCGGCCGCCAAGCCTAATCTGGATATCTATGGACGCGCCGAAGTGTATCGCATTACTAAAAATGTGGTTTTCTCAAAAGGTATTGCTTATCAGGACGATGAACACCAACCGATTGCCCACTGCGTTGCTACCTTTATGCTATTACCCAAAGACGTCGCTGATACCGATATGGTGCAGCACTCGATAGAGAACCTCAATGACTGAAACCCTGCAACAACAACTGGCAGAGACTATAGCCAAGAAAGATATGGCGGCCTTAATCGCCAATATTCCTTACGCTACCCTGATTGGCATCGAAGGCCTGGCCATTGGTGAAGACTTTATTTTTAAGTTACCTCAGAAAGACGACAACCTCGGTAACCCAACCTTGCCCGCCATTCACGGCGGCGTACTGGGAGGGTTTATGGAAACCTCCGGCGCACTCTATGTGATGATGTTTTCCAAACAATTCACCATTCCTAAAGTGGTGGATTTCTCAATTGATTACCTCAGCCCAGGCCGCCACTGCGACAGCTTTGCTCGCTGCACCGTAGTCAGGCAGGGCAGAAAAATTGCCAATGTGGCTATCACAGCCTGGCAATCTCAGGAGGATAAACCTATTGCCACCGCCCGAGCCCACTTCCTGCTCACATAAGCTGTACGATCGTACCATTTATTTTAATCCCACCCTTTTAATTTATCTTCCTAAGTGTAAGAATAACCTTAGGAATCTAAACGGCGCAATCGCCATTAGAATTAACCTTAAAAGGACACATATATGGCACTATTCTCTAAGCCAACCGCAAGGGCCTTGGCAATTATTGATCTATTGATGGCAAACCCTCAGCAAACCTTTGGCCTCTCTGATATGACTCGGCGCCTTAAATTAAATAAAGCGACCTGCCACGCCATATTATCGACCATGAAAAGCCATGGTTTTCTGCATCAGGACTGCAAGACAAAGGCTTATCGTCTGGGCCCCTCCATGGCCGCAGCGGGTCATGCTGCCTTTTCTCAATACCCGTCGCTATCCTTTGCCAGAGAGGAATTGGAACTTCTCAGCAAAGAACTCAGTATGGACTGCTCTGCGATAGCCAGGTCAAGCTCAAACCTGGTTACTCTGGTCCACGCCCAACACAGGCTGCCTCTGTCACCGCCTGCACAAACAGGTCTTCGCCTGCCCAATATTGCACCACTGGGGGCTTGCTTTATCGCTTGGTCTGCCAGTAATCAGTTACAGCAATGGATTGAACAAGCTCATGAGTCGCAAGGTTGCTACGAGGAAACACTCGACCAACAAATTAGGATAACCGTCATATCCATTCATAAACGCGGCTATGAGGTCACCCTGAAAACCGACACAGAATCCACCTGGAGCCAGAGCCTGGACAGCATCAACAAAAGCTCACAGCAAGCGATTAAGCAATATAACCTGGATTTCCAGCAGGCACTTTGTCAAGAACAGTACCACCTCGATAAAATTGATCCAGATATTAACTACGATATTGGCACTATTTCCGTACCTGTATTTGGCTGCGGCCATGAACCGGAATTGGTGTTTACCGCTAATGCCAATGACACACTTAGCGGGATGGACATTGACTCCATTGCCGGTCAATTAAAACGGGCATCACAGCGGGTTAGCCTGGCAACACAAGAATTTCTGCAAGCCCTGCCAGGTTGAGAGTTTTTTTAACACAGACTTAATCCATCTGCCATGGGCTGTTATCATAGGGTTAACATACACCTTGGCCAGCACCATGACAGACTCCCCTGAATATAAAAAGAAACGCGCTTTTTATGACAACCTGCTCACCATTTATGGTCGCAAACCGGTATTGGAAGCGCTGCAAGACCACAGTATTAATATCTATAAACTGCATCTGGCAGACAGCAACAAGTCAGGCGGAATTATCGAACAGATCAATTCGCTAGCGGAGCAACGCGGCATTGAAGTGCAATGGCATAACCGTCAGGCTCTCTCCAGAATTTCTCGCAATAGCAAACAGGATCAGGGCGTCGCAGCGGATATCCAGCTAGACCAGCACCAATCTGTTAGCGAATTTATCCAGCAACAGCAAACCAACACGCCCTATCGATTACTGGCACTGGATTCCATCACCAACCCCCAAAACCTGGGCATGATTATCCGTTCAGCCAGTGCCGGCCATATCGATGGCATCATTATCCCGCGTAAAGGCTGCGCCGCATTATCACCTCTGGTGATCAAAGCCAGTGTTGGCACAGTATTTAAAGCAACATTAATCCACTGCGAGACCTTGCAACAAGCTCTGGAACAATTTCAACAACAACAGGCGACAATCTGCACCCTATCCTCCCATGCCAAAGACTCGCTGTTCGACTACCAGTGTGAGCAGTCTATTATTTATGTCCTGGGTAATGAAACCGATGGCGTGTCACAAGCTGTCAGCCAATTGTCTGATCAACAACTGGCAATCCCCATGAATAATGGTGTTGAATCTTTAAATGTCGCGGTTACTGCGGCACTGATCGCCTTTGTCAAACCCCAGCCGGAATAATCCATGGACACATTGCAAAGCCTTATAGATAGCAACGCCATTGCGCAACTGAAAGCGCGCTACTGCGATGCCTGTGATAATGACCACGACGGTGACCAGGTCGCCGCATTATTTATGGAACAAGGCAGTTGGCATCGCCTTGATCAGGACGCTGTTATTGGCAAACAAGCGATTGCCGAGTATATGTTCAGTATTAGAGACGCCGGGGGTATTACCCGCTCAGCCCATATGATTAGCAACCCCAACATTACTGTCAGTGGTGACCATGCCACCGCCAACTGGCGTTTTATGATGACCTATACCGCCACGGATACCGGCGCTATGCATACCATTATTGGCCGTTACGAAGATAAGCTGATCCGTGTTGAGGGGCAGTGGCTATTTAAAACCATTACGGTTGCGGTTGAACAGCGCGGCTAGCGTTAGCCGACTCCCGCGCGCGCCAGCGAATATATTCATATAAATCATCTATACGCTGATCACTAAAACCGCTAAAGGCTGGCATGCCCCGCTGCTGTAATAACCCCCCCTTGACGATTTGTTGAAATAAGGCTTTATTCGCGGCCATTGTCGATGCCCGTAAATCCGGTGCGCCGCCTCCAGCAACCATGCCATAGCCGTGGCAATAAAAGCAGGTTTCTGCAAAAGCAGACTTACCCCTTGCTGCTTTTTTCTCATCAATGACTTGCTTGGGATTGTCCACATATTGCAAGGCCGTTAGCGGCGCCGCAAAAGGCGGCAGCGTGGCACTGCCCTGCAAAGAAAAAGTTAATAAACGGCGCGTATGTACGCCGTATTCCCAGCCATGCTGGGCAAATAAACTTAGACCAAAATAGGTTGCGCCACCCCAACCGGCGAGCACCGAGATATATTGCTTACCGTTAATCGAATAACTGATCGGTGGCGCTGAGATACCGACACCCACAGGAAAACGCCATAGTTCTTTGCCGCTGTCTGCGCGATAGGCAACTAAGTGCCCCGCCGCCGTACCCTGGAAAACCAGATTACCCGCAGTCGCCAATGTGCCGCCATTCCAGGCGCCGGGCAAAGGTTTTTCCCACGCTTTTTGTTGTTTGACAGGGTCCCAGGCCAGTAGCGAGCTACTGCCGATATCAGCGGGAAAATCCTCGGTGACTTTATTGGTGCCCACACTCCAGCGGAACATGCTGCTCTGCCATTGCTCTAAATCCAACTCGCTATCATCAAACAAGCTGGGGATTTCCTGAGTAGGAATATACACCAGACCGGTGTTCGGGCTATAGGACATAGCATGCCAATTATGGGCACCGTAACCGCTGGGCCATACCAGTGCCGGTTCGCTCATATAGCGGGCACTTGGGTCTTCAACCGGCCGCCCTGTTGTAAGATCGATACGTTCAGCCCAAGTGACTTTGCTAAATTTTTCTGCGGAAATAACCTTGCCATTGTCACGATCGATAACATAAAAAAATCCATTTTTAGGTGCATGCATAATCACCTTGCGCTGCTGCTGGTCTAACTCCAGATCCGCCAGCATAATGTCCATAGCCGAATTATAATCCCAGGTTTCACCGGGGTTGGTTTGATAATGCCAGATATATTCACCGGTATCGGCATCCAAAGCGACGATAGCGCAAAGAAATAAATTATCGCCACCACCGGGACTGCGGATTTTTTGATTCCAGGGAGCGCCGTTGCCGGTGCCTAAATAAACACGGTTATACTCCGGGTCATAGGTAATGGCATTCCAAACCGTACCGCCACCACCGTGCTTCCACCACTCGCCTTTCCAGGTTTTGGCGGCCATGGCCATGGCTTTATTTTCAAAACCATCGGCGGGGTTGCCGGGTACACTATAAAACCGCCAGCGCTGCTTACCGGTTTCGGTATCGTAGGCGGTGACATAACCACGGACCGGACCAAATTCAGAGCCGCCATTACCAATAATTACCGTATCATTAAATACTCTCGGGGCACCGGTAATGCCTAAAGGCCCATCAATGGCTGTGGTTTGTACCACCCAGACCGGCACACCCGTTTTAGCATCAATAGCAATCAAGCGACCATCGGCCGTACCAACAAAAACACGCCCCTTCCAAAAGGCAATACCCCTACTGGTCCCCCAGGACATCATAGTTTCCTGACGGCGGTTTTGCTGCAAGGCTGCCAGACTTTTGGGGTCATAGCGCCACAGCTCAGCACCGGTTAACGCATTGACAGCAATCACGACTGAATGCGTGCCAGAAAAATACATCACGCCATCCACCACTAAGGGAGTGGCATTTAAAGATTTCATTGAGGGAAGTTCTAGAGACCAATCCAGCGACAGCTTGCTGACAGTCTGGTCATTAATGGCACGCTCAGGGCTAAAACGTTGTTCGCTATAGGTGCGGCCATAGGAATACCAACCGCCATCCTGATCAGGGTTGGCGATGGCTTGATTATTAATCTCGCTATAAGAGAAAGCCGAAAATAAAAGGCAGACAACTGACAGTAAACGCAACATTAAGGCTTGGCACAGAAAATATTAAATTTATTACCATCCAAATCCCTGAAATACGCCACATAAAAACCAAGACCGCGAATACCGGGCTCACCCTCATCGGTACCGCCTAATGACAGAGCCTTATGATAGGCGCGGTCCACCTGGTCTTTATCTTTGGCGGATAGCGCAATCATTACCCCATTGCCAACGGTTGCAGGCTCACCATCGAGTGGCTTGACCACAGAAAAGCCTACACCTTGCGATTCATCAGCCCAAAAAATCATGCGATCAGTTTTCATGGACTGAGCCACATTTAACTCGACTAAGAGCTCATTAAAAAAACCTTCGGCACGCGCAAAATCATTGGTGCCTACTGTGACATAAGAAATCATTATTTAGCCTCAAGAGAGTTGCCCCCGCTTTTTTACACGCTATGGGCGGGAGCAAAAAAATGTTACTTTTCCTGACCTGGTACCTTGCCATCATAGGACGTGCTGGATAAGGCATCACCATCAAACTTAATCGCTTTTTCAGGCACCAGTTCCAGAACGACACGCAATGGGGTGTCCAAATGCTCCATAGCAGCTTCATGGGTAGGTGCCGGATAAGGAGAAATAATATCCGCCATAGCAGGATAGAACCAATCTTTGGTTTCCTGGTCTTCGTGGATAGTGACCTTGCCCATATAGGTAATAGTTTTACCGGGGCCCATATCTGTACCCATACTGGAGATAACAACAGAAGCCCGTGGATCACGTTTTAGGGCTTTAATACGAGCGCGCTGACTGGTAGCCGTCACCCAGATAGAACCATCTTTGGCGATATAATTCATAATAACGCCAAGGCCATGCCCCGCCTTGTTGGTCCAGACAAAGTTACACTCGATCTGCTTGTCCAGTAACTCCTGCTCGCGCTCAGGGGTTAAGGTATACAGGGTTACATCTTCATAACCTTTCATTTTTTCGTCAGACATTCTAAAACCTCTATTAAGATAAACTGTTAGTTGTTTGTTCTATGCTTTCAAGCTTGCCCTGGCGGACAAATAAAAATAAAGGGAAGGCAAAAGCAAAAGCCACACCAAAGGTCAGTACAATATAAACCCAGAAAAAACGCAGCCCCAGTCTTCTCGACTCAAAAAACATCCAGCATAGGCCAGCAATGCAAGCTACCATCAAATCCCAACCCAAAGACTTGGACGCGGCATTTAAACTGCTATCGGCAATAAATTGATCGAGATTAAAGCCATCACCATACTGCGCCATAAATTGCAGATTGAAATACCAGGGCATCACTAAACCCGCTACGGTTAATAGTAAATATAAAATACGCACTGCACTCATAAGCTACCCCTTATAACAAGCCATTAATCTGGTACTCTGGCCAGGTCCTGTTTTAGCGTTTTTGATGCCCAATAATAATGTACCGTAGACCACAGCCAGGCCGAGCAGATTAAAATCATCATGGCATAGCGCAGCCCATCAACGCCGTAATCAATCTGCAGATAATCACTGAGCAGACCAACGGAATAAGGCCCTAAACCCAGGCCAATAATATTCAGAATAAAATAAAAGACCGCTGACCCCGTGGCGCGCATATTAATATTTAACATACCGTGAATCATCGCGACGCAACTACCCACATACACTGTGGATAACATCATCGGGACAATATTAATTAATAGCGTAGCCTGCGCCGAAGAGGCCATCATGGTCAACGCAAAAAACGGCGCAGCTAATAGCGAAGCAATGGCAGGCAACCACATATACCAGCGCTGATCACGCCGCCCCAAACGGTCAGCAATCACCCCGGAGCATAGCGTACCGATTGCACCAAAGACGCCAATCGTCAACGCCAGCCATGTACCGAGCTCACCGGTACCCATCTCATAATTTCTTAAAATATATGAGGCAATCCAACTAGTAACGCTATAACCACTAAACGCAGATAAGGAGCCGGCAAACATCAAGTGACGCAAACTGGGACGCGACCAAATTAGTTTTAGCACATCGTTTAATTTACTGGGTTTGGCCTTGGCTGCCGCCTGCCTATCTTCAGAAAAGCCTCGAATAGGTTCCGCGATTGAAAACTTTACTAACAGAGCAATTAATACACCCGGCAAACCAACAACAATAAAAGCGACCCGCCAGCCAAAAAATTCATTGAGCCAACCGCCTAATAAAAAACCAAATAAGATACCAACATTAATCCCTGAGGAGTAAATCGACAAGGCTGTCGCTCTAAATGAAGGGGGGAATACATCGGACAACATGGAATGTGCTGGTGGACTGCAACCGGCCTCACCAACGCCAACCCCAATACGGGCAGCCAATAACTGCCAATAATTTTGTGCCAGACCGCAGGCGGCGGTCATCACACTCCACAGCGCAACGACATTGGCAATAATATTTCTACGGTTGGCTTTATCGGCAAGACTGGCAATGGGGATACCGGCTGTGACATAAAATACTGCAAAGGCAAAGCCGGTCAACAAACCCAGCTGGCCATCCGATAAACCCAATTCGGCTTTAATCGGTTCTTGCAAAATAGCCAGCAATTGACGGTCAATAAAATTAACCGCATAGATCAAGGTCAGCACACCCAGCATATAGTAACGGGACGAAGCCTGACTATAAGGGGTTTCTTGTTCAGGGGGTGTCGCTGACTGATCCATAAGCGGCTTCCTTAGAGATCAAAACGCGGCAGATGACCCATCTGCTGACCACCGGAAAGGTCCAGCACCTGGCCATTGATATAACCCGAGCGTGAATCATCAGCCAGATAGAGCGCAGCTTCCGCCATATCATCTACGGTACCCATACGGCCACAAGGGGTTTCATCCAAATGCGCCTGAACCACCGACGGCATCGCAAAAAACATATCCGTCATATCGGTTTGAATCATACCGGCGGCAATAGAGTTAAAACGGATTTTCTTTTCCTGATATTCCACGGCGGCCACTTTAATGGCATAGTCGATACCAGCGCGGGCACCGGAATAAGCAGCCAGACCTGGCCCTGGTATACGGGCTGTTAATGAAGAGACGGTAACCACCGACCCGCCCTTATCCATAACTGCGGCAGCATGCTTAAAGAACAACAAGGCGCCAATAAAGCTGACTTCCAGCGTTGGGCGAATCATATCGGCGGTTAATTCTGCAATGGTACCGGCGGCATGGACACCCGCTGAATTGACGGCCATATCGACCCGTCCATATTTTTCCATGGCGCTGCTAAATAGGTTTTCAAGCTGCGCTTCGTCAGTTAGATCACAGGCCACTGCCAAACCGTTTATCTCTTTGGCCAATTCAGCCAGCGGCTCTTTGCGCCTTGCAGCAACCACAACATTGGCTCCTTCAGCCGCCAGGCGTTTTGCAATGGCTGTACCAAAATTACTTTGCCCTGAGGCACCCAATACGACTGCGGTCTTTCCGTCTAATGTTCCCATAATAAATTCCTGTGATCTTTTATCTATTATCTAAACCTGTTAAAGCTTCACTGCGCTCCCAAACGGCAGTACACAAAGCTTCGTCAGATGCTAATTTGTATTCGGGGCGTGCTTCCTGACAACTGGAAAAATACAAGCCACCTTTGCTGGCATAATCCGGTGAGGTAGCCAGATAAACACTGGTGGCGGCGCCCTGCCCCTTGGATTTCATAAAGGGGATGGCCACAAGTCCCAGAATCATAAAGGGTAAACTTTGATCGCGGGCCAGCTCCGTGGCAATAACACCGGGGTGCAAAGCATTGGCAACAATGCCATCTTGGTTAAAGCGTTTGTTGAGTTCTTTAGCAAATAATAAGTTCATCAGCTTGGAATCGCCGTAAGAACGCATACCGCTAAACTTTCTCTCTTCCCAATTGATATCATTAAGCTCGGCAGTTTGCGTCGCCATACCCATAGCGCCCGAGGCAACAACGACCACCCTGGCCTGACCGGCACGCTTTAAGGCATCAATAATTAAACGAGTAAACAGAAAGTGGGCTAAATGATTAATACCCAGATGGGCTTCAAAACCATCCTCGGTACGGCGCTCCATGGGGATCATAATACCGGCATTATTGATCAGTATATCCAGCGGCATATCCCAGCTTAAAAACTCTTCCGCAGATGCCCGCACACTAGCCAGAGCATTCATATCAAGTGGGAGGTTTAACAACTGTTCAGGCTGTATATTACCCGCGCTTTCAGCGACAATTTTGTCCCGCGCAGCTTCAGCTTTTTGCTGGTCACGGCAGGCCATAATGACTTTAGCGCCGCGCAAGGCTAATACCCGAGTGGTTTCTAAACCCAGCCCCGTATTAGCCCCTGTTACCAAGGCAGTCTTGCCCTTTAAATCAATGCCCTCACTGACTTTCTCAGCGGTAGACCAACGGTTAAAGCCGCCCATAGATAACCCCCTGCTTGTTATTCTTATTATCAGCCCCGTTTAATCGGGGCCAATCTGTTAAGCCATTGCTGAATCGGGTACCCATACACCGTGGAAGCCTACCGGGACCCGAACAGGTAGCTGTACTTTGGCAATCGGTCCAGCGGACACCTTAGTGGCATCAAAGATACAGAAAGCACTCTTCTCAGTATTTTTGTCATAGACATAGCTACAGAGATAGCCTTCATCTTCACCGCCACCATTCTCATTAGCGGGGATAAACACAGCTTCACCGGGTAGCAAATCAGGGCCAGGTAACCAACTATCCGCCTCTCCGGTTTGCAAATCATATTTTCTGATACCGCTGGAAGCCTGATTAATTAATTCAGGTGTATCATATTTTTCATCGACCACCAGGCTATAACCATAGCGATAAGGCTTGGTCCACAATGAACGGTTAACCTGTGGGAATTCCATCGCACCTTCATAGATACGTTGCACCGAGGCCTGACCGGTTTTCATATTCATCGAGAAACGTGACAGATGCGCCGGGTGGAAGAAATCATGGGAGTTTTTCACCCAAAGATTATCATAGCGAGCAGCATCGACCATCACTTCATCGCCCTGCTCAAAGGAGTTCATAATATGGAAAACAAAACAGGCGGGAATATCAAACCATTTAACATCGGCATTGGTACCGGTGCGAGGCATAACACCAAAGCGCGTCATATGGGAGTCATCCCATTTAAACGGCAGGCCTTCACCCATGGCAACAGACAGCCATGAAAAACGTACCGGCATATCCATAAACACCACATAATTATCAGTGACAGCAAAATCGTGAATCATGCTGGCGCCGGACATTTCAATCGGCTCTACCTGCAACATATTGCCCGCCTTGTCAGCGCGCATATAGGTCAAATAAGGTGCTGTCACATCATAACCAAAGAACAATAACTCACCGGTAACCGGATCAATTCTTGGGTGCGCCGTCATATTACCGGGCAGCTGCCCTTCATAGTTAAACGGCCCCTTAGTGGATAAGTCAGCGGGGTCAATCTCATAGGGGTAACCAAACTCACCCAAAGACATTAATTTGTCGCCGTGGTAGAGCACAGAAACCGCAGAAGTGGTGTCTTCCGGTTTTGGAGCACTAAACCCGCCTGTCTCTTTACGGTAAACAGGGGTGTCCACATAGCGATTGCGATACCACTTGGCTTTACCGTTCTCAAGGCGGATACCGTGCAGCATACCGTCACCACCAAAGAAATGTGGCGCAATACCAGTGGACTCGTTAGTACCGTTACGAACATACAGGCCGCTTAATTCTGGCGGAATAGTGCCTTCAACTTTTAGCGTAGTTTCTGTAACTTCGTCAGAAACCGGACGATAGTTACCCTGCTGCCAAAACTTGGTGACGGGCTCCTCAGAGCAACCTGTTATCACAGAAGTCGTTGCCACGCCCATTGCACCTAAACCGGTATATTGCAAAAAATCTCTACGTTTCATGCTTATTCTCCAGACTCGTTATTTTATAATCATTGTTAAACTTGCTGTATTTAAAAGGATAGCCCGTCTATCAACTGTTCCGTTTGCTGCCACAGGTTTTTTCCGGCCTCAGCATCCATAATATAATCACAGTAACCCACCAAAGGATTCGTATGGCCAAGGGCTTCGCCAATTTGGCAATCCTCCAGATAGAGACCGCCCTTGCCTTCCAGCTCCGGGCTGGTCGCCGCCCAAACTGAAGTGGCCGCACCTTGCTCAATAGTTTTTAACTGCATACCTTCGGAGCTCATTGCCGCAGAGTCTTCAGCGGTAAAATGCCTGCCCAACTCAGTAAGAATCAGGCCGGGATGAACCGCATTGGCGGTAATACCCTCAGCACCGTATAAACGATTAAATTCAACCGCAAAGACCGCATTGGCTGATTTGGCAGAGCCGTAAGCCTTCATACGATCATACTCGGTTTTATCCCAGTTTAAATCGTCATACATCACATCGCTAAACTTATGGGCAACGGAGGACAAAGCAATAACCCGAGCAGATGCTGCGGCTTTTAATGCTGGCAATAGCAGCGAGGTCATCAGGAAATGCGATACATGATTAACACCGATTTGCATTTCCAGACCCTGCGCAGTTCTATCCAGAGGACAAGCCATAATACCGGCATTGTTGATCAGTATATCAATCTGTGGACATAAACCTACAATGGTTTCAGAAGCTGATTTAACGCTGCTTAGATCAGCTAGATCCATAACCACAGCGCTGATATTCTCGTTAGCTGTTAAGGCTGTTAACTCGCTAACGGTTTCATCAAGGCGCTGCTGGTTTCGGCCCACAGCAATCACCTTGGCGCCTTTGCTGGCTAGCGCTCTAACAGTTTCTTTACCAAGGCCACCATAGGCGCCGGTAACCACCGCGGTTTTACCGCTAAGGTCTACACCACTAACAACATCATCACAGGTAGAATCAAATGAAAAACTCATAGTCTTTGCCTTATTCTAATTATTGCATCACCGCACCGGAGGCCAGCAACTGCTCAATCGCCTCTGCATCAAAACCATAATCCTGTAGTACCTGCACAGAGTCTTCGCCCGGACGTCGGGGTGGTACTGGCACTGCCGGTTGCGAACGACTAAAACGTGGCGCTGGCGCCGGTTGTTGAACACCTTCAATATCAATAAAGGTGCCGCGAGCTTTCATATGATGATGCTCTGGCGCCTCCCACATTGAGAGTACCGGGGAAAAACAGGCATCGCTACCCTCTAGCAAATCACACCACTCTTGACGGCTGCGCGTCAGAAACACAGCGGCTAAAATTTCTTTTCTGCGGGGCCACTGACTTTCATCTGCTTGCGGATAAAAATCTTCCCGGTTCAGCCCCAACGTATCAATCAATAGATCATAGAACTGCGGCTCCAAGGGCCCTACAGAAATATACTGCTTATCAACCGTCGCATCGGTCTTGGTTTCATACACTTCATAATGAGGCGCACCGGTATTTAAAAAATGAGCACCCCGCTCTGCGGTAAATGAACCCATTTCCCGCAAGTCATGAAACAAGGTCATTAAGGATGCTGCACCATCCACCATAGCAGCATCGATTACCTGCCCTTTGCCACTTTGCTGCCGCTCATATAAAGCAGACAGAATACCAAAGGCCAAATACATACTGCCGCCACCATAGTCACCCACCAGGTTTAACGGCGGCACCGGCGCATCGCCTTTGCGGCCAATCGCATGCAGCGCACCGGTTAACGAGATATAGTTAATATCATGACCCGCTGCACTGGCCATTGGGCCCTCTTGACCCCAACCGGTCATACGACCGTAAATCAAACCGGGGTTTCGTTCTAAACAAACCTCCGGACCAATACCTAAACGCTCAGTCACACCGGGACGGAAACCTTCAATTAACACATCCGCTTTATCGACTAAAGCCAGCAGCGTATCAATACCCTGCTGCTGTTTTAGGTTGAGAGCAATAGAGCGACGATTTCGGCGAGTCACTTCAACCGGCTTGGCATCGCCCGCTTTGCGTTCCACCAAAATAACTTCCGCCCCCATATCTGCCAGCAACATACTGCAAAATGGCGCAGGGCCCAGGCCCATTAATTCGATTACTTTTAGTCCAGCCAACGGGCCCATAGATCAACCCTAAAACGTTTTATTAGCGGCGGCCATTTCCAGCAATAACGCTGGAGGGGCAAAGCGCTCACCAAATTTATCAGCCAGCTCTTGAGCACGATCAGCAAAAGCCTGTACACCATAGCTATTGATATACTGCAATTGGCCACCGGTATAAACAGGAAAGCCCAGCCCAAGAATAGAGCCAATATTACAATCTTCTACCGAGCGTAATACCTTCTCTTCAAGACAGCGTACAGCCTCAACCGACTGGCAGAACATTAAGCGATCTTTAATATCCTGATGAGTAATATCCTGAGTAGCAGCAGGTTGTAAAGCTTGCAGCTCAGGCCAAATACGTTTTTTCTCACCTTCAGGGTAGTCATAGTAACCCGCACCACTGGCCTTACCGAGACGGCCTAATTCCTCAACCATTTTTTTCATCCACTGGTAAGGAGGCTTATCTACAGGATAGCTATTGCCTTGCGCTTCAACACCGGCTTTAACGGAGTTTTTAATTTCTAGAATAAGACGCTGGGCAACTTCATCGTTAGCCGCTAGCGGCCCCACCGGAAGACCAACCTGCACCGCCAGGTTTTCCATCAGCACCGGGCTAACACCGTCACTTAATAACCAGGCAGCTTCATCCTGATACACTTCGTAGCAACGTGAGGTATAGAAGCAACGACTATCATTGACCACAATCGGTATTTTACGAATCTGTTTAACAAAGTCATAACCTTTAGCCAAGGTCGCATCGCTGGTGTCTTTGCCACAGATAATTTCTACCAAAGCCATCTTATCGACAGGAGAGAAGAAATGCAGGCCAATATAGTTTGCAGCATTACGAGATGCTGCAGCCAAACCCGTAATAGGCAACGTAGATGTGTTAGTCGCAAAGACCACCCCTTCTGCTAATTGCGCTTCAGCTTCTTGAGTAACGGTTTCTTTTAGCGCCTGCTTTTCAAATACAGCCTCAACGACTAACTCACAACCTTTAAGGTCCGCCATATTATCAGTGGCATTTATGCGAGCAAGAATGTCAGTTTTTTTAGCGTCGCTTGAACGGCCCTTGGCAATCAAACCATCCAACACTGTTGCACTATAAGCTTTGCCTTTTTCCGCCTGTTCTTTACTCACATCTTTAAGCACAACATCAATGCCGGCAGCAGCTGCACAGTAAGCAATACCGGCACCCATCATACCGGCCCCCAAAATACCTACCTTCGAGACTTTGCTTTTATCAAAACCATCAGGGCGCGCAGAACCGCCGCGAATTTTTTGCATCTGGAAAAAATAGGTCATCATATTTTTAGCTTCAGGCGTGACCGCAAGATTGGCTAAATAACGGCTTTCAACACGGCTGGCACCGTCAAAATCAATACGCATACTTTCAATGGCGCAATTTAGAATAGCGGACTCAGCAGGATATAAACCTTTGCGGCGGCCTAACAACTCAGCACCGGCCATCGGGATCAAACTCAGAATAGCTCGGCTGTCCACATTGCCACCGGGGAACTGAAAGCGCTTAACATCCCAGGGCTGTGATGATTCAGGGTTGGCTTGAATCCAGGCTTTAGCCTTGGCGATCATATCGTCAGCATCGCTGGCAATATCATCAATCAAACCCGCTTTTAATGCAGCTTGCGCATTATAGTTGCGCCCTTGACTTAAGACTGGCAATGCCGCTTTTAAACCCAGCATACGCACGGTACGAACAATGCCGCCAGCACCAGGCAATAAACCTAAAGTCACTTCCGGCAAACCGATAGTCACTGCACGGTCATCGATTGCTACGCGATGATGCGCGGCCAAACAAATTTCATAACCACCGCCCAGGGCAGCACCATTAATGGCAGCCACAACAGGCTTACCCAAAGTTTCCAGCTTTCTTAAACTGGCTTTAATACGCAGACCTTTTTCACCATAGGCCGCAGCATTGTCCTGGGTTAATGCCAGAATTTCATCGAGGTCGCCACCGGCGAAGAAAGTACTTTTAGCCGAAGCGATAATCACACCGGCAACAGTGTCGATATCCGCTTCAATAGCATTGGCGGCTTTTTCCATACCTTCGATATAGCCCGCATTCATCACATTGACCGGACGCTCAGGATCGTCCAGTAAAATCGTGACAATATTATCGGCATCTTTACTGATTGTTACATGACTCATTGTTTTACCCTTATCTCTATTCTTTGCTAATGCCGATAGTTAAACGCGTTCAATAATCGTGGCAATACCCATACCGCCACCGATACACAATGTGACCAGACCACGCTTTAATTGACGACGCTCCAGCTCTTCAACCACGGTACCCAGAATCATACCGCCAGTAGCACCCAACGGATGGCCCATAGCAATCGCGCCACCGTTAACATTGATTCTGTCATCAGAAATATTAAGACGGGTTTGGAAGCGCATAACAACAGACGCAAAGGCTTCGTTAAGTTCAAAAATATCAATATCGTCGGTGGTCATACCGGCTTTCTTTAGCACTTTTTCCGCAGCTTCTGACGGTGCTGTGAGCATAATCGTAGGTTCATTACTGGTGATAGCCGTTGCGACGATACGAGCACGGGGTTTTAGACCCAGCTCTTTACCTTTGGCTTCGCTACCAATTAAGACCAGTGACGCACCATCCACAATACCGGAAGAGTTGCCAGCGGTATGCACATGGTTAACAAACTCAAGTTCGGGATAGCGTAATTTAGCCACCGCATCATAGGCCTGCTCGCCCATATCTTTGAACACAGCCGTTAACTGCCCTAAAGACTCAACAGTAGCGGTAGGACGAATCAGTTGATCGTGATCCAGAATAATTTCACCATTAAGGCCGCGCACAGGAATAATCTGGTTATCAAAATAACCATTATCACGGGCATGGGCGGCGCGCTGATGTGAACGAACAGCATAAGCATCAACATCTTCACGGGAATAACCGTCGATGGTTGCGATCAGATCAGCACTAATTCCTTGAGGTACAAAATTCAGTTTGGCGTTGGTGTCGGTATCTTGCACCCAGGCGCCACCATCGCTACCCATAGTGACACGAGACATAGACTCATAACCACCGGCAACGACTAAGTCTTCCCAGCCTGAAGCCACCTTCATAGCAGCCAGGTTAACAGTTTCCAGACCGGAACCACAAAAGCGGTTAATCTGCTGACCAGAGACTTTCTCATCCCAGCTTGAAGCCAACAAAGCCAGCTTGGGCATAACGGCACCCTGCTCGCCTGTTGGCGTCACACAACCTAACACCACGTCATCGACCTGCGTGGTATCAAGGTCATTACGTTTTTTTAACTCTTCCAATAAGCCAACGACTAAATTAATTGGGGTTACTTCATTTAAACCACCACCAACTTTACCTTTACCCCTTGGGGTACGGATTGCATCGTAGACAAATGCTTCTATGGGCATACTTACTCTCCAAAAACTTAAATCTAAACCTTATACCTTAACCAACTGCTTACCGACATTATCGCCATTAAACAATCGCTGTAGCGCCACCGGCGCCTGCTCAAAACCTTCTACAATATCCTCATGGTGCTTTAACTCACCGCTGAGTAAATATTTCTTTAGCTCCGCAATTGCCTCTGGAAATAAATGGGCATAATGGGAAACGACAAAACCTTTCATTAATGCATTATTAAACACAATATTAAAATAGTTTTTAGGGCCGGGGACTTCACCGCTCACGTTATACCGTGAGATACCACCACAAACGACAATACGAGCACCGACAGCCAACTGCTCGAGGGCTAAATCCAGTATGGCGCCGCCCACATTATCCCAATAGATATCAATACCCCCTGGGCAATGCTGCTGGATACTCTCGGCAACATTATCGGTTTTGTAGTTAATCGCCGCATCAAAACCTAATTCACCTGTTAGCCACTCACACTTTTTAGCGGAACCGGCCAGGCCAATAACACGGCAACCCTGTAATTTGGCCAACTGACCAACTACAGAACCGGTGGCACCCGCAGCAGCAGAAACCAATACGGTCTCTCCTACCTTGGGTTGACCGATAGCTTTTAGGCCGCAGTAAGCAGTTAGGCCGGTAACACCTAACACGCCTAAATGTGAAGCAGTATCAATCGCCTCATCAATAATACCGATAGGAAAATTTTCACCATTGGTGACCGCATATTCCTGCATACCCAATAAGCCACTCACTCGGCAACCTACCTGATACAGGCTATTGGCCGACTCAATCACTTCACCGGCACCAAAGCCTCGCATCAAGTCACCGACTTTAAGCGGCTCGGTATAATCAGAGCGCCCCGCCATCCAACCACGCATGGCAGGCTCAACCGCCAGATATTCCATTTTTACTAAAATCTCACCTTCCCCCATCACCGGCATTGGGCTCTCGTGATATTTTAAATCGGTGAGTTTGATATCACCGACGGGATGGGCATTCAGTAAAAACTGACGATTCATAGGCGCCTCTTAGGCTTGTTCAATAATCGCTTTAATCTCTTTGCGTAAAACATCTTTGCGTACCTTGCCACTGGCGGTACGAGGCAGGTCAGCAACAACTTGAATATGCTGCGGGATCTTTTGTTTGGCTAAAGAAGCACTATCCGCAAACGCAGCAACTTCACTTAGCTCCAGTGAGGCTTCTGCCTGCTCCAAAATTAGATAGGCACAAACACCCTCACCCAAACGCTCATGCGGCATAGCCACTACCGCGGCTTCTTTTATCATAGGGTGATCATGTAACACATCTTCAATTTCTTTAGCGGAAAGATTTTCACCACCACGAATAATAATATCTTTTTTACGATCGGTGATCAGGATGGCGTCATCTTCAGTACGCACACCAATATCGCCTGTCAGGAAATAACCATCGGCATCATGTCCCGAGGCATTCTGTTCAGCAATACCATAGCCCAGCATCATACCGGCACCGCGAGCTGCGATTTCGCCATCAACACCTCTGGGCAACTCGTTGCCATCATCATCGAGAATTTTGACATCGTAGGCGTAAATCATACCGTCGGTTTCGGCAGCCAGTTCCTGCTCACCCGCTTTCACAAAACCCTGGGTGATAACCGGGCACTCAGTACTACCGTAAACCCGGAAAGCACGGCAATTTTCTAATTCTTCGTAGCACTGATGAATTAATTGTGGCGGCACGGCAGCACCACCGCAGGCAAATAAACGCATGGTCGGTAAACGGGTATTTTTACGTTTGGCAGCAGCTAACAACTCCACTAAGAACGGTGTTGCACCCACACTGGCGGTACCACCCACACGCTCGATATAATCAACCGCTGCATCTGCATCCCAACGCGGCATCAAGGCAGATTTAACCGGGGATATAAACGGTAACACCATACCGGAACCGTAACCGGTAACATGGGTAACCGGTGAAGGCATAATCATAACGTCATTCTCATCCATACCCCAGCAATCCACTGAGTTCTGAATAATACGCGCCAAGGTGTTATGGCTATGCAATACCGCCTTGGGATTACCGGTGGTACCCGACGTATAGAGAATGGTTTTTATCGAATTTGGATCAACTTTTGGCAATGTCGCCAGATCAACCGGCTCATTATCCATCAGATCTTCAAAGCGCAGCATCCCCTCATGGTCACCTTCCGCACGAACAGTAACGACATGCGCAAGATTAGGCAGCTCTGGTTTGAGGGAGGCAATCATCGAAGGGAATTCAAGACTACGAATTTGCTCCGGAATATAAATCAATTTGGTATTGGCATCTTTTAAAATAAATCGCAATTCACGGTCACGATAAATAGGGATCACCGGATTAACTAACAAACCCATCGCAGAAGCTGCAATATCAACAATCACCGACTCTCGCCAGTTAGGCAGTTGAAAGCTAATCGTGTCGCCCTCTTCCATACCCAGTTTACGTAAACCGGTAATCAGACGACGAGCTTCTTCTGCCACAGAACCATAAGTAATAGCAGGTTCATCTTCTAAATAAATGGCAACATCATCGGGACTGGCTTCAGCTTTTTGCCAAGCAGCTTCAGAAATAGTCAGGTTGGACCACAGGTGGCCATCGCGATCGATACGCTCCTGCGTTAAAGGGTTTTGCATCGGTTTATAACCTCAAAAAAAACTTATAGTTCAGACAGGACGTGACCGCCATCGACAGTAATATTGGAACCGGTCATAAGAGAACTTGCATCGGAGGCAAGCAACAATAACGGACCATTCAACTCCTTCATATCCCCGATACGTCTCGTAGGTACGCGTTGAATAAGGGCTTGGCCATCAGGGGTTTTAAACCACTCGCTATTCAACGGTGTACTGAAGTAGCCAGGAGAGATGGCATTAACACGGATATTATGGCGCGCAAACTCTAATGCAGTCACTTTAGTCAATTGCACGACACCCGCTTTAGCAGCTGCATAACTGGTTAGGGCTTTTTGCAAACGCTCGGCAGTAATAGAAGCGATATTAATAATGCTGCCAGCGGTTTTAGCGGCAACCAAACGCTTGCCAGCTTCGCGACTAACGAAAGCAACACCTGTTAGATTGGTGTCAACTACGTTATTCCAGTCATCATCAGTTAAATCCAATAACAGTTTTGGAATGGTGATACCGGCGTTATTGACGATAATGGTAATCAGACCAAAGGCTTTTTCTGCCTCATCAAAGGCTGCGGCAATACTGGCACTGTCTGTCACATCCATAGTGACTGCGACGGCCTGACCACCATCGGCATTGATTGC
The DNA here is from genome assembly GCF_002117105.1 of Oceanicoccus sagamiensis. Taxonomy (GTDB): domain Bacteria; phylum Pseudomonadota; class Gammaproteobacteria; order Pseudomonadales; family Dasaniaceae; genus Oceanicoccus; species Oceanicoccus sagamiensis. The sequence goes on along the minus strand of NZ_CP019343.1, from coordinate 3,730,118 downwards.
ATCAGTCACTGCTTTTAATTTTTCAGTGCGACGCGCACCCAATACCACTTTGGCACCCGCTTTTGCTAACACTTGCGCAAAATGCTCACCAAAGCCACTGGAGGCTCCGGTAACCATGGCGACTTTACCTTCAAGGGAAAAAGGCTCTAATAATTCGTTCATAACAGTGTCCAGTGATTAATTATACGTTTAGGTATTTATCTAAGGTCTGGTGGAATTGGCGAATACGCACTTCCTGATAATTAGCCAGACTCACCTTACCTTTCTTAGACGCTTTTAAGCCCTTCTGAACTTGCGGCAAGTTCGCATCATCCTGATTAAAGACATTGGCAAAGCCTTCACCCATGACATCAGCTGCATCACTAAAACGCTGTTCGGCAGTCAGACGGGTAACCGGGGCATCCGGTGGTGATTCTGCACCATCAGGGAAACGAGTCAGCAGAAAGATTTCCATAATACAGCTTTCATGATCATCACCATTCGGTCGATGACGATAAGTAATCACTGTGCCGTGGCCAGCCCAAGGGGCAAAGTTAGGGAATAACATATATAGCGTAGAATCCATCATTTCAGACATGGTGGCTCTTTCACTGAAATCTTCACCGGCCTGCTCATTGGCAACGGGTAGATTCATTTGTGCATACATTTCACGGGCAGTCATACCTTCAGGTAGCTGCGGTCGATCCTCAACACCAATCAAGCCCATCATCGCATCTAAAGATTCTTGCTCAGTATAAAGATCAGCATGTGTTGGATTGGGCACACCGTAAGCAGTAATAGTACGACTTACATTATCGCCCCAGACATCATACTGAGAATTATCAATAGCCTGGAAAGGCATTAGCTGAGGATGGGTAGCAATAGCATGGTAAGACTCGATAAACGCTTCAAGTGCTACTTTCCAGTTACAGGAAATCACCTTTTCAATATGCATAGAGACAAAACGCTGCTCGTGTCTCCACTGGTTCATATGCTCGGGCAGCACATCCATATAGTCTTCAAGTGACTCGCAGTTATCATCCATATTGATAAAGACCCAACCACCCCAGGTAGCTATTTTTACTTCGGGTAATTTATTGTCTTCATCTTTAACGTGAGGAAAATCCCATTGACAAGGTGCGCCATCAAACTCGCCATCCAGATTCCACGCCCAGCCGTGATAAGGACAGCGCAGGTTATCGGAATTACCAGAACCACGCTTTAATGCGCGACCCCGGTGCAAACAGGAATTGTAATAACCTTTAATTTCACCGGACTCGGTGCGAGTCAACAGAATAGAATCATTAACAATATCGTAAACGTAGTAATCACCGCTTTCTTTTAAGCGATTTTCACGGCAGGCAATCTGCCAGGTTTTACGCCACATTTTTTCAACTTCTAAATCGAAAAATTCGCGAGAGGTATAACGCTCTATCGGCAAGTCCTCAGAACCCAGATAGGTCTCAGTACTATCGCGAAGTGCCGCAGGCACCTCTACCTTTTCTTTATCCAATAAATCTTGAAACGATTCAGCAGGATCTCGAGCAGCGATTTGCTCGGCGGTTAGTTCTACTTTCTTGTTCATGGGCTTAAACCTCTTCTAATTCTCTTAGCGCTGCAACACAGTGACCGCACTAATACCTGGTGCGCCATAAACATGGGTATAACCCAATTGCGGCTCATTCGGCACCTGATGATCACCAGCCTGATGGCGAAGCTGTAAACAGGTCTCATAGACCTGACGCAAACCGGTGGCACCAATGGGCTCACCATTGGCTAAACAACCGCCATCGGTATTAATCGGCATTGAACCGTTAATCTGAGTGGCACCGGAGTTAATTAATTGTTCTTGTTCACCGTGCTCACAGAAACCGTTTTCGGCCATATGCATTATTTCGGCACCGGACTCGGTATCTTGTAACTGCAACACATCAATATCTTTAGGACCTACGCCGGCCATTTCAAAAGCCGCTTTAGAGGCATCAACTGTTGGGCCATCCACCTGCTCTAATGCCTGAGAAGGCGCAAACACCTCGAAAGAACCATAACGTCGTGAACGGAAAGCAGCGCCTTTAAGGTAGATAGGATTATCATTGTACTGTTTAGCTTTGTCCGCACGACATAGCACCAGGCCTACACCACCTTCACCGGGAGCACAAAACATATATTTGGTAAGCGGATCACTAATCATTAAGGCATTGGCAATTTCTTCCAGGGCAATAGGATCACGACGCCAGGCATTAGGGTTCTTCGAGCCATTGATAAAAGCTTTTTCTGCCACCTTGGCCAAGGTGTCTTTGCTGATGTTATACATATCCATATAGCGCTGAATTTTCATCGCAAAGAACTGTGTTGTCATCATCATGCCGGTTTCGCCATACCATTCGCCGATACCCAGCTCTTTAGGGTCAGCATTAAAGGCACCGCGATCGTGCTTATCGAAACCAGAAACCAAACCGATATCGTACTCGCCTGATTTAATCGCGTTATAGGCTGACAGCAGCGAACTACCACCGGTTGCACAGCCATTGGCCACATTAATAAAGGGCAGACCGGTTAAACCTAATTCGTTAACTAATGCATCTGCACTACCGGCACTGGCGCTACCACCAAAACCGAACTGCATATCTTTCCACTCAACGCCCGCGTCTTTAAGGGCAAGGCGGGCTGCATAGGCACCCTGCTGCAAACCTGTACGCTCTGGGGTACGGCCAAAGGGGTGGATACCAATACCAACAATTGCTACGTCCATCAAAAATCTCTCTTTTTTTCTACTGTCATTCCCGCGAAAGCAGGAAACTAGATTCCCGCCTTCGCGAGAATGACGCTATTTACTAAACGGCTTTAAACGCGAAGCTAACAACTTCGTTGCCATCTTCATCGTGACGGAAGGTATCTACTACCAACTCCATCTCCATACCAATTTTTAATTGCTCGGGGGTATTTTCTACCAGGCGGCTTTCAACACAGATAGCACCGGGTAACTCAACATAGCCAACACCATAGGGACGGAAGGTTTCCATCGTTTCATCAGACTTATAAGGACGCTTGGGCATAAATCCCTGAATCGTCCAGGTCCATAATTTGCCACGGCGAGGTAGCTCTTCTGTTGTTACATCTTCGCTACCGCAAGCCATACAGCTTTTCTTTACCGGGAAATCAGCAATACCACAGGACTGACAACGGCTACCCAGCAGCGCTGGATTTTCTGAAGGCCAGGTAAACAGGCCTTCAGCAATAGGTAATTGAGTACTCATGGGTCTCTCTCTTTAAAATCAGCTATTTTAGCTATGGATCACTTTATCAAAAGCATCCAGTACGGATTCATGCATCGCTTCCGACATGGTCGGGTGTGGAAACACGGTATGCATCAATTCTTCTTCGGTGGTTTCCAGTTTTTGTGCAATCACATAACCCTGGATTAATTCAGTCACTTCGGCACCCATCATATGCGCCCCCAGTAACTCACCGGTTTCCTTATCAAACACCGTTTTAACAAAACCATCGGTTTTACCCATGGCCTGCGCCTTACCCAAAGCAGAAAGGTCAAATTTACCGACACGAATATCGATACCTTCATCTTTGGCTTGTTGCTCAGTCATGCCTACACTAGCCACCTGCGGTGAGCTGTAGGTACAACCAGGAACAGACATTGCATTCAGTGGTTCGACATCATCATGGCCTGCGATTTTTTCAACACAGATCACGGCTTCATGGCTGGCTTTGTGAGCCAGCAGAGGTGGTTTGGTCATATCACCGATGGCATACACACCGGGAACCGCTGTTTCAGACCATTCGTTCACCACAACCTGTCCACGATCGAGCTGTACGCCCTGCTCTACCAAACCTAAACCTTCAGTATTTGCAGAAACACCCACCGCCAAAATCACACGATCAAAGCTTTCGCTTTGCTCATTGCCGTTTTTATCGGTCCATTTAGCATTGGCTTTGGTTTTCTTGACATCAATGCCGTCAACCTTGGCACCGGTAAAGAATTTCATACCACGCTTTTTAAAGGCGCGCTGGGCCGCTTTGGAGATGTCGGCATCTTCCTGAGGCAGAATACGATCTAACATTTCAATCACTGTGACTTCAGTGCCAAAGCTGCGATAGAAGCTCGCAAACTCAATACCGATAGCACCAGAACCCACTACCAATAAAGATTTGGGTAAGGTGGTTGGCGTCATCGCTTCTTTGGCCGTCCACATCACTTTGCCATCAGGCTCCATACCCGGAATAACCCTAGGGCTGGCTCCCGTAGCAAAAATAATATGTGGCGCTTTAACCGTAGCAACGCTATTACCATCAACACTAACATCCAGCTCACCTGGAGCCGTTAAGCTGGCAAAGCCATCAATGACGGTCACTTTGTTTTTCTTCATCAAAAAACTAATGCCGCCACTTAAACGCTCGGCAATATCACGACTGCGCTGGACGATTTTTTTAATATCAAAACCTGCGGTTTTAACGCTAAGTCCGTAATCTTCGGCATGCTGCATACTGTCGAAAACCTCAGCACTTTTCAGCAGGCTTTTCGTCGGGATACAGCCCCAATTAAGACAGACCCCACCCATATGCTGTTTTTCAATAATGGCAGTGTTCATTCCCAACTGTGCAGCGCGGATGGCGGCTACATAACCGCCAGGGCCCGCACCCACCACAACCAGATCAAACTGCTGTACTTCTGTATTTGCTGTCACGTAAGGCTTCTCTTATAGCAACATGGAGGCAGGATTTTCTAAAAATCCTTTTAACGCCTGTAAGAACTTCGCCGCAACGGCACCGTCAATCGCACGGTGATCACTGGACAAAGACACCCGCATCACCGTTGCCGGTACAATGCTATCGCCGCGAACCACTGGCTTTTTCTTACCCGCAGCAATCGCAAGGATGGCAGCTTGTGGTAAGTTGATGATGGCATCAAATTGATCAACACCAAACATACCCAGATTGGAAACCGAGAAGGTGCCGCCCTGGAACTCATCAACACCCAAGGTGCCGTTCTGTGCACGGGTGGCCAGATCTTTCGCTTCAGCCGCGATTTGTGGCAAACCTTTATTAGCCACATTGCGAATCACAGGTGTAATCAAACCACCATCAATCGCTACCGCCATAGAGATATCAACCTGCTCAAAATGACGAATGGTGTCGCCAGTAAACTGAACATTAACATCTGGCACTTGCACCAAAGCGCTGGCACAACCTTTAATTACAAAATCATTAACCGACAAGCTATGACCCAAAGCATCATTCATATACTTGCGCTGCTGTAATAAGCTGTCGATTTCAATATCAACACTAACGCGGTAATGAGGAATGGTCTGCTTGGATTCGCTTAAGCGGGCTGCGATAGTTTTACGCATACCGTTCAGTTTTTCTTCGCTAAAGTCAGCCACGCCGGTTAAGGCAATCGCCGCTTTTTCAATATCCTCTTTGCTAACACGACCACGGGTACCCGTTGGTGTCACGTCATTCAAGTTGATATTTAATTTTTTCGCTAAACGACGCGCAACTGGCGTTGCCGCAATGCGAGAGTCGTCCGCTGATGAACGCACAGGAGCGCTGCTGGTTGATGCAGGACCCGCTGAACGTAATGGCGCGGCCATCACACGAATGCCCGCTGCTTTTTCAACATCCTGCTTGGAAACACGGCCGTTACGACCGGTAGCTGTCACATTATGCAGGTTAACGTTATTCGCTTTAGCAATACGACGGGCCACCGCAGAGGCTTTAACATCAGAGTCGTCTGGACCTTCCGATAAACCACTTTTAGGCGCAGCCGCTGGTGCCGGAGCCGCTGGTGCTGCAGCTGCTGGTGCCGCCGCTGGTGCAGGCGCATCGCCAGCAGAACCATCAGTGACAGAGGCTTTGGCCAAGGCTGAACCACCAGCATCAGGAACAAAGGCCGCAACAAAGGCGTCGATTTCGTCTTCGGTTGTCTCGCCTTCCGCAACAACACCCATTAACTGACCTACCTGATGCGTCTCACCAGGTTGGGCAATAATACGAACTACAGTACCCGCACAAGGAGACTCGGCAGTATTAACAATCTTTGAAGTTTCAATATCGACATATTCATCGCCAACAGAAATGGTGTCACCAACAGCTACACGCCATTCGGTAATATCACCTTCTTCCATCGACATGCCCCACTTGGGGACGGTCAAGGCATGTAATTTACTCATTATTTGTACCCCATCACTTCGCGAACGGCTGCTTCGATATCCGCTTCCTGTGGCATCCACGCATCTTCAAGATCAGGTGCAAAAGGAATTGGGGAGTGAACGGCTGTGACTTTCTTAATAGGAGCGCGTAAAGCACCAAACGCTTTTTCAGCAACGATACTGGAAATGTCAGCAGCCAGACCACAGCGAGGCGTCATTTCGTCAACTACAACCAAGCGACCTGTGGTTTCAACCGATTCAATAATCGCATCTTCATCTAGTGGTGAAGTAGTACGAGGATCGATAACATCACAGCTGATACCTTCAGCAGCCAAACGGTCGGCCACTGCAACCGCCTTATTAACCGTGTTAGAAATACCAACGATGGTGACATCCGAACCTTCACGCAAGAAGTTAGCTTCACCAAAAGGAATGGTGTAGTCCTCATCAGGTACTTCACAGCTGGTTTCGTATAAGAACTTATCTTCAACAAAGATAACGCAATCGTTGTCGCGGATCGCCTGAATCAATAAGCCTTTGGCATCATAAGCATTAGTAGGACATACAACCTTAAGACCCGGCACCATGGTGACCATCTGGGTTAAGTTTTGGGAGTGCTGTGCACCACCACGCAGACCGGCGCCGGCCATGGTACGAACAACCATGGGACATTCAGCTTTACCACCGAACATATAACGGAATTTAGCCGCCTGGTTATAAATCTGATCGAAACATACACCCAGAAAATCCATAAACATCAATTCGGCAATAGGACGTAATCCTGCCTGGGCAGAACCCGCAGCAGCACCCATAATCGCTGACTCAGTAATTGGTGTATCAATAACACGGGCTTCACCAAATTCAGGGAATAAACCCTTGGTAACACCCATAACACCACCGTATGCATCACGGTCACCACTACAACCTGCACCACCGGCAACATCTTCACCGATTACGATAACGGTGGAGTCGCGTCTCATTTCCATTGCCATTGCTTCGTTAATGGCTTGTCTATACGTTTTGATTGGCATTTTTCTTCTCTCTAATTTTTTTTAGCAACTAGCTTGTTAAATTCCAGGAGTTTTAATACTCAGAGCTATAAATATCGGTCATTAATTCAGAAACACTTGGCTGCGGCGCAGCTAAGCCAGCTTCCGCTGATTCGGCAATATACTCAGCAACTTCTTTATCGATTTTGTCGAGCTGTGCCTTGGTTGCTAATTTTTTCTTGATCGCATTGGCACGGGCAATCTTTAAGCAATCCATATCTTCCATAAGACGCTTAACTTCACCTTTTTCACGGTAAGCCTGCGCATCACCTTCAAAGTGACCACGGAAACGCGTAATGCTAGCTTCAACCGTGATTGGGCCTTTACCAGCACGACAATGTTCAACGGCTTCTTTACAAGCATCGTAAACGGCAAAGATATCAGCGCCATCAACCTTAAGCGCAGGCATACCAAAAGCAGCTGCACGACCGGCGATATCTTTTGAACCTACCGAGTAATCAGCCGCAGTACCTTCACCGTAACCGTTATTCTCAAACATAAAGATCGCAGGTAATTTTAAAACAACCGCGAGGTTCATCGCTTCAAAGGTTGTACCCTGGTTAGAGCCACCGTCACCGGTAAAAGAAACCGCAACGCGGTCTGTACCTAAGGTTTTGTTGGCCAGTGCTGCACCAACGATAAGTGGTGGACCACCACCAACAATCGCATTAGCGCCCAACATGCCTTTTTCAATCGCAGCAATATGCATAGAGCCGCCTTTACCGGCACAGCTACCGCCCTCTTTACCCATAATTTCTTTCATCATTTCACCCACATCACCGCCTTTGGCGATACAGTGGCCATGGCCACGGTGAGTACTCATAATGTAATCATCATCGGTTAGGTGGGCGCACATGCCAGAGGCAATCGCTTCCTGACCTGCATACAGGTGTAAGAACCCGGGAATATTACCTTTACCGAACTCGTCACTAACGCGATATTCAAAATCACGTATGGTGCGCATGGTGCGGTACGCGTCTAGGAATTGTTTTTTATCTAAAGACATTTGTCGCCTCTTATATTGTTATAAACTGTTTGAATGTGTTTGTTTTTAATCAGGGTTTTAAAGTGTTAATCCTTGCATCCAATTGGCGTGAAAGCCATTCGGTACACGGGAAGGTATAAATACTTTGGCCAATGGGCCACGCTGTAAATCACCCGCACTCATAATCGAAATAAATGAACCTTCTTCAGGGTGAGTGACATAGGCCATTAAAAAGCCATCTTCTTCTTTTTCGCTATTGGGGTTGGGGACATGTACAGGCTCACCGGCACTGGTACCTTCGCCATAATCCCAAAACTGTGAATCGCCGTTATCCATGTTGTAGCGAATGACGCCGTTATAACCGTGGTTAGGGCCTTCAAAACTTTCCGCATCTGACGCCGCTGCAAAACCATACTGATACTGCAAACCACAAAGCCGATCGTCGGCACGCCCAAACTCACAATAGGTGGGGCCTAATTTTTCATCCGTGACTTCGCCGGTTTTAAGATTCAATGTCATGCGGTGCATGTTGCGCAACTGACTCTCGCGCCCACTGTTAGGGTCAAGACCGAAAGGCGGTGTCGCCATCCACACATAATCGACATACAGCTTGTCGCCACTTTGGAAACCATTGGTAAAATGCCAGCTAAAGAAGGTCGACTTCTCAAACCAGATTGGCTCGCCGCCATCACGGGGGATAGCGCAGATACGCGTATTGTCATCCCCGTTCCAGATAAAGGGATCACCACCGGTCATACCCGCTTCCAAATTGGTAAAAGCCGGAGGGTAAAAGATAACCACATAATCACCGCAAATTTGCAGATCGTGCATTACGGCACGGTCAGGCATATCAATCGGCTTTTCTAAAATCTGTTTGCCGCTTTTATCCATAATGCGCAAGGTATAAAACGGTGCATCCCAGCGCTGCGTACAAGTCACCAACTGACCGGTGCGCCCACAAATTTTGGGGTGCGCGGTTAAACCATCACCGGGTTTGATCGCGCCATCATAATCCCACTCACCCACGGTACTAAGGTCACTATTTAATTCGTAGGCATTACCCACTTCCCACAGCGCCATTAATTTATCGCCGTGATAAACAATATTGGTATTTGCCAGATTTTTTAGCGGGCTGGGTGGGCCACCCGCCGCCAGAGTTTCTTCGTCAGGCATATAAATTTTGCCAACACTGCCATAGCAAGAACGGCCTAATTTTTCTTCAACCTTAAAGCCTTCAGTACGTACCCAGCGATTGCGATAGTGAACACGACCATCTTTAAAATAAACAGCGTGAACCATACCATCGCCATCGGCAGGATAAACATAGTGATTGGGCTGCCAGGCAATATTGGGACCATTACGCATAAATGCGCCGACCAGTGCTTCAGGTATTTCACCCTCAACACGCAAACCGCCCTCACCTTCATCAAAGGAATATTCTTCTAACACAGGTGCATAGTTGTTTTGCAAATAAGGGTATTTGCTTACATCTATTTCAGGGCGTGTTGTCATTATAATGCTCCCAAACTCTAAACGTGCTTAGCTTAACGTCAGATTCTGCATCCAGTTGGCATGGAAGCCATTGGGTACACGGGTTGGAATAAATACTTTGGCAGCCTGATCAAAGGTACCTGCATTAAGAATCGACAGAAATGCACCTTCATCCGGGTTAAACACAAAGCACATTACCCAGCCATCTTCTTCTTTATCACTATCCGGGTTTGGCACATAAACAGGCTCACCCGCATTGGCTTCAGGACCGTAATCCCATAATTTGGTTTCACCGGTAACAAAATCGTAACGACCCGTACAGTTATAACCGTGGGCATCATCCCAATCATGATTACTGGAAGCCGCAAAGCCGTAACGATAGTCTTTACCCATTAAGCGCTCATCAACCCGAGAGAACTCACAAAACACATCAGAGAACTGCTCATTGGTCACTTGCTTGGTCGCTTTATCCAGAGTCATGCGATACATGCGGCGTGGCTGTTTCTCAACACCGGTACCTTGCGCCTGAGTGAAAGGAATAGAATTAATCCAGATATAATCAATAATGATTTTGCCACCTTGCTCAAAACCATTACAGAAGTGCCAGCTAAAGAAAGCATCTGTTTCGTAAACAACATTTTTGCCACTGCCATCGCGAGGTATAGCAATGATTTTGGTGCCGCGATCCGGTTCCCACATAAACGGATCTTCACCCTTCATAGCGCGTTCCAAACTATGCCATGCGGGTGCATAGAAAATAATCACATAATTTTCAGTGATCTGCAGATCGTGGATAATACCTTTACGTTCAAATTCAACAGGAATAGTTTGCTTGTGCTTACCATTTTTGTCGATCACCTGAACCCAATAGTTAGGGCTATCCCAACGCTGAGTACAGGTAATCAGGTCGCCGGTATCCGGGCACACTTTTGGATGCGCGGTCAGTGCATCACCTGGCTTTAAAGCCCCGTCGTAGTCATATAAACCGACCGTTGATAAATCGTTATTTAATAAATGCGGGAAACCACCTTCCCACATGGCGAATAGTTTTTCACCGTGGTAGATCACATTGGTATTGGCCGTGTTACGCACAGGACTTGGCTCACCACCAGCATCGATAACTTCCTGGGGCACTTCTAACAATTTACCAACACTGCCGTAAATGGTTTTACCCCACTCACGTTCAGTTTTTAAATGACTGGTTTCTACCCAGCGATTTTTGTATTGGACTTTGCCGTCTCTAAAGTAAACAGCGTGGACCATGCCATCGCCATCTAACGGATAGACATAGTGGTTGGGCTCGTAGGCGGTATTCGCCCCATCACGCATATAGGCACCTACCAGATTCTTAGGTATAGTACCCTCAACCCTCAGCTGGGTTTCATCGTGATCATATTCGGCTTCGACAGGTGCATAATTGCCCTGCAAGTATGGGAAAGCGCTTAAATCCATGAATATTCCTCCGCAATTAACGTTTAAATTTTTGTTATAAACTGCCCAGCGAACAAGATACTACCAGCTCTATACTGTTAAAAACAGTCTTGTCTGTTTCTTTTTTGCCGGACTCGAGATACAGTAGGAAAAAATACCAATCTAAAGGATAGATACTCATGAACACTACTGCCACTAACAACCTGGAAGATGAGATTGCCCTTAGAAACCTTATGGGTAAATACACCGACGCAGTCAACCGCTATGATGCTGACAGCTGGATTTCCACCTGGGCCGAAGGCGCCAGCTGGAACCTGCTGGGTACCCCGGTAGAAGGAAAGGACAATATTCTTGGCCTCTGGCAACAAATGATGGGCGGTTTTGATTTTGCCCTGATGATGCCGAATTCCTGCCTGTTCGAGGTCGATGGTGATAACGCCAGCGGCCACTGGTATTTACATGAATATACCCGTGATAAAGAGGGTAATACCATGACCATACTAAGCCGCTACGAAGATACCTATATAAAGGAAGCTGGAGAATGGCTATTTAAGAGCCGTAATTACAGCTTTATTTATCATGGCGGCCCCGATCTTAGCGGTACCTATACCCCCATTGCCTAGCGATAGCTGCTAAAGGATACGGTGGACCAATAGCCACAGATCAACGATCAATAATAAAAAGGGGTTGCCATGAGCACCTTAAACCAATCAAGACTGGAACTGCTAAGCCACAGCATTCAACAGGATATTACCGCCGGCAGCTATCATGGTGCGGTAATCCTGGTAGCCCATCAAGGCAAAATCTGCCTGCATCAGGCGCTGGGCCATAGCGACCTTGCCAATCAACGTGCCACGCAAACGGATGATGTGTTTCATCTGATGTCGATTACCAAGCAGCTCACTACCACGATTGTATTGGCAGCGATCGAACAGGGAAAATTCTCCCTGAATACCCGGGTAGCGGAAGTGATCCCGGAATTTGGCGCCAAGGGTAAGCAAAATATTACCGTCTACCACCTACTAACCCATACTAGCGGGATGAACCCCGAATTACCCCTGTCCTTAGAGCCAGGCAGCCATATTCATATTGATAAACTGGTAGCCGCGGTCAGTGATGAGCGCCTGTTTCGTCGCCCGGGGCAAACCGTGACCTATAACCCCTATGCTGCCCACTCTGTTCTGGCGGAAATGGTCTGTCGTCTGGATGAGGCAAAGCGTCCTTTTCGGCAAATTTTAGAAGAAGACTTATTTAAACCCCTGGGCATGAAGAGCACCTCCCTCTCCCTAAGGGAGGATCTGGTATCTCGACGGGTACCGATCGTCGCAGCCTTTAATAACGATAGCCTATTCGACCCGGAAGCGTTTAACACCATGAATTTACTGGCAACAGACGATGCTGAGTTTGCCGCCGCCGGAGCTATGGGCACCGCAAGGGATCTGTTTTGCTTTACTGAAATGCTGCGCTTAAAAGGCAGCTATGAAGGCTCGGATATTTTATCTCCAGCCATGGTGGAAAACGCTGTACGCAATCATACCGGCGATGCCCCCAATGATATCTTTGACTACACCCGTGAAATGCATACCTGGCCTGATTGGCCAGCCTATATTGGCCTAACGTTTTTTCTAAGGGGAGAAGGTACTTTTCCCTGTTATATGGGCACCAATACCTCCCCTACCACATTTTGCGGAGAAGGCGCAGGCTCAACCCTGTTTTGGGTCGACCCGGAACGGGAACTCACCTTTATTTGCCTGACCGCAGGGATTATGGATGAAACTGAGAATATGCTGAGGTTTCAGCGACTGTCCGATATGGTGGTAGCAGCCGCCGAATAATCGAATACAGGGCCTGTTATTGGCGGCGAAGGCCAAGCATAGCCAGACCAAGGCTTAAGAGTAGAAGCGAACCTGGCTCAGGCACTGAGACAGCCTGCTGCTCACGAGAGATTTGCAGCGTGTAGTCTGTTCCTGACGGCATAACACTGTCTTCAAACTGCGACACTTTCAGAGTGGCGGTGCCGGTATAATCAAACTCAAAAGCCAGTAGAGAGTCAAACAGGTCCGGCCCTTCGTCATCACTAAAGCCGATCAGACCGTTGCTACCATCAAATAAACGAATAAAGGTATCGACATCGGTATCACTGTCATCACACTCGGTGGTCTCGCAGCCATAATCAATATCAAAAATAAATTGCTGGCCGGCAGCTACCGAGAAGGTGAAATAATCATAGCTGGAAGTTGTGTCAGGCCCCGCTTCAATGGAAACCCACTCCCACCCTGCTACACCGGCATTTTCAACATCAGCATTGGCACCGGTAGAAAATGACCCCTCAACATATTGCGCGGTGGCAAAGCTGTCATTGGCTTCAATTTCTGTAATAACCGTGGCGTTTGCCGCCGACATGGCTAACAAGAGGGATACACTGGTGACTGCACCGGCGAGGATATTTTTCATAGCTTTACCTTCAACTATAACTGCATCAATGGGTGTTAAAACAACTGACGTGATAGATTGCAATTGTTATACCAACCAAAAATATCCTTTATTTATCAGAAGTTTAGGAATTTTATTGCCAATCAAAAAAGCGTGATATGTAAGCCTTATCGACAGTTTCAACCGCAAAACTATAAAACCCGGATTAGGGCTAGTCCTAGCCATCCTGATCAGGGTCCCAGGCTAAAGCCTCGCCAATGGAGGGGAATAGTTTAATTTTCCAACTGCCATCACCAAAGGCCGCCTTGTATTGCGCTGTATTTTGAATAATAGACGGGTGCTCAGTCACCACCGCCATATGAGCATCCGGCGCGTATCGGGCGGCATCATGATCAATAAAGCCAAAGATTTTTAAATCGGTGGTACTGGCATTGATACTCGTTATTGCCGAGCAATTGGAAATTCGCTTGCTAACCTTCTTAAAACGAAGGTCATTATTGACCTCCCTACCGTGATCCCTGATTTCCTGGACTGTCACATCACCGTAAAAGTCCGCTATCACTGTTTGGTCCAACCAAGTGATTTTGTATGGCACAACCTTCCTCCTCTCCGGTTGCCGGCATGGTATTAGCCGGTATTTTTTTCCGCCTCTTGCTCGGCAGCATAATCCCTAAAAGCCTGGATACTGGCAGTACGCTCCAATCTCAGCCCATCTTCAATCGGGCTCATCCAACCCACATCAATCAGGGTTTTGATAGCCACTTGAGAGCCGTGGTCACAACCGGCAATATCACGACCTAATTGCATCGCTGTTGAGAGCAAATCCTCATGCTTAACCACATGATTAACCAAGCCCCACTCATAAGCTTGTTGTGCACCGACTTTATTGCCGGTCAAACTCATTTCTTTAGCCCGCATTGGGCCAATAATTCTAGGCAAGCGCTGGGTAATGCCCCAGGCGGGTATCACACCCACTTTCGCATGGGTATCGGCAAACACCGCCTTTTCTGAGGCAATAATGATGTCGCATAACAGCGCAATTTCAAAACCTCCGGTTATTGCATAGCCATTAACCGCTGCAATGACCGGGATACCAATTTCACTTAAGGCATCTAACAAGTCGCTGCCAATCACTCCACTCTCCGCCACATTAGTACGGGCACTTTGCAATTCAGGCAGGTCAAGGCCGGCACAAAATGCCTTGCCTTCACCGGTTAAAACAATGGCCCGAATATCTGCATTGGTTTTGATACTTAACAGCGCTTCGGCAAATTCTTTACGCATGGCCGTCGACAATGCATTCATCGCATCGGCACGGTTTAGGGTAATGGTTGCCACCGGGGCATCTATTTCAACTTTTACTAAAGATTCACTCACAATTAATACACTCTTATAATAATTATAAACTACGGTTTACGCAGAAATTAACGCACCACCATCGACGACCAAACCATGACCACTGATAAATGCCGCATCATCCGAGGCTAAAAACAATATTGCTTTGGCAATATCATCAGGCTGACCCAATCGACCCAAGGCCGATTTATTTTCCCAAAACGCTTTAAACTCAGGGTTAGTCGCAAATACATCACGGGATATTCCCGTTACGATAGCACCCGGCAAAAGATAGTTAACGGTAATACCAAATTCGCCCCACTCCAACGCCATGGATTTACTTAAACCGGCCACCGCATGTTTAGATGCGGTATAAATACCCATGCCATTATTGGCAACCACAGAGGATAATGAAGCGGTATTAATCACTCTACCAGCAGCACTTAATTTTAGTAGCGGCAAACAGGCTCTACTTAACTTGTGAATGGCTGCGACGTTAATATCAAAGGTATTTTTCCAAGCCTCATCGTTATCATCATCCAATGGGCCAAAAGGTGATATGCCAGCATTATTAATTAAAATATCCAAGCCACCAAAACGCGCTGTCACTTCAGCCAGAACATTTTGGCTGGCATCTTCCGCCGTCATATCCTGGTGCAGTGGAATCACGCTATCATAATCTGCCAGTACGCTGGACAAGGATGACGATGGCAAATCAACCGCGATTACCTTTGCGCCTTGAGTGGCAAAAAACGTCGCCGTCGCCAAACCGATACCGTCAGCGGCGCCGGTTACAACAACATATTTTCCGTCAAAGCGATTCATCAGCGGTTTATTCTTCCGGGATACGAACCATTAATTTACCCTGGTTACTGCCATCAAACAGTTTTAAAAACGCCGGTAAAATATTATCCAGACCGTCAACAATATCTTCTTTAAATTGAATCTGGCCAGACATGACCCATTCCGCCAACTGACCAATCGCTTCAGGGAAACGATCCATATAATCGATAACCACAAAACCCTGAATCGTCACACTCTCGGCAACCAATTGCCAAAGGTTTTTCGGGCCGGGTGCATCGGCATCGTTATAGGTTGAAATCCAACCGCAAACCGCAACACGGGCAAATTTATTCAGACATAGCAGCGCAGCATCCAGAATCTCACCACCGACATTATCGAAGTAAACATCAACACCATCAGGGCAGGCTTTGCGAATCGCATCGCCGTAATCACCACAGGTTTTATAGTTAATCACCTCATCAAAACCCAAATCGTCTTTTAGCCAGGCACATTTATCATCAGAACCGGCCATACCGACAACACGGCAGCCTTTAATTTTGGCAATTTGCCCTACAACTGAGCCAACAGCACCAGCGGCGGCACTCACTAAGACAGTCTCACCCGCTTTTGGCTTACCCACATCGAGGATACCAAAAAACGCAGTTAAACCGGTGGGGCCCAATACGCTCAAAAAGTTACTCAGAGGCAGGCCAGCACTTTCATCCAGCTTATTCATCGCAACGGCGGGGCCGGTGGTATAAGCCTCCCAGGCACCTAAACTCATGACCGCATCGCCAACGGCCAATTCCGGGCTATTGCTCTTGACTACACGACCGATAACCGAGCTGCGGACCGCGTCATTAATGGCTATAGGCTCAATATAGTTAGGGTCATCACCCATCCAACCACGGATCGCAGGGTCCAGTGAGATAAACATATTCTTGATCACCGCCATGCCTTCAGCCGGCTCTGCAACGGGCACATCGCGGGCCGGAACGTCCTCTGAAGTCGGTACGCTTGCAGGGCGTTGAGCCAAGTAATACTGGCGATTGATTAAATCTGTCATGAAATATACTGCCTATATAAAAAGGTTGTTGTTTTGTGCCAAGATGCCACTCAATAACGCCAACATAGCGGTTTATAAAAAATCAGTCAACCCTGATTGTTTTATAGATTTTTATCTGGTACCTTTTGGGTCAAATTTCAATAATGAAATACCCCCTATTTTCCGCAGGATTAACACCATGACAGTACTGATTAATGGCTGTGTTGAATTAGCCGCTGAACACCGTGATAAAGCACTGGCCGAATCCGCGGATCTGGTCGCTGAAACCCGCACCCAGAAAGGCTGCAAGCACTATGTCTGGTCCGCTGATCCGACCTCTGACACCCGCGTATATGTGTATGAAAACTGGGAGTCTTCGGAAGATTTAGCCGCTCATTTGGCCGGTCCCTACTATGCCAATATGCTGGCATTGCTTGGAGGCTACGGTGTATACAATACGGAAGTCTCCAAATTCCGGATTGATCTGGAAGAGCCGGTCTATGACCCAGAGGGTGTACCCAGAGCCGACTTTTTCACCGGCTAATCGATTACGTCATTCCCGCGAAGGCGGGAATCACGGTGCCCGCAGCCTGCCCTCGAGAACTTGAGTCAGGGACGGGAATGACATGAACTACTAAGAAAAAGAGATACCCATGCCTAGCAAGACTGTAAAAACCTATTGCCGCTACTGCCACGCAAACTGCCCAATGGAAATCGAGGTAGAGGACAATAAGCTAATCTCGCTAAAACCGGATGTCGATAATGAGATTTTTGGCGGCTATACCTGCCTGAAAGGCCGACAGATGCCAGAGCAGCTGTATCTGCCTGAGCGTATTCTCACCTCCCTTAGAAAGAACGAAGATGGCAGCCATACCGATATTGGTAGCCAGCAAGCGCTGGATGAAATTGCGGACAAGCTAAAAGCCATTAAAGAAAAGTACGGCCCAAGAGCCATTGCCAGTTATAACGGCACCGTATCGTTTCAAAACTCAGCCACCCACCCGGTTGCCAAGTCCTGGCATGTGGAGCTGGATTCACCGTCTTACTACACTAGTATCACCATTGACCAACCCGCCAAGGTGGGTATTGGTCAAGCACGTATGGGCTTTTGGGCAGCAGGCCAACATACTTGGCAAGATTCCAATGTTGCACTGATTATTGGCAATAACACATTGGTATCACACTACTCTATTCCCGGCGGTATTCCTTCATTCAGCCCTAGTAATGCGTTGCGTGAAGGTAAAAAACGCGGCCTTAAAATTATTGCCGTTGATCCGCGTAAATCTGAAGTAGCCTCACGTGCTGACCTGCATCTACAAATTAAACCAGGGCAGGATGCCGTATTACTAGCCGGTTTAATTCATATTATTCTCGATGAAGAGCTACACGATAAAGCCTTCTGTGATGAACATATCGAGAACCTCGATACCTTTAAAGACAATATCAGTCAGTTCACGCCAGACTACGTGGCCGAACGTACCGAACTGGCTAAAGACGATATTATCGAGGCCGCCAGACTCTTTGCCGCAGGCCCTAAAGGTTGCGCCACCACCGGTACCGGACCCGAAATGGGCCCCTACCCCAACCTGATTCAACATCTAACACAAACCATTAACGCCATTTGTGGCCGCCATTATCGCGCGGGTGAAAAACTTCCTAACGCTGGCGTACTATCGCCACTGGTGCCCCGCCCTGCGCAAGCAGTACCACCTACACCGGAATGGCTAACAGGTATTCGCAGCCGCGTATCCGATGACATTGGGGAAGTCACCGTATTAACCGCCAATGGCCCGGTTAAAGAAATGCCCACAGCCATTCTCGCCGATGAAATCTTGATGGAAGGCGAAGGCCAGATCAAAGCCTTAATCTGTGTTGGTGGCAACCCGCTACTGGCATGGCCCGGTCAGGACAAAGCCTATGAAGCTTTAAAAAATCTCGACCTGCTGGTGTGTATTGATTACAAAATGTCAGCCACCTGCGAAATGGCGGATTATGTGATTGGCTCCAAGCTATGCCTTGAGCGTGATGACTTAACCGTACTCACCGATATCTGGTACGAAAAACCCTATAGCCATTACGCCAAAACCGTAATCGAAGCAGAAGGCGATGTGATTGAAGAATGGGAACTGTTCTGGGAACTGGGCAAACGTCTGGGCCTAAATCTAAACATTCGCGAGCAACCACTGGATATGGTTAACAAACCCTCCAAGTACGATGTACTGGAAAAAATGACCATCAACTCCAGAGTACCTCTGGCCGATATTTATAAAAACGATGGCGGCAAAGTTTACGATGTGCCTGATGTGATTGTGGCAGAAGCTGACCCAGCCACTAAGGGCCGTATGGACCTAATGCCTGAAGGCATTACCGATGAAATTGCCGGCACCATCAAAGATGCCGACAGCAGCCTGAAAGCCAAAACCGACTTCCCGTATATTTTGATTAGCCGTCGAATGAAAAACACCTTTAACTCGACCGGCCCAGAACTAAGCTTCCTCGCCAAAAAAGGCACTACCAACCCGGCTTATATCAACCCTGAAGATTTGGCGGAACTCAATATTGCCGATGGTGATGTAATTTCCATTACGTCTGATCGCGGCCAGATTCCAGCGGTTGCACAAAGCAGCCCGGATATTAAACGCGGCGTAGTCTCAATGGCTCATTGCTGGGGCGGCGCACCTGGTGAAAGAAGCGATGATAAAGTGCGGGAAATTGGTGCTAACACCAACCGCCTGATCAATAACCTGGACCACGCGTCAAAATACTCAGGTATGGCGCGTCAAAGCTCCATTCCAGTACAACTGACTAAAGCAGGCTAAGCCCCTGCCCGTCATTGCTGCCGCACATTGTAGGGTGGATTATAATCCACCAATCCCAGCACGGAGCAATCATAACTGGTGGATTACAATCCACCCTACAGGCTAATAACTAAAATAGGAAAAACCATGAGTCATAAACCTTTTCGCTTTTCGTTACAGAGCTTTAATACGGATTCACCAAAGAACTGGCGTAACCTGATTGCAAAAACAGAAGACCTGGGTTATTCGACCTTCTTTTTAGCGGACCACTTTTTAAGTGAAGGCCCAGCACTAGATACCACTGGCCACCCACCACAAATGTTAGCCGCAACACCAGCAATCGCAATGGCGCTTGAACAAACCACCACATTGCGGGTCGGTTGCCGGGTATTTTGTAACGACTACCGCCACGCCATCACTTTAATCAAAGAAGCTGCCACCATGGACTACCTTTCTGGCGGACGCTATGAATTCGGTTTAGGCGCAGGCTGGATTAAAGCCGAGTACGAAGCCGTAGGCCTGTCCTTTGATGAATTCCCTGAGCGCTTTGCCCGCTTTGCTGAAACGGTAGAGGCTTATAAAGCCTTTATGTCCGGCGAACTGATTGAACTCAACGGCGAATCCCTACAATGGTCTGGCTTTAAAGGCATCCCCAGCACCCCACAGCAGCCCCACCCACCCATTATGATTGGCGGCGGCAGTAAAAAAATCCTGACCTACGCTGGCGAACAGGCCGATATCGTCAGCCTGAACTTTAATAACCGCGCCGGCACCATCGGTCTCGACGGCATGAACTCCGGCATGGCTGAACAAACCGCCAAAAAGGTCAACTGGATCAAAAACGGAGCCGGTGACCGCTTTAAAGATATAGAACTTGAAATTGGCGCCTATACGACTATAGTGACCGACCATGCCGCCCCAACCGCTGCCGCCATCGGTGAACAGCTGGGTATGAGTGCAGAGGATGTACTACAACATCCCCACTGCCTGATTGGCAGCATTGATTACATCTGCGACGAATTGATACGCCGCCGCGAACAATACGGCATTTCTTATGTCGCCGTATTAGATGACGGCACCAATAATATGGTCGATGAATTTGCCCCTGTAGTGGCAAGACTGGCCGGAAAGTAATTGAGACAACCTTTAAACCTGAGGAAACACGTTAATGTTAAATCTTAAAGACAACACACTGCTGCGCTCACAGCTATTTATTGATGGCGCATGGGTAGATGCCGATAACGGTGCAGTGATGCCCGTTTTAAACCCAGCCACCAAAGAAAAAATCATTGATATCCCTAACGCCGGTGCTGCCGAAACTCGCCGCGCGATCGAAGCTGCGGATGTAGCTTTCCAAAGCTGGAAAAATATCGTCGCCAAAGAACGTTCTGCTATTTTAAAGCGCTGGTTTGCTTTAATGATGGAACACCAGGAAGACCTGGCTCAACTGATGACCGCCGAACAGGGTAAGCCTCTGGCTGAATCTCGCGGTGAAGTTGGCTACGGTGCTTCTTTTGTTGAATGGTTTGCTGAAGAAGGTCGTCGCGTATACGGTGACACTATTGAGTCTAACAACCCAACTCAGCGCATCGTAACCTTAAAGCAACCTGTAGGCGTTGTAGCAGCGATTACGCCCTGGAACTTCCCTATTGCAATGATCACTCGCAAAGTAGCTCCAGCGTTAGCCGCGGGCTGTACCATTGTTCTAAAGCCTGCCACTGAGACCCCCTTGTGTGCTTTGGCACTAGCTGACCTTGCAGAACGTGCTGGCGTACCTAAAGGCGTGTTCAGCGTTGTTGCAGGTAACAAGGCTCGCGATATCGGCGGCGAAATGACAGGCAGCAGCATTGTTCGCAAGTTAACCTTCACCGGTTCTACTGAAATCGGTAAAGTGCTAATGAAGCAGTGTGCTGACACCGTTAAGAAAACCTCAATGGAATTAGGCGGCAACGCTCCATTTATAGTTTTTGATGATGCCGACCTGGATGAAGCTGTGATTGGTGCCATGGCGTCAAAATACCGCAACGCGGGTCAAACCTGTGTTTGTGCTAACCGGATTCTGGTACAAGAATCTGTTTTCGACGCTTTCACCGAAAAATTGGTAGCTGCCGTTAACGCTCTTAAAGTTGGCAACGGTGCTGACGAAGGCGTAACCATCGGACCACTTATCAACGACGACGCTTTCACCAAAGTTAGCGCCATCGTAGACCAAGCCACTAGCAATGGCGCAAAAGTATTGGTTGGCGGTAAAGGTACTGATGCCGAAGGTGAAAATTTCTATCACCCAACAGTATTAGTCGATGTTGATGACACCATGGACGTTTATAACGAAGAGATCTTTGGCCCTATTGCGCCAATCTTTAAGTTTAAAACCGAAGAAGAAGCCATCCGCATTGGTAACGATACACCCTTTGGTCTTTCTGCTTATTTCTACTCCAGAGATATCGGCCGTATCTGGCGCGTTAGTGAAGGCCTGGACTACGGTATCGTGGGCGTTAACGAAGGTATTATTTCTACGGAAGTTGCTCCCTTCGGTGGCGTAAAAGAATCCGGCATTGGCCGTGAAGGTTCCAAATACGGTATCGATGATTATCTGGAAGTTAAATACTTAAATATGGGCGGCATTCACAAATAAGCCACTTATAACAGTTCCAACAGGAGGTTTACCCTCTTTGCTTATGCCCCTGCTTGCAGGGGCTTTTTTTTATCTGGCATTGTCTAAAGGCACCAATAAGCTGTGAGTTTGAAATAACTTAAACGGATAGTAGAATGAATTTTGCTGTAAATTCAAAGCAGAATGACAGGATTAGACATATACTGCAAAAGCGGCTCCATTAAAAACAGCATAAGGTCCCTCGCATGAGCTACAGGAAGATGTTCAATGTTATTCAGACCTTGGCCAAGGTCGGTGGTTGGGAAATTGACTTAAAACAAGACACCTTATACTGGACCGATGAGACCTATCGTATTCACGATTTATCGCCAGAAGATTATACCCCTCAAATTAAAACTGCCATTCATTTCTATAAACCGGAATACTGGACATTAATCACCAACGCCATCAACAAAGCTATTTCGACCGGCGAAGGCTATGATTTGGAACTGGAAATGATCACGCCAGCCAAGCGCCATATCTGGGCTCATGTTTATGCCATCACAGAAATGGAAAATGGCAAGGTGGTTAAAGTGATCGGCGCATTACAGGATATTACCGCACGCAAGCAAGCTGAAATACAACTGGCCTCCTTAAATGCAGAACTGGAAAGCCGCGTCGAAGAGCGCACCAGCCAATTAAAATCCTCCCATGACGCCTTGCTACTGGCGCAGAAAACCACCGAAGAAGCCATGCATAGCCGGGAGCGGTTTCTGGCCAGTATTAGCCATGAAATCAGAACACCGATGAATGGCATTATCGGTATGGTCGAGCTAATGAAAAACGAATCATTAAGCGAGCAGCAACAAGAGTATCTAAAAATAATTCAACGCTCAGGCAATACGCTACTTACAGTGATTAACGATGTTCTGATCCACTCAAAGCTAAATGCAGAGCAGCTAATATTGGAGGAAAACCCTTTTAATCTGGCCACATTAATTTATGAAACCGTCGAGCCTTTTCGCTCCAATATCAATGATGCTATCTCTCTGACGTTATCGATGGACCCAGAGCTGAAAAACCAACAGTTTATTGGTGATGAAAGCCGCTTGCATCAAATACTCACCAACCTGCTGAATAATGCCTGTAAGTTTACCGAGCAAGGTTTTATTAATATTGATGTAGAAAATGTTTCTCATATTAGTGGTAACACGCTTATTCGTATCAATATCAGCGACAGTGGTATTGGTATAGAAGAGTCTCTGCAACCCAGGTTATTCCAACCCTTTACCCAAGCCGATCAAACCAATACCCGCAAATACGGCGGAACCGGTCTTGGTCTGGCTATTTGCAAGCAACTCCTGCAATTAATGAATGGCTCCATCCATTTGCACAGCGAACATGGCAAGGGCTCTACCTTTAGTCTGGAATTTTCACTGGCAACCAGCCAGGGTCACGACCGCAGCGAACCCAGCACCCACTACGATTTTGAAAACCTGGTTATTTTATTGGCCGAAGACAATCTGGTTAATCAGAAAGTGGCGGTTAAACTGCTTGAAAGCCTGGGCTGTCTGGTCAGCCTTGCTGCAAACGGCACAGAAGCGGTCTCCATGGCCTGCAATAGTAGCTATGACCTAATATTAATGGACTGTGAAATGCCGCTGATGGATGGCTATGAAGCGACCCGGCGCATTCGTCAATGGGAACAACAAAACAACCATCACCCTACCCCTATCTATGCTTTATCGGCCCATACGCTGAGTGAACAGGTTAGCCAATGCGCTTCCGCCGGT
Source organism: Oceanicoccus sagamiensis (assembly GCF_002117105.1). Classification (GTDB taxonomy): domain Bacteria; phylum Pseudomonadota; class Gammaproteobacteria; order Pseudomonadales; family Dasaniaceae; genus Oceanicoccus; species Oceanicoccus sagamiensis. The sequence continues at coordinate 3,706,239 of NZ_CP019343.1, read as the reverse complement.
ATGGATGGGCATATTGCCAAGCCGATTGTACTCGAAAACCTGAAGCGATTAATTCACAAAGCAACAGCTTGATAATCCATTGACCGACAGCAAAAAAGGCCCAGCATAGTGCCGAGCCTTTTTAACTTTACTGCAGTATTTCAAACGTCCTTACTTAGCCTTTTTAGCATCTTCTTCTGCAAATTTAGCATAAGCCTGAGCAGTACCCGCCGCCATTTTATCGCCATCAAAAGGAATCGACATTTCCGGAGTAAACTCTAAAACAATACGCTCCGGAGTATCTAAAAAGCGTCGGAACATATCGGGGTCAATACCTGAGGTAAAGGCATTTTTTTCATCGTTATGTCCGGATGCACCCATACCGCCGGCAAAAATCTTATAAAACCACTGCTTGGTTTCATCATCATCATGAATCACTGTATGGCCCTTAAAGGTAACGGTTTTACCGCCGCCCATAGGAGTGCCGGTGCTGGTTAGTACCACCGAAGAACGACCATCGCGAGCAATCGCTTTAATACGTACGCGCTCACGGGTGGCTGTCATCCAGATTTTTCCATCAACATGGACAAAGGCCGTGGTCACACCGATGGGGTGACCTGCTTTATTAGCCCAAATAAAAGTACACTCACCAGCGGTATTTAACAGCTCTTCTACACGCTCAGGGTCCAGTCGATAATTTTTTACATCATCATAATTTGTCGCTTGTTCAGTCATGCTAGTCTCGTTTTTAAGGATTAAAGTTGTAGTGACTTAATTTCAATAAATTCTGTCAGGCCATGAGCACCCAGTTCGCGACCGTTACCCGATTGCTTATAGCCACCAAACGGTGCGGCGATATTAAAATCACCACCATTGATAGCAATCTGCCCCGTGCGAATTTGTCGGGCCACCGCTTTAGCCGCGTCAACATCAGGACCCCATACCGCACCGGATAAACCAAAGGGACTATCGTTAGCAATAGCAATCGCTTCTTCTTCAGTGTCGTAAGGAATAATAGACAGTACTGGGCCAAAAATTTCTTCCTGAGCAATGACCATATCGTTAGTCACATCAGCGAAGATAGTCATAGGAACATAATAACCTTCGGTTAAACCTTCTGGCATATCAACGCCACCGGTTACCAGAGTGGCACCTTCATCAATACCCTGCTGGATATATTTTCTAACGGTAGCCTGTTGAGATTTGGACACCATGGGGCCCATACCTGCCGCTTCATCAAAAGCACCGCCTACAACAACCGTGGCTGCGGCACCTTTAGCAATAGCGACCACCGCATCTTGAGACTGACGAGGCACGATTAGACGGGTTAATGCAGCACAGGTTTGGCCAGTATTAATACTTAAGCCAATCACTGCCGCGCCAACGGCCGCTTCAAGCTCGGCACCATCCAGAATAACGCTGGCTGACTTACCACCCAACTCCTGGGTAACACGCTTAACGGTAGGCGCGGCCAATTCAGCAACACGTACACCCGCCTCGGTAGAACCGGTAATCGACAGCATATCAACATCTTTATGGGTAGCGATGGCTTCTCCCACGACGCGACCAGGGCCGGTTACCAGGTTAAAGACACCCGCAGGTAAACCCACTTCATCGATCAGTTCAGCAAACTTAAAGGCATCCAGAGGCGTTTCTGAGCTTGGCTTTAATACCATGGTACAACCCGCCGCTAGCGCCGGGGCTACCTTGCCTACGATCTGATGCAAAGGGTAATTCCAGGGGGTGATAAAACCACACACACCGATAGGTTCTTTGATAATCAGTGAATTAGCCAATTCTTCTTCTTTTTCCATTTCAGCTGGAAGGTCGATATAAGACGCCATCACACCGGTAGGTAGACCCACCTGAATAGCGACAGACCAGCCAACAGGCATACCCAATTCTTCAGAAATCAGGCTAGCCAAGGCTTCTTTATTCTCATCCAATTTACCGGCTAATTGGGCAATATAGCCCGAGCGCTCAGCCGCAGAAGTGGCGGCCCAGGCTGGAAAGGCCGCTTTTGCCGCCGCTACAGCCGCATCTACATCGCTGGCATCACCATTGGGCACTGAACCACAGGGCTGCTCTGTAGTGGGGTTAATAACTTCGATAGCACCGCTACCACTGGGCTGGACCCACTCTCCGTTAATATAGAACTTCTCGTAGCTGTGCATTGTTTACCCCTTAATTGCTATTATTTGTCTAAATTCAGTCGTTTTTTATTCAATCTTTCGTTTATACTGCCATCTGACGCTGTCCTGTTTAAAACAGTCAGTCTTGTTTTTAAATATATCACTATGAGGAGCGGAGACGCAATGTCCGCCAACAAACCGGATAAATTAACCAAAAGTAAGAGCGCAGATGGAGTTAGCTGGCAAGCCCAGAAAAGTGCCATGACGCGCGATCGCATACTGGATGCTGCTATCGATTGCTTTATTAACCTGGGTTACACGAATGTGACCACAGCTAAGGTTGCCGATTTTGCGGGTGTTTCCCGCGGCGCGATGCTGCACCACTTCCCTTCTAAAACCGAGCTAATCCAGGCAGCTGTTGAATATCTGCATGATAAACTGCTGGAAGATTACACCACTCGGGTTGCCCAGATTCCAGCCGCACTGGAAGGCAAAGAGCGCCGCCGTGGTGGCCTAGAAGCCTATTGGGACCATCTGACCGGCGATTTATTTGTCGCCTATCACGAGCTTTGTGTCGCCGGCCGGACTGACCCTGAGCTTAAAGATATTCTGGAGCAGTCCATTACCAAGTTTGAAGATCATGTCCGAGTGTCAAACTCGGAAATGTTTAGTGGCTGGAGTGACCGCGGCGACTTGTTTTTACTGGCCATGGATGTGACCAAGTTTATGATGGAAGGAATGGCTGTAGGCCAGCTCGTCACCAACCGCGATGAACGTGTAGGCCGCTTGTTGGATTATTTGTCTGACCGCTTGGAAGAAATCTTTGACGAAAGCGGTGTTACCGCTATCTCCAGGCACTCTGAAAAATAAACGACTGCCAAGCGGTTAAAAAAAAGGCTGAACATAGAGTATGTTCAGCCTTTTTTATGTCTCAGGTTTTAGCGCTTATTCAGCTTTACGCCGATAAAGCCGTGTAGCGGCTTACATAATAATCCTCATCACCATACAACATCCCCAGAACCAGCAAACGCTTAAAATGATGGCTGATATTCAACTCATCCGTCATACCAATACCACCATGTAATTGAATGGCTTCTTGAGAAACAAAGCGCCCTGCTTCAGCAATTTTAACTTTTAGCGCCGCACAGGCTTTGGCTTTATCGGCACTGCCTTCATCAGCCTGAATAGCCGCGTTAAATAATAAGGAGCGGGTTTCTTCAACCTTGAGGTACATATCCGCCATTCTATGCTGCAGGGCCTGAAAGTTACTGATTGGCTGACCAAACTGTTCACGGGTTTTGGTGTACTCAACCGTGTCATTTAATAGCAGCTGCATAGCACCCAGTGCTTCACCACCCATGGCAATAATCGAATCATCGATCACCGCTTCCATTAAAGGCAGCGCATTACCGAGCTCACCCAGTAATTGATCAGCAGCCACCTCAACATCCTTAAATTCAATATTGGCAGCACGGCTACCATCAACCGTATTAAAGGCTTGCTTGCTAATACCGGCCTGACTGGCATCGACAATAAACAAACTAACACCCGCCTTATCCCTAGCCTCGCCACTGGTGCGGGCTGAGACAATCAGATAATCACTGTGATGGCCGTTTAACACCGCTGTTTTAGCGCCATTAAGGCGGAAACCACCGTCGCTGGCCTCAGCTGTGGCGCTAACCGCCGCAAGATTATAACCGGCAGCGTCTTCCGCAAAGGCAAACGCCCACTGTTTAGCGCCTTCAATAATTGCCGGGATATGAGCCGCTTGCTGCTCAGCGCTACCACCGAGACGTAAAAAACCGCCACAGGTTACTACCGTCGTTAAAAAGGGTTCGCGGACCAGCCCCTTTGAAAGGGCCTCGCTCATCACCATCACATCGGCTGCACTGCCGCCAAAACCGCCCTGCTCTTCAGTAAAAGGCACGCATAACCAGCCAAGCTCGGCAAACTGCTGCCAAACCTCGGCGTCATAACCCAGCTCAGTCTGGTTTAAGCTGCGGCGACGCTCTACATCACAGTTATCACGGACAAATTTGTCCACACTGTCTTGTAATAAGGTTTGTTCTTCAGTTAGTGAAAAATCCATAGTTGACCTATTCTATCTTTATCAATGTGACGAAATACCAAAATTTATTGTTTGCCCTGCTGGAAGCCAACGCCCTCCGCTGAGCGGGCTTAAGCTACGCTATTACGCGCTATAAAGCCATCTTCGGCAATTTACAGGCCGCTTATGCTAACAAAGCACCAAGGACAAAACAATCAGTACCTACTGTTTTATTTTTGTCCTAATTGGTTTAAAGTGGGCTCTTCTGGCCATTAGCGGTAATAGCAATGACTCAAAAAATCTGTGTAGTCACCGGTGTCGGCCCCGGTATTGGCAAAGCCTGCTGTGAGTTCTATGCCAGCAAGGGCTACCATATTGTAATGATGGCCAGGCAAAAGGACTACTTAGAGGCAGTTGCCAGCGAACTGAACGGCAGCGCCACCGTGATGCCACTCGATGTGACGGATGAGCAAGCGGTTAAGCAAGCCTTTGCCAGCATTATGGCAGACTATGGCCAGATCGATATTCTGATCTATAACGCCGCAAGAGGCTGTTTTGGTAGTTTTTTAGAGGTTGACCCTAAAGAGCTTGAGTTAAATTTTGCGATTAACACCATGGGGCTACTGTATTGCGCCAGAGCAGTGGCACCCAGCATGATTGAACGCGGCGCTGGCTCTATTATGGTAACCGGCAATACGGCCGCTACTCGAGGCGGCGCCAAGTTTGCCGCCTTCGCACCATCCAAAGGCGCAGCTCGACTACTAACCCAGTCGATGGCCAAAGAATTAGGTCCACAACAGGTACATGTTTCGTACCTGATCATTGATGCAGCGGTTGACGGGCCCTTTGCCCGCAACCTCTGCCCTGATGAAGAGGACGACTTTTTTATCCAGCCGGCAGCGATCGCAGAGAGTATTTGGTATCTCGATCAACAGCCAAGTAATTGTTGGACCTTTGAATTAGACTTACGGCCACACCGGGAATCCTGGTAGCCGCTTAGATAACATTAAATGATTGAAAGAACCTGAGGAACAGAGCATGAACGCAATTGATGATCCAGTAACTACCGCCAGCCAGCAAATGAATGTGGTACTTGAAAAGCAGAAACAAGCTTTTATTGATGAAGGCGCCGTTAGCCTGGCCACCCGTGTCGACCGAATGGACCGATCGATTGCGCAGCTTAATAAATATTCCGACAAACTGGTCGAAGCGATGAACAGCGACTTTGGCCATCGCTCCCCTGAGTTCAGCAAAATGTTTGATGTCGCCGCCGGTGTTGGTCCCATGCAGCATGCGAAAAAACACTTAAAGCAGTGGATGCGCACAGAAAAAAGAAAAACCATGTTCCCGCTAAACTTCCTCGGTGCAAAATCACGGGTTGAATACCAGCCTCTGGGTACTATTGGTATCATCAGCCCATGGAACTTCCCGGTTAACTTAACTTTTGGTCCACTGGCCAATGCCTTCGGCGCTGGTAACCGCGCGATGATCAAGCCATCAGAATTCACCCCTTCTACCTCTGAAGTGATGAAAGAGATGATTGAAGAAGCCTATGACGACAGTGAAGTTGCCGTCTTTACCGGTGGCCCGGAAGTTGGCCAGGCGTTTAGCGCGCTAGCCTTTGATCACTTAATCTTTACCGGTGCAACCTCAGTTGCCCGCCATGTTATGTCAGCGGCAGCCAAGAACCTGGTACCACTAACACTTGAACTTGGCGGCAAGTCGCCGGTTATTATCGGCCGCGATGCGGATTTAAAACTGACCTGTGATCGTATTATGTGGGGTAAAGTAACCAACGCAGGTCAAATTTGTTTAGCACCGGACTACTGTTTTATTCCAGAAGAAAAACTGGACCAGGTGATTGAAGGTTTTAAAGCCTCGGTAGCGGCAATGGTGCCTACCATGCTCAATAACAAAGACTTCACCTCGATTGTTAATGAGCGTCACTATTCACGCCTGCAAAGCTATATTGCCGATGCCAAAGCCAAAGGCGCCACCATTATTGAATTAAACCCGGCTAACGAATCCTTTGAGGGGCAGCCACACCATAAAATGCCTCCTACGCTTATTCTTAATGCACCAGATGATGCACTGTGTATGCAGGAAGAAATTTTTGGCCCGCTAATGCCTGTTAGAACCTATAAAGATTTTAAAGACCCAGTAGCCTTTATTAACAAACAGCCTCGTGCATTGGCGCTCTACTACTTTGGCCACAATGCTCAGGAAGAGCGCTATGTGCTTGACCACACCATTAGCGGCGGCGTCACCATTAATGATGTGTTAATGCATGTTTCTCAGGAAGACCTGCCCTTTGGTGGTGTTGGCCCCAGTGGCATGGGTTGCTATCACGGCTTTGACGGTTTTAAGGCGCTTAGCCATGCTAAAGCCATTTACAGCCAATCGAAGAAGGACCTGGCCAGCATGACCGGCATGGCTCCTCCTTATAATGAGAAAACTGAAAAAACGATAAAAATGATGCTTAAGTAAATCAATGGCGGTGGCGTGGTGCCCTCGCGGTTACCACGCCCCATATTGTTGACTCTAAGCCGTAACAACCAATAAGCAGTAAAAAATTATGTCTAGAATACCTAATCACTTCGTCAGGGCCAGCTTAAGCGGAATCGACGCTAAAGAAGGCGAAATAGAAAGTTTGTTGGCCAGTGCCGGCATTACTCTATCCTCTTATTATCAGCCTCAGGGCTGGATTAAACCAGAGCAATATATCGCTCTCGTACAAAGTATTTGGGATCACTCCAACGATGAGTTTTTTGGTTTAACCAATCAACGTTGTAAGCCGGGTCTGTTTGCCATTATGGCCAGGATGAGTAATCACTACTCATCACTGCGCACGGTTTTTGAAGAATGGGTTAATCTGTATAACGTTACCCGCGAAGATTTGTCACTGGACTTTGCTGTTACCGGGGACAAGGCCACCATCAGCTTTAACCTGGCCAACCCGGAAAAAGATCCGATGCATTTTTTGACCGAATTTACTCTGGTGACTATGCATCGCTTTGCCAGCTGGTTAACAGGCCGGCATATTCAATTGCAGCAGGTTTCATTGGCCTACCCCAAGCCCGCTCACTTTCGCTTTTATAAAGACTTATTTCCCTGCACTGTGCTCTTCGATCAGCCCAGCACTAACTTTACTATTGATGCCAGCGACTTAAGCTTGCCGCTGATTAGAAACCAGCGCGAATTATCACAGGCCTTAAAAAGTGCTCCGGCGGCCTTTCTTGAATTACCGGATGACGATCATAGCTACAGCAATCGCACCCGCGTTATTCTGCTGAACTTCTACCGTCAGGAACAGCGCTTCCCCAATTTGGATGAAGCCGCCGATCATCTTGCGGTGAGCCAGAGAACACTGCGTCGTAAATTAAAACTGGAAGGTAATAACTACCAGGAAATTAAAGACCGTATTCGCCAGGATATCGCGATCGACAAACTCAAACGAGAAAATATCAGCCTTGAAGATATTGCCTTGCAGCTAGGTTTTTCTGAGCAACACGCCTTTGCCAGAGCCTTTAAACGCTGGACCCAATTAAGCCCAGCCAAATATCGCGATCAAACCCTGGCCATGCATATTAACGGCACATCCGATCAAGCCAGCTATTCCGTATTTTACTAATCCGCTTGTAGGGTGGATTATTAATCCACCTTCACCACCGTCATTGGTGGATTACAATCCACCCTACATAAAACGTTTCTATTCTGAGTGCTAAAGCCATGACCTCACCCTATGAGTTTTGTACCGTAGAAAAACAAAACCACATCTGGGAAATCACCATTAACCGCCCGGAAAGCATGAACGCCCTGCACCCTCCAGCTAATTTTGAGCTGGAAACTATCTTTAATGATTTCTCTGTTGATAGCAGTGCCTGGATTGCTATTCTTGTTGGCGCAGGTGACAAAGCCTTTTCTACCGGTCATGATTTAAAGTATCAAGCAGCCGGCAACAAAATTGAAATACCGAAGACAGGCTTTGCCGGCCTAACCAACCGCTTTGATCTTGATAAGCCAGTGATTGCAGCCGTTAACGGTTATGCGATGGGCGGCGGTTTTGAAATTGCTCTGGCCTGCGATTTAATCGTTGCCGACCAAAGCGCCAAATTTGCTCTGCCGGAAGTTAAAGTTGGGCTAGCGGCTGTTGCTGGCGGCATTCATCGCCTGCCCCGCCAAATCAATGAAAAACTGGCTATGGAATTATTACTCACTGGTCGTAGTGTCGATGCGGAAGAAGCCAGATCCCTCGGCCTTGTCAATCAAATCACAGCATCGGGTCAAGCCTTATCCGGTGCCAGAGAATTAGCCGGCACACTGTTAAACTGCTCGCCCGTTTCACTGCAGGTCACCAAACAGATGTTCCGCGAAGGCCAGGCTATGCCGGATCTGGAAACAGCGGTTAGCCACCGCTACGATGCCTTTACGCGCATGGCCAGCAGCAAAGATTTTATTGAAGGCCCCAAAGCTTTCGCCGAAAAAAGAAAACCCGAATGGTCCGGTGAATAACACCCACAAAGGATAGAATAATGACAAAACTCAACCTCAGTGCCGATGAAGTCTTAACCACTACCCGCGCCGTTCGTAAACGGCTGGATTTTGACCGTCCTGTGCCTATGGATATCATTAAAGAATGTCTGGAGATTGGCCTGCAATCCCCCTCCGGTTCCAATTCACAGGGCTGGCAATTTGTGGTGGTCACCGATGCCGATAAAAAAGCAGAGATCGCCACATGGTATCAAAAATCCTTTGAGGCCTATGAAGCAGGGCCCGCACAGCCCACCAAGCAACATCAGGATGACCCTTCCATGAAGGAGACTCAGGAAAAAGTATTAAGCTCCGCTAAATTTCTGGCCGATAATATGGCCAGAGTGCCTGCCATGTTAATCCCCTGCTTTGCCGGTCGCCTCGATGCCCCTGAAGTCCCTCACTACGTTGCTGCGGGCACCTACGGCTCAATCCTGCCCGCCACCTGGAGTTTTATGCTGGCCGCCAGAGAGCGAGGTATCGGCAGCTGCTGGACTACCCTGCACCTTAACTATGAGCAAGAAATCGGCAAAATTTTGGGTATCCCTGAAGGCTATAGTCAGGCGGCCCTTATCCCGCTGGGTTATACCAAAGGTACCGACTTTAAAGTTGCCCCTCGTAAGCCTTTAGACGGTGTACTGCATACCAACGGTTGGTAAACTACAGGCAAAAAAAGGAGAGTGTTATGAGCAGCGCAACACCTTTAACTTTGCCCAACCAGCCCCGAGTCCTGCCAGGCTGTGAGCAGCAGGGCTATGCCAGCCTCGACGAAGAAGCCAGTTACTGGGTTAACCCGGAGACGGTTATCGGTACTATACCCACCGATATTGAAGGCACCCTATTTCGCAGCTGTACTGGCCGCAATAAAATTGGTGAGCAGCAATTTGGTCATTGGTTTGACGGTGACGGGATGATCAATGCCGTAACCTTTAAAGCGGGTCAGGTGCATTTTAAAAACCGCTATGTTCGCACCCCTAAATATATGCATGAAACCGCCCAGCAACGCATTCTCTATCGCGGTGTAGGCACGCAGATACCCGGCGGTTTTCTAAAAAATATCTTTCGCACACCGGGTAATGCCGCCAATACCAATGTGATTCTGCACGGTGGTAAATTGCTGGCGCTCTGGGAAGGCGGCAAACCTTATGAACTAGACCCCGCCACGCTGCAAACCGTTGGTGAATATAACTTCGACGGCATGCTCTCCACCGGTCAGCCCTTTAGCGCCCATAGCCGCCATGATCCCCGCACCGGCTTTCTGTATAACTTTGGCGTATTTGGCATTCCAAAACCCAAACTGCATTTTTATAAAATTAACCCTGAAGGTGAAATGGTCGATAAAAAGTCACACTATGTTGGCGACTATTCTATGTGCCATGACTTTGCCATTACCAAAAACCATGCAGTCTTTGTGCTATGCCCTGCCTTTATGCGCTCACCATTTAAGTTTCTGTTTGGCTTTAACAGTATTATGCAATCGATTGAGTTTGACCCCAGTGAGAAAACCAAGGTGGTGGTTATCGATTTAAATACTTTGCATATTATCAGAGAGTTTGAGTTTGATAGTTTTTTTGGCTTTCATCTCGGCAATGCCCACGAACAAGGCAATACCCTCCATGTTGATGTGCTGTGTGTCGACACGATGGATTCAATGGATGGGCTCTCCGATGTATTTCGAGATAGAAGCAATGATGAAGATTTTTTAGAAAAAGGCACGGTACTTAAACGGTTTTCGTTAGATTTAGATACCGGTAAAGCACACTCAGCAGTAGCCAAAAATTCCATTGCCGGAGAATTTCCGCTATGGAACTGGCAATACACTGGCGTAGAAAATCGCTATACCTGGCTGGGCACTATTGTTGAAAACGGTACCCCCTATGGCTTTAATGCCTACCAAAAGATTGACCACCACACAGGAGAAGTTAGCCTGCATGATTTTGGTGAAGGTCGCTTTACCTCGGAACTTAACTTTATCCCCAAGGCCAACGCCCAGACAGAAGATGACGGCTATTTAATCGGTATTATTTATAACCACCACAAAGGTAACAGCGAAGTGGTTATTCTTGATGCCAAAGATATCCAGACTGAAATAGCTATTATCCCGCTGCAACAAACCATCCCCTTTGGCTTTCATGGCGGCTTTTACCCGCAAACCTTTATTTAACTGATAAGAATTCTTTATGCCAACACTCTATTCAGCCGTAGGCCCCAGCGCGAGAACCGTCAGAATGTTTATCGCCGAAAAAGGGCTTAAGATCGACCAGCAGGAAGTCAACGTACTGGCTGGCGAAAACCTTAGTGACGAGATGATAAAACTTAATCCCGGTAAACAACTGCCCTTTATGGCACTGGATGATGGTTTTATTCTGGCAGAGAGTTTGGCTATCTGTGAATATCTGGATGAAAGCTACCCCGAACAACCACTGATGGGCAGCAACGCCAAAGAGCGGGCCGAAACAAGAATGTGGTGCCGCCGTATTGATCTGCGCATTATGGAACCGGCTATTCAGGGAACCAAAGCTTCCGATGCCTATGAGTTTTTTAAGGACCGTTATTTTTTAGTCGTTAGCGGAGCCAAAGAATTAAAAACTCTGTCGCAAAAAAATCTCGTTTGGTTAGAGCAACAACTGGGTAATAAACCCTATATCTGCGGCCAGCGTTTTAGTCTGGCAGATATTCAATTATTCAGTTTTTTGGACTTCACCAAAAGCCTTCCCAAAGAACTCACCCAATTAAACCGCTGGTTTGATGCCATCTCTGCACGCCCCAGTGTTGCTGCCAGCCAACACCCCTCAGTCAAAGTATAGGACTAGCCGCTATGAGCGATAAAAAAATTCCTCGCAATAAAGACAATGATTATACCGAAACCAGCGCCCAGACCCGCCGGGACTTTATTCAGCAAAAAACCGATGCTCAGCTGACTCATCTTTCCCAGTACTCTACTGACGTTAGCACCCTGCCCGGTAATATTGAAAACTTTACCGGTATGGCGCAAGTACCCGTAGGCTTAGCAGGTCCGGTATTGATTAATGGCGAGCATGCACAGGGGGAGTTTTATGTACCACTAGCCACCACCGAGGGCACACTGGTGGCCAGCTATAGTCGTGGCATGCGTTTGCTAACCGCCAGCGGCGGTGTAAAAACCACCGTACTGGAAAGCTATATGCAACGAGCACCGGTATTTTTATTTGCCAGTGCCGGTGAAGCCCGTGATTTCGGTGACTGGTTGGAACAGCGTTATGAGGATATTAAAGCCGCAGCAGAAGCCACGACCAGCATCGGTAAACTTCACCATATCGACCAGTATGGTATTGGCCCTATGCGCTATTTGCGCTTTAGCTATACCACGGGTGATGCCGCTGGCCAGAATATGACGAACAAGGCCACCTATGCGGCCTGTGAATGGATTAAACAAAACCATCCCAGTAACGCTATTCGCTATATGCTATCCGGCAATATCGATTCTGATAAAAAGTATTCCCGCCTAAACACACTAAATAGCCGAGGCAAGCGGGTCGTTGCCGAGGTGACGATTCCCAGCGATGTCTTAAAGGATGTAATGCGTGTTGATGGCAAAACTCTGTTCCAACAACGACAGGTTTCTAATACCGGCTCACTGATCGCCGGCAATGCCAATAATGGTGCCCATGCCGCTAATGGTTTGACCGCTATGTTTATTGCCTGTGGCCAGGATGCCGCCAATGTGGCTGAATCCCATGCTGGTACGGTTTACTGCCAACTGCTTGATAATGGTGACTACTATTGGTCGATTACCCTACCCTCATTAATTGTTGGCACCTATGGCGGAGGTACGGGTTTATCAACGCAGAAAGAGTGTCTGGATATTCTGGGCTGTTATGGCAAAGGCAAAGCGAATAAGTTTGCAGAGATTGTAGCGGCGACGGTATTGGCGGGAGATATCTCTTTAGCCAGCTCGATTATGGCTGGAGACTTTGTTGCCAGCCATGATCAATATGGACGCAATAGGCCTTAATGCACCAGCCATTGCTTTTCAGGGCAATAGAAACAGCGCTACCGGCGTCGAGCAATACCAGCCATACCCAATAAGGCCGATGCAAACAACCAGGCAGAAGCGGGTACAGGCACGGTGGAGGCAGTAGCAGTGAACACCAGTTTCTTTTGAATCCAGGCTGCATCACCCTGCTCATCAGTGGTGGCCATTAACGTGTTTTGCAAAGAGACCGCAACATGGTCGGCCTGCCCGAAAAAATCACGGGATGGGTCTACTGACACATTCATTGACCAGGTTTGTAATCCGCTTGACGTGCCGCTGGCATCAAAGGAGTCACTATCAGACAGGTAATCCAACACGGAATAATTACTACTGACCGTTAACATTAAATCTGCGTTCACACTGCCATCATTTGTAATTTCATAATCACCAAACTCAAATACCTGCAATGAAGAGATGGCAGTACCGCTATGGCTAAAGACATCACTAAAGACAAAATTGGCGGTAAGCAACTCTGCCCCGGCAGCACCTAAGGCTTCGGCACGAAATACTGGCGGTAAAAAGCGCACATCATCCCCAACAATAGTTGGAGTGCCAAATAGCTGTAGTGCATAGGCATTATCCATAGCATCATACTGATAGCTAATATTATCACCCTCAAGCGTCACGGAGCTGGCCACGGAAAATAACGCGATCGCAGAGAGCGTCAATGCTGATAAAGGCAATATCAGGGGTGATTTTATTAATGAAGGCATAGTATATTTCCCGGCAACTTCTGTTATTTTTATTATCGCAATCAAAAAAAGACTGGCTAACAAAGTGGCAAAGAAACGTAATTTTGTAAAGTTTTTACAGAAATTTTACCCATAAGAGAGTTAATCGCAGGACAAGCTCAGCCAAACCGATCTGTCAACATTCACTTAACGCAGAAAAAAACGTCATAAAAAAAGGGAGCTATAAGCTCCCTTTTAAAGACCAATGGATGTTGCTTGAATCAGGCGGCTTTTTTACGCGTCATACCCAAACCAGCCAAACCTAGCGCTAGTAACGCCAAGCTACCGGGCTCTGGCACTGGGTTATTAACATTGACAGTATCCAGGGTGTAGTTACCGTTGTACATAACGCCAGCAGGGCCACTGCCAATCTGGAATATTTCAAATGTCACTGTATGGGTACCCGCTGCCAAGTCCCAATCAAAGCTACCATTTTCACCGGGCTCACAACCGATAATGCCATCTGCACAGGTGCTCTGGGAGGTATTTTCAAGAAACTTAACATCACCATTCAGTGATACACGAGCAGTGTCATCAGCCCAGATATCAAACGTCAGATTACCACTACCAGACAGAGTAAAAGTCTCAGTAATGGTTAGAAATGGATTAACAGCATCATTAGGCACCTGAACAGAACCCGGAGCGCCAGAATCAACAGAAGAAACCCATTGCGCATCGCCAACAGCAGGCTGCCAGGCATTATGTGCATTGATTTCTACCAACTGACAAGGGCCAACGGTTGCTGTCGTCGTACAAACATCGTCTGTAGTGGACAAAAACGGTACCGATATGGCTTGTGATGAAGCCGCTAAAACACAGGCAGCTGCTGCGGCCTTAAGTGCTGTTTTCATTGTAAATAACATTTTGCTTGTCTCCATGAGCAAATTAAATAACCTGCGATAAACAAAGCAAAAATAAGGCCAAAGTATTTTTCTTCTTTTAAATCATAAGCTTATAAGAAAATATTATCTATAAACCATGTCAACTCGTAAAAAAAATCGACAATAACGCTACTGCTGAGTGGCAGGCTTCTTCAGCGCAAGGCTATAGAGCCACAGCACAGCAATGCTAATCGCCGCTATCCAATAGGTCATATCCGGAGACTGCTTATAAATATACCCCCCAGCCAATGGACCAAAAACAAAGCCCATAGCCGGTATCGAGGAATTTAGACCCGCCAGAGCACCCTGCTCGTTAGCCTTAACCACCAGGGTTGAAGTCACCATAAAACCGGGGGCGGCCAGGCCCATACCCAAACCGTAAAAAGCCATGCCCAGCAATAGCCAGGTATTATTTAGGGCGGAAGCAATCATCCCATAACCGATCACCGAAAAGGGTAATCCCATTTGTACCAATCGCAAGGGGTGACCCCGCCAGCGCTGCACAATCACCATCTGGGAAAATAGCATGGCTGAGGAGGACACCACCATGGCCATAGAAAATTGAATCGCTGCATCCTGACGAGACAAACCCAAACGATCTTCAAAATAAAATCCCAGCGTCATCTGCACCATACCTAACATCGAATAACAGATCAGACTGATAAAAAGATATTGTCGAAAGCGCGGATCAAAAAAGCTCAATTTTTTTACCGCGGTCTTTTGCTCAAAAGTCAGTGTGGTTTTTGGCAGCCAGTACCACACCGCAATAGCGACTAATAAGGTGAAAGTGGCGTGGACCAATAAGGGGGCCAGAAAGCCAAACACCACAAAGGCGGCAAACGCCGGACCAATCATGGTCCCTATTTGACTGGCAGCAGAGAGCCGCCCCATATAAGCCGTACGTTGCTCAATGGGGATCGCATCCACCACATAGGCAGACACCGCCGGTACGGTGGCACACATTAACCAGACTAGAAAAGAACGGGTAAAGACAAATAGCCCATACATCAAAAAGCCACCGAGAATACCCACCAACCCCAAATAGCTAACACCGGTAAATACATAGGTGCCCAGTGAATAGCCTAACAGACCCACCATTAAAATCGGTTTGCGGCCCACTACATCACTGCGCCGCCCCCAATAAGGAGCGCCGAAAAAAAACGCCAGGGAGGTCACTGCGGTTAATGCAGTAATCGCTAATTCTTTGGGCTGAAAATAAATACCCAGAGCAGGCAGGTCCAATACCAACTGATCAACCCCAAGCTCCCTGCCCAACATGGGTAAAATCGCAAACACCACGGTTTGCCCCATACCAATAGTGACCAAAGCACAGTAAATTAATATATTGGTACGCAGGCTTAACGGTTTATCAGAAGACATTTAATCTCGATTTAGATGAGTGCTTTTTGATCAGCAGGGGTATTTTCAGGCAGCGTTAAAGCATCAACACGTCCGCGCCATGCCATTAAGGCTGGCAAGGCTTCCATCATTGCCTTGGCCTCTTCTGCTCGTTCAAGCACGGTACACATGCAGACGACAGAAATATCGGCAATACTAATGTCATTGCCGCACATAAAGTCGCTATTAGATACCATCGCATTAATCGCATCAAAATGCTCTTTGACTTCTGCACAAACAGTCGCTTTATCTTTACGCCCTATTCCCTGCGCACTGGCTTGCTTAATTAATGCCTTGGGGATCAGAGGACGCATAATTTTTTTCAGCAACCCTTTATCTTCCAGCAAGATATCTTCAGCTAACAGCGCAGAGTTGTTAGGCCATGAACGCATGGTGAGATCATAAAAATATAAACTTTCATCCGCCCAGTCTTCAATAATATGTGCTTGCGCCTTCAACAGGGCATCCTTGGGAAAAACAGGCTTATCGGTAGATAGCTGCTCAATATGGCGAATAATATCCGTACTATCCGGGATTAACTCCCCGTCATGCTCCAGAATCGGCGCCTTACCAGTAGGATTAAGTTTTTTAATTTTCCCCGCACCACTGATACCGTAGTTTTTGGCAGTAAAGTCCATCCCCTTGTAATACATAACGCGACGTACTTTTGCCGCAAAAGGAGATACTTGATACTGATGTAAAATTAATTCGCCTGAAGCCATAGGTCACCTTCCCCGCTATTGAATACCGGCCGCATTAGACGGCCGGCTTTCGTTCATTATTATTGATCAACCGCTTATTAACGAGGCTGCATACGAATACCACCATCCATACGGATACATTCGCCGTTAATATAATCGTTCTCTACAATGCTGGCAGCCAGATGAGCAATTTCTTCAGGGCGACCTAAGCGCTTGGGGTATAAAACTGTATTGCTTAGCGCATCAATCGACTCCTGGGGCAGCCCCTGGAATAGCGGCGTATTAATCAAACCGGGAACAATGGTATTAACTCGAATACCGTACTCAGAAAGGTCACGAGCGATCGGTAAAGTCATTCCCACAACACCACCTTTACTGGCACTGTAAGCAGCCTGGCCAATCTGACCTTCATAAGCGGCTACAGACGCCGTATTAATGACCACGCCACGCCCGCCGTCTTCATTAATAGGCTCGTTTTTAGCCATTTGCTCCGCGGCCAAACGCAGCACATTAAAAGTACCGACCAGATTGACATTAATCACCAGATTAAACGTATCTAATGGAAACGGCCCTTTTCTACCAAAGGTTTTTGCCGCAGGACCAATACCGGCACAGTTTACGCAAATATGGATAGCACCAAAGGCTTCCATCACATTATTGATACCCTGCTGCGTTGACGCTTCATCGGCTACATTAACCGACTGATAAATAACGCCATCACCCAGTTCGGCTGCCAGTGCTGAACCGGCCTCTTCGTTTAAATCAAAAATGGCAGCTTTAGCACCCTGTGAAACCAGCTTTTCGATAATGGCGCGACCTAAGCCTGAGGCGCCACCTGTTACGATTGCTACCTTACCTGAAATTTCCATGTTTAAACCTCTTGTTGTACGTCTATAAATTTATGTAAGTAGTGCATAGCCACCCGACACATACGGATGAGCAAAAAGCAGTGCTGCATAGACAATCGCAGCAAGAATTAATACCACAATATCTTTAGTAACGGCCACGGGGGCATAGGGCTCCGGTGGTTTACGACGGGTTAAAGATATCGTTTTAAAAACGGAGAATACGAAGAAGCCACCAAAAAAGATCAGTGACGCCATATCGCCATTGGAAAATAAATGCGCCAAGCCCCAGGCACCGACAAAACCCAACATGGGATGATGGACTTTACGTTTGATATTGGTAGGTAAAAACATCGCTGCAAATAATACGATAGAGACCAGCATCAACAACATGGATACATGTACACCCCAGGCAGGAGGCGTCCATACTGTGACAAACTCCGCACTGTTGCGTCCTCTTACCGCCATCACCATACCCACCAGTGACACCACAGCGTAAACGGGCATGTACAGCTTCTCACCAAAGCGGTCAATAAATTTAGCTCGGCTATCGCCAATATTTGGCAACAGGTGCATACCAAAGAAAATGATTAAACCTACGATCAAGAGAGTCATTATTGTTTTACTCCTGCACAGAAAATTTTAGTTTGAAAATATTTTCATACATAATCAGACCCGCCAATATTAAGACCGAACCTAATACAATTGGCAGCGAAATCACCTCATCCGCCACCGTTTTACCCAGTATCAATGCCGACACCGGTGTAATCAGCAATATCAAGGTAACCAGACCCACGCTCATATGTTTCATCACATAAAAGAACACCACAAAGCCCAGCAATGAACCCACGATAGCCAGATACAGAATGGACCATAAACTGGTATCACTGATTACAATATCCGTATTGCCATCCAGCAGCCACCAACTCAGCAACAAGCCCGGCAATGAAAACAACATAGCGCCCACGGTCTGATTTAACGAGGACACTGAACGCTGCATACTGAATTTTTTCACAAACACAGAGCTGGTGGCAAAAATAGCGGTTGAACAAAGCATTAGTAAAACGCCAATAGTGCTGTCGGCATCCAATGACAACTGGCCATAATAAACCACCACCAAACCGCTTAAGGCCAATATCTGGCCTAAAATCTTACGCCGGATAAAGAACACATCACCCAGTACAAAATGCGCCACAAAGCCCGTCATAAAAGGCGCCAGACCCATCAATACCGCCAGCAGCCCCGACGGTATATACAGCGAGGCATAATAGACCATCACCATATTGGGGAAGATACCAATAGAACCGGCTATATAAAGCTTAAAGTTACGCCGATCAAAAATACCCGCTTTACGCATCAGCGCTAAAATCACAAAACCCAGCGCCACCGCTAACACCATACGTAAGGTGATCGCGGTAATTGGCGTCACGCTATCATTACCTAATTTGATCACTAACGGCGTAGTTGACCAAATAACAATGGCCGTTAAATAGGCTAGTAGCGGCATTGAGCTAAACCTGGTTGATTTAGCTCATTCGTCTTACTCACTCAGTGATTTTCCCAAAGACTCAATAATGCTGGAGAAATCTTTACCGCCATTACCCTGGGACTGATGTGCGGTATATAAGCTTCTAGCCAAAGCACCCATAGGCGTTGAAGACTGTGTTTGCACCGCAGTATCCATGGCCAAACCCAAGTCTTTACACATCAGATCAACCATAAAGCCCGGGTTAAAGTCATTACTGGCTGGTGCGGTTTCCATCACACCCGGGTAAGGGTTATAGACTTCCAAAGTCCAATTGCGGCCAGAACTGGCCAGCATAATTTCAGACAACTTGGCAGCATCAAGACCGTTATCAGTACCGAGACGCAGCGCCTCAGACGTTCCTACCATCAATACCGATAGCAACATATTGTTACAAACTTTGGCCACCTGCCCTGCACCATGATCACCAGCATGGAAAATATTTTTACCCATACCTTCTAAAATGGGTTTGGCTTTGGCAAAGGACTCTTCTGAACCACCACACATAAAGGCCAGCGTACCCGCCGCAGCCGCAGCCACACCACCAGATACCGGTGTATCCATAACCGCTATATTTTTTTCGTTAGCGGCAGCAGCCACTTTGCGGGCCGTAGCGGCATCGATAGTGCTTGAATCAAGCAATAAGGCATCCGGTTTAACGGCATCTAATAAACCGTTTTCACCCATATATACCATTTCTACATGTTTGCCAGCAGGTAACATAGTTACCACAACATCAGCATCCGCTGCTGCGACAGCAGCCGTATCCGCAGAGCTTGCACCGGCATCGGTTAATTGTTTTACCGCTTCCGGCATTAAGTCGAAGACAGTCACTTCATGGCCGGCCTTAAGCAGGTTGGCAGCCATTGGGCCACCCATATTACCCAGACCGATAAAGGCGATTTTAGACATTGTTATTCTCCATTAATCTTTGCGATCAATTAGTTTATAAGTGGGCCAATGGGTTTTTATCCCAAGGTGGCGTAATCATTTGTTCAAGTAGGCTGGCCGGTACATCGTTAACCGTATCGAACAACCAGCGGGGCTGTTGATCTTTATCAATTAACAAAGCGCGCACACCTTCAGCGAATTCAGGGTGACGGATAATATTGGTGGCCAGCATTAATTCAAATTGAAATACTTCAGCCAGGGTCATCGATTCAGCTTGCTTTAGCGCCTGATAGATATTGCAAGCACTTAAAGCCGAGCCGTGAGCCAATGCAGCAGCGCCTTTATTCAGCCACTTATCATCAGTTTCATAACCTTTAATGGCTTCCACAATATCGGATAAATTATCGTAATCGGTAAGTTGCTGAATAATATCAAAGTGAGGCTCGATATTAGCCGCAGGCTTGGCAGCGTCAGCAGCAGCGGAAACCGAGGCCAGTAAAGCATCTATGGCGCCAGAGTCAGTATCGCTGTTAGCCGTCCACTCTAGCGCCAGCAGTTGTGCGACCACCGCTGCTTTCGAGCTATGCTCAATAAAGAAGTCGCCGTAGCCCACAAATAAGCAATCGGTAGCATTCATCGAGCCTGCCGTCAGGCCCAAATATAAACCTGTGCGACCAGGGGCCCGATTTAGAAACCAGCTGCCACCGACATCGGGAAATAAACCAATAGTAATCTCTGGCATTGCCATACGGGTACGCTCGGTGACTACGCGATGACGACAGCCAGCCATAAGACCCAGACCACCACCCATCACGATACCGTGCCCCCAACAGATCATTGGCTTTTTATACGTGTGGATTAAATAGTCCAACGCATATTCACGTTCAAAAAAGTTTTCTGCATATTCACAGGGGCCACCGGGGTTTTCCACAGCGGAGCCATGCAACTTCTGCACATCACCACCCGCGCAAAAGGCTTTTTCACCAGCAGCTTGTAACATAACCGCGACAATCTGCTCATCGTCCTGCCACTGCAGTAACTGGGCCGATAGCAGATCAACCATTTCGATACTTAATGAATTAAGGGTTTTCTCTTCATTTAGTGTAGCAACGGCAAACTGCTTGCCGTTGCCAGTGCTGTGTGTTTCAAATAAAACAGGGGATGTCATAATAGGCCTTTATGGTATTAGAAGATGGAAAGGTGGATGGCAATCCACCCTAGGCGTTTTTCCATTCTGGCTTACGTTTTTCAACAAACGCCGCCACACCTTCTTTTTGATCCTGGCTATCCCACAGTTTTACAAACTGCTCACGTTCAGTAGCAAAGACACTATTTAATGGCTGCGAACGGGCTGCCATTATCAGCTCTTTACAGTAGCGTACTGATGTTGGGCTCTGACCTTCAACTTTAGCGGCAAGCTCCAGCGCTTTTTCTACGACAGTGCCACTTTCAACAACTTCAGAGATCAGACCAATCGCCAAAGCCTTATCGGTTTTTAAACGCTCACCTAACAGGATCATACGCTTGGCCCACTGCTCACCCACCAGCCAAGACAAGTGCTGACTACCCAAGCCGCAAGGCAATAAGCCCACCGCACATTCAGGCAAAGCCATTTGGGCATGGGCATCGGCAATACGGACATCACAGGCCAGAGCCACTTCAAGACCACCACCCATGGCATAACCGTTAATCGCGGCAATAGAGACACCGTTATAGTTAGTCAGGGTTTCAAAGGATTTGCCAAAGGCATAAGAGAAATCAAAAGACTTGGCCTTATCATCGTGATTAAAGCGGTTTAAGTCAGCGCCAGCCGAGAAAAACTTTTCGCCACTGCCAGTAATGACCAGTGCATAGTTTTCTTTATCGGCATTAAGCGCTTCAACAATCTCAATCAGCTCTAATAGACTTTCTGGCGTCCAGGTATGCGCTGGCGGATTATTTAAGGTTAATAAAGCAATATGGCCTTTTTTCTCAAGGATTAATGCGTCACTCATCGGATAACCTCCAGGGCACCTTCAATTAATAAACGGCGAGAGATAATTACTCGCATAATTTCGTTAGTTCCTTCCAGAATCTGGTGCACGCGGTTATCGCGCACATAGCGTTCCAGAGGGTATTCTTTGATATAACCGTAACCGCCATGCAATTGCAGGGCATCATTACAGATATTGAAACAGACATCGGTGGCAAAGCGTTTGGCCATGGCACAGTAGGTGGTAGCGTCGCTTTCTTTATTGTCCAATTTGAACGCGGCCAGCCTTACCATTTGCCGGGCTGCTACCAATTCAGTGGCCATATCGGCTAACTTAAACTGAGTATTCTGGAAACCGGAAATAGACTTGCCAAACTGCTTGCGCTCCTGACTATAGGCAGTAGCTGCTTCCAATGCGGCCTGAGCGGTACCGATTGAACAAGTGGCAATATTAATTCTGCCACCATCCAAACCTTCCATCGCAATTTTAAAGCCCTGCCCTTCGGCACCTAACAAATTAGCTGCAGGCACACGGACATTATCAAAGCTAATTGCGCGGGTTGGCTGAGAGTTCCAACCCATTTTTTCTTCTTTCTTACCGTATTCAATACCGGCCAGATCAGCAGGAATGGCAAAAGCAGAAATTCCTTTAGGGCCATCATCGCCGGTGCGTAGCATGACCACTAACACATCGGTCTCACCGCCGCCGGAGATAAACATTTTGCTGCCGTTAACGATATAGTCATCACCATCGCGTTTGGCAGTACTGCGTAATGAACCGGCATCGGAGCCAGCACCCGGTTCAGTCAAACAATAGGATGCCAGTTTTTCACCGGGCACCAAATGCGGACACCACTGCTCAACCACTTCGGGCTGGCCATAGCGGGCAATCATATTGGTGGCCATATTATGAATGGTTAAAAAGGCTGCTGTAGAAGTACAGCCTCGGGCTAATTCTTCAACAATTACACTGGTATCCAAACGGCCAAGACCCAAACCACCGGCCTCTTCCGGGGTATAAATCCCCATAAAACCTAATTCACCCGCTTGCTTTAGCGCTTCTTTGGGGAAGACTTGTTCAGCATCCCACTGTGCTGCATTGGGCGCAAATACGCCCTCTGCAAATGAGCGTGCAGCATCCTGAAAAGCCAGCTGGTCTTCGCTTAAATTAAAATCCATCGTCTAGCGACTCCTTAACAATTAATATGACGGCTTATTTAAGTTTACCAATCACTGAACCGAATAACTCTTCATCACTTGGCAATACTTTGGTGGTAGCCAAAGGCTTAGAGATCCAGGTTACGTTGATCAGGTCTTCCCAGGTAATATTATTGTTGGTGCTATTGTTGCCCCATGAGCCACAGCCCAATGAGAACGTTTGGCGCATACCATTCCACAAGTTACCACTGTTAGATGGCGCTTGCGGCTGGTTTACCATAACGCGAGACGTTTTGGTTCTAAAACCAAACTTAAGGATATTTTCATCGCTATTTGAGTAGATACCACAGGAGTGGCCCTGCCCTTGATAAGCTTGAATTTCATTGGTTAATGCAATGGCTTCATCGATATCTTTTACTTTGTAGAAAGCCATGGTGACAGACATTTTTTCACCCGAGAAAGGATGATCTTCACCGGCACCGGTTTCAGGAACAATTAAAAAAGTCTTATCTTCTGGCAGATCAAAACCTGCCATACCGGCCAAATTAGTGGCAGGCTGCGCAACGATACGAGGAGCGATATGACCGTCTTCCCAGATAGTGTTTTGCAGTTTAGTTTTTTCATCGTCAGAGACAATATAACCGCCTTCAGCTTGTAACTTCTCCAGCATTTGATCGTAAACAGACTCCAATACGATAACGGTGTTATCGGAAGAACAAGAAGCTGCTAAATCCAGTGTTTTAGAGATACGGATTTTCTCTGCCGCTTCATCAAGATCAGCCGTATCATCGACGGTGATACAGGCATTACCTGCACCTACACCCAAAGCCGGAGTACCACTTGAGTAAGCCGCTTTAACCATCGGCGCACCACCGGTAGCCAATACACGATCACACTGCTTCATTAATTCATCAGTAGTTTCCAATGAAGGGGTTTCAATCGCGATCACCAAGTCTTCTGGAGCACCCATTTTTTTCAGAGCTTCACGCATCAGGTCGCAGATCATTTTATTGGTTAACTTGGAGCGCGGGTGTGGCGCGATAATAATAGAGTTACGGCCTTTAACCGCAGAGATCGCCTTAATCACGGGCGTTGCTTCCGGGTTAGTACAAGGGGTTAGAGCACCGACTACACCAATCGGCTTAGCGATTTTAATCAGATTGCGCTCTTTATCTTCTTCGATCACGCCCACTGATTTATCGTCGATAATGTCATATAAGGCAGAACGGGTTTTACGATTAATCTTAAGGAATTTACCTTCGTAGTTACCCAGCTGTGTTTCTTCAACCGTAAACTGGGCGATTTTTTCAGAGATATCTTGCTGCGCAACAGACCACACCATGGCAGTGATCAGTTCGTCAACTTGCTCTTGGGTGTAGTTCTCAATTTGGGCCTGAGCGGCGCGTGAACGGGCCATTAATGCGGCTACTTCGGCTTGTGGGTCAATAGTCTGTTCGGTAGTCATAATCGGTGTTCCTTAAAGGTTCAACTGGGCTATTTTTAAGCGACTGCAAAGGTAGCATAGGTAAAGAGTGGCAAGAATTGATTTAATTGCGATAATAATGGACTATATTGCGGCACGGAAAAGCAATGAAACTAGCGTTTCAAAAAACTTAAACCTTTAATATCAAAGACTTAAAATGACAATCACCTCACAATGGCCACTCTCTCGCGACGGAATCAGGTTTATAGTGCCTGAATTTATGGTCAAATCACTGGCCGAACACGCCCTGACCAAAGACTGCTACCCAGTGGCGATGGGCTACTATCCAAACGCCTTTGGCCACCGCATGGAAAGGCAGCAACACCAGGACCATCTGCTGATCTACTGTACCGATGGTGAGGGCACGGTAGATGCCGGAGATACCACCCTAACGATCCAGGCTGGTGATATTCTGGTACTGCCAAAAGGTATCGCTCACCAGTACCAAGCCAAGACCAATACCCCCTGGAGTATTTACTGGATTCATTTTGCCGGTGAGTTAAGCAATTTGTTTTTAGAACCGCTATTAAATGAAGAGCAGAGTCTTACCGTATTAAGCCCCGGTGCCCACACCAAAATCGTTAGCGACTTTGAAACACTATTAGAAGTACGCCAGACCGGCTATAACCAACGCAACTTTATCCATGCCAGTAATTTGCTCAAGCAATTACTGAGCTATTTAAGCGCCAGCCATCCCAGAACAACCACCCGTGAGGGGCTGCATTTTGATTTGGATGCGGTACATGCTTTGATGCAGGAAAAGCTGCATGGGCAATTAGCACTGGAAGAGCTTGCCGACAAGGTAAATCTATCCAAGTACCATTTCTCCAGTAAGTACAAAGCGATTACCGGCCAATCCCCCATTCAACATTTTCTGCACCTGAAGATGGAACACGCCTGTTTTTTGCTGGATATCTCCGGCAATAGCATTAAAGCGATTAGCCGTAATTTGGGCTATGAGGACAGCTATTATTTTTCCCGTTTATTTAAAAAAATTATTGGCGTATCTCCACGGCAATATCGGCAGTTAAAACGAGGCTAGCAACTACATTCCCTGTAGGGTTGATTATAATCCACCAGCCTTTAGTATCTGGTCTTTTGGTGGATTATAATCCACCCTGCAACTACAATAAGTACTATTATATTATCTGTGCGATACCTCGAACTGAATGTCCAATTTCCGTTTATCTTACGCCTTACACTACTTCTGCTATCTAGTAGCCGTATTGCTAAGCCTATCGCTTCCTGTTAGCGCTCAACCCCCTGAACAAGAAGAATTACTGACCATCAATATGCGCGATGCCGATATTGGCGCCGTTATTCAATGGGTAGCCGAACAGACCAATAAAAAGATTGTGGTAGACCCCAGAGTCAAAGGCAAAGTCACCGTACTAGCCAATCAAGGCATGAATGCTGAACAAGCCTATCAGGTCTTTTTAACCATGCTGGATGTCTATGGTTATGCTGCTAGCGAAGCCGGCGGTATTCTCAGGATATACCCTGCCGCCCTGAGCAATAACTCACCTCGCAAACTGATAGAAAGTTTTGACGCACTGGGCGGTGGTGAGCAGATTATGTATATCTACCAAGCCAGCCAGGTGTCTGCCACACAACTGGTTGAGCTGCTAAAACCCCTACTACCTGGCTCAGGGCATATTGCCGCCTACCCCGAAAATAATAGCCTGATCATCGCCGACGAGTCTGCCAATGTAAAAAGACTGGTGGCCATGGTCCAACAAATTGATCAATCCGGCGACTTTGATATCGAAGTGATCAAGCTCAAGCACGCTGATGCCAATAACGTAGCGGGACTGGTTTTATCACTTACCCAAAGCGCGGGTGGCCCCGGCTTTTCTATTGCCAGCGACGAGCGCTCTAACAGCCTGCTAATGTCAGGCGACCCCGCCACCCGCAAGCGGGTTGGGCAACTGATTAAGCAACTGGATAAACCGATTACCGATAATGGCAATACCCGTGTGGTCTATTTACACTATCTGGATGCAGCTGAATTACTGCCTATTCTGCGCGGTATGGCCACCGCTATGGCAGACGATAACAAGAACGCCGAAGCCAATAGCTCTATTAGCATTGAGGCCAGCGAAAGTTCTAACGCTCTGATTATGACTGCCCCACCCTATATTCTGGATATGATGGACAATGTTATAGCCCAAGTGGATATCCGCCGAGCTCAGGTGTTAGTTGAAGCCATTATTGTTGAGGTCAGCAAGGACTTTTCCCAAACACTGGGGGTTGAATGGAATACCAGCCTAAATAGAAATGATGGCACTGAAGCGCTGACTAATTTCGGTTTAAAAACGGTTGATGACGATGGTGTACTATCGCTGATTGGCTCAGGCTTAAATTTAGGCTTTTACCGCAACGGCAGTTTACGAGCCCTGGTACAGGCCGTTGCCAATGAGAATGACGCGAATATTTTATCAACCCCCTCAATTTTAACCTTAGACAACCAGGAAGCTGAAATTCTGGTGGGCTCTAATGTCCCCTTTATCACCGGCCAAAGTACCGGCGCCGCCTCCAGCACAAACGATCCGTTTACTACAGTTGAACGGGAAGATATTGGCCTGACCTTAAAGATTACCCCACAAATTAATAGCGGGGACGCTATTACTCTGGATGTACTGCAAGAAATTGAAACTATTTCTGAAGCTACCACGGTCGCCAATGATATTGTGACTAATAAACGCAGTATAAAAACTAAAGTGATTGTTGAAGATGATAATATTTTGGTATTGGGTGGATTAATCTCTGATGATGTTCAGGAACTGGTTAGCAAGGTGCCTATATTGGGTGATATGCCCTTGGTCGGTGCTTTATTTAGAAGCACCACCGATCAAGTGATTAAGAAAAATCTGATGGTATTTATTCACCCGGTTATTCTAGACTCCGAAGAAGTGGCCATGGAATTGAGCCAGAAAAATTATAATCTGATGCAGGAATTACAGCAGAAATATAATAGTGGTACTTTTTCAGCGGAGGATGTCAATCTTTCAGAGTTTATTGAGTACAAGCCTCGCAAAGAGCCATAGCCCGACCTTATAGCGAGTTCCCAATCATTCCCACAAAATGCGCATTGCCGCCCTTAGCAAGCCCCTTCAATATATTTAGCGTCAAGCTTTTAAGCCATTAAAAACGCTCAAGACTCAACGAATTGGAGGGTGGATTACAATTCACCAAGCCCAGTCATAAGCCACCCTATAGCGGTGGATTATAATCCACCCTACGGGCTGCAACGGTATGGGGCCAGCGTACTACCAATTCTCTACGACATTAATTGTAAAACGGTGCTGCCCCTGCCACTGGAGCACCACACCCTGCTGGGTAATCGCCTCTAATACCAAGCCTTGCGAAACACTATCACCTTCCCTGACTCTGCGCTTATTAATAATAATGGTGCGTCTTTCCGGGTTATCAGAATACACATGAAAAGAAAAAGTCAGCGCTGGAATCGCCTTTTGTACCGGGTCAGGTAGTTCAGAAAACTCAACGATATAAGACGATGGCGATGGCGGCGGACTCACCACCGCAACGGGTTGTGGCTGCGGCGCCAACTGTGGAAGCGCCACCTCTTCAACAGTTGCCACAGGCTTATTATAGATTGACCATGCACCTGCTAGCACCAGTGCCATAATAACCAGCAGCAACAGGATGATCACAATATTGCGGGTATGACCCTGCTTATTCATCAAATGCGGACGCTGTACGGTCTGCAAGCCCGGGCCATTATTTTGCTGCCGCTCCTGATCTGACTTTTTTAAGGCATCTAAAATATACGACATCTAACCCTCTTGCGAACTGCGAATTATAGAACCGTTAGCATCCGGGGCTTGAACACCCTGCTCGAGTGAAGATTCAACCGGGCGGTAGTCTTTCAAAAATACGGATACTGAAACAATCACAGCAGCCAGCACCAGCGACAACCAGATAGGCTTCCAATTAAACCCCTGCTGTGCAGGAAAAATTTCTTTGGCGGCATTGGCAACAATTTTAGCGCTGGCCTGGTCATTATTGGTGGAATAAACCCCCAATAGCGTACGGTCGCAGATTAAATTAATTAATCGAGGCACACCCTTGCTTAATTGGTAGATTTTATTGATAGCTGTGGAAGGAAATAGCTCTGAACGACAACCGGCTACGGAGAGACGGTGTTCAATATACTGAATCACCTCAGGCTTGGATAAGGGCGACAAATGATAACGGGCTGTGACTCTCTGCGCTAACTGACGAAGTTCTGATTTTGCCAGCATATCATTTAACTCGGGCTGACCCAGCAAAACCAACTGCAGCAGTTTTTTCTCGTTAGTTTCAAGATTGGTTAGCAGACGCAGTTGCTCTAACACATCTACTGAAAGGTTTTGCGCCTCATCAATAATTAAAATGGTATTGCGACCATCAGCATGGGCTTCCAGCAAATAATGATTTAGCTCATCAACAAGATCTTTGCTGGTCATCCCCCTATCGTAATCAATATGTAAATCATTAAAGATAGACTGCAGTAATTGATTAATACTTTGTCTGGGATTAATAATAAAAGCGATATCGGCATTATCAGGCACCTGTTGTAACAAGCATCGGCAGATCGTTGTTTTACCCGTACCCACCTCGCCGGTTAGCACCACAAAACCGCCCTGGTCACCTACTCCATAAATTAAATGCGCCAGTGCCTCACGGTGTTTATCACTTAAAAACAAATAGCGGGGGTCAGGGGCAATCGAGAACGGCGCCTCGCTAAGCCCAAAATATTGCTGGTACATCAGCTAAAATCCTTATTCATTGCCATCAACCTTGCAATACCAAACGCACATTAACCAAGCCTTTATCGGGTTGGCGCTCAACAGCAATCTCACTCACACTGATGCCGTATTTTTTATCCAAACGCTCTAACCACATCACCAGACTATTAAAAGAGACATTATCTAACCATAAACTTAAGCCGGCTTCGCCAACCGGTTGGTAACGCTTAAAACTTAGCTGATAAGACTTAGAGGTTTTGTTAGCTATACCCAATAGTGACTGGCCCGGGTCACGTTGTGAACGCTGCTGACTAGCCTGAGCAAAAGCACCTTGATTGGCTTGCATCCAACGGTAGGACTCAAGACTGCTACGATAATGCGCCTGCGCATCCTGTTGGTATTGGCTGGCTGGAACTAATACACCATAAACCAATATGATAATAGCAAAAAACGCCGCCAGGACTTTTATGGCTAATTGGTCACGGGGAGAAAATTCAGAAAAGCGCTGATCAAACTGCTGATACAGAGCACTGCTTTTTAAAGAAGCCAACATTATAGGCTCCTGATCACAAGGCGGCCCATGATTCGGTCGCCCTGCTCGGTTGCTGAATTGATATCCACATCAAGACCGGCCTGGGCCAGACTTTGTTTGAGCTGGTCTAACTGGTCCAGTGAAGCACTCTGCACCTGAAACTGTAAATCACCCCGGCCGCTTTCATAACGCAATTGCTCTACAGTCAAAGCAGCGTTGTTATCAGCCGAAATCTGCCCCGCCGTTTCAGATAACAGCTGTAAAAAATTACTGCCGCCAGACACCGTGACGCGCTGCAAATGATTTTGCATTTGTTTTTTAGGGCTAACGATGCGGCGCTCATTGGGAAAAATCTTCTGATATAAACTAACTGCATCGGCGTCGAGCTCCACCGCCTTATTTTCAAAGTACCAAGCACTACCGAGGGTAAATACTAGATAAACCAGCACACTCAGTGCCGCTACGGAGGCAACTAATGAAGGGTTAGGTACAGCGCTATTATTGATCGCCTTAACGGCATAGCCACCCTGTAATAGATTTAACGGAGCAATGGCTTGATGGGCTGCGGTATTGGCCAGGATATCGGTCACCGATTCTTCATAGACCACGGTTTTTAACTCATACTCACTGCATTGCGTCTGAATATAAGACGTTATTTCAGCCAATGATTCAGGCTCTTCGATGGCGGAAGACATTAATACAATATTGGGCCGCAGCAGCACATCATCCGCATGCTCATGCTGCTGCAAAACACCGGCAAATACCCACTTAAAATCTTCCGCCTGAATGACCATACCGGCGTAATCACCGCTACGTACCAATACCCGATCATCATCCAGTAATACAGCAATACTATTTTCCTGATAAGGCAGGCTTAAGCTATCAACCACCATACTGCTGGCCGAGAGCTCACAGGAATGCAGCTGATCCAACCAATGAATTAATAGCTGATGATTAACCACGGCAACATCTACCTTTTGGGAAGTACTGGACAGCTGATCCGGTATGGCGATATGGACCGACTCGATATCATCGGCAATTAATTCTTCCACCATAAATGGCAGGGCCTGCTTAATTTGCCGCAGTTGGCGAGAGGGAATGGTAGTGGAGGCTAACAGAAGGGATTCGGCGGGCACTATCACTACAACCGTATAATCGGCAGAGTGATTGGCC
Source organism: Oceanicoccus sagamiensis (assembly GCF_002117105.1). Lineage (GTDB taxonomy): Bacteria > Pseudomonadota > Gammaproteobacteria > Pseudomonadales > Dasaniaceae > Oceanicoccus > Oceanicoccus sagamiensis. The sequence continues at coordinate 3,675,495 of NZ_CP019343.1, read as the reverse complement.
ACCACCTGATGCAACGATGCTAACGATGAGGTATCACTAGCCACTGAACGGCCAACCGAGTCGTATAAATCCCAATCGAGCTCGGTAGACGCGTCTAAACTCGCCTCAAGCAATCGAATGACTAGTTTATCGTTCATGACTTATTCAATGCCCTGCTGGCGTTTAAGCAGTGTAATACTGCCATCATTATTATTGCGGTAAACCTGACTACGAATAATGCTAATACGCTGATCGTAAACCGCTGTGACTTTAATCTCAAAAAACTCGCTCTGGGTATTCAGCTGGTTTTGAGCAATCTGTAATGGCCCCATATCGCCACTACTGCGCCACTCACCCAGTGTACTATGGCCACCACGCTGCTGAATGGTCTCAATTGCGCTGTACTCCTCACCACTCAGTGCTTCTACTATTTTAGCAGCTAGTGTATTTATATTGTATTTTGTGGCGCCTATTTGTTGATCTTTTACCTGATAAGGCAAGGCCACCACATAATCTTTCAACTTTAGGTAGTCTTCAAATTGCATATCCTGCAACAGCCGTAACTCTGAACGGTCACTTAGCGCCTGATTGGCGGCCAAGTAGCCTTGCTGCTGGTAGCTTTGATCTTCAGCACCACCAGCGGTTAATTGTGTATTGCCATCGAGCCAGTCAATTAACTGCGGGCTGTAATCTGTGCTGATATTCAATACTTCCAACAAACGCTTAAAATCCGCCAAGGCCTGGCTGTTGACGCGGCCATTGGCGCTAACCAGATTGTTGAGGTTAAAACGCCCCTGCAGGTCTGTAACCTCAATGGTCATGGCGCCATTATCGATATCAAAAAGTGGATTAATAGTGGACCAATTATCGGTGAGTTGGTCAGAGGCTGGTCCCTCATCGATATCGCGGTGAAGCAGCTGGCGAGCATATTGCTCTCCCGCTAAAGCATAGTGGTAGGCCTGCTTGCTATTAAGCAGGTTGGCTGTTTTACGAATATCGCGATAATGTCTCGAGGCCACTTCACTGGCAATAATCGCCGCCAGAGCAAACACTAATAACACCGTGATTAAGGCCACGCCTTGCTGCTGACTCTTTGCCGCTCTCATCGCAGCACCGGGTATAAACGAGTAAACTGATCGCCAGCTTGGTTGACAACAGCCATCTCAATCGCCAAAGGTTCTGGAGGCGTATCCTCTGCGCCCTCTTCTTCGGGCAAAGGCCACTGCCGATGACGCCCCTGCTCACTCACTACGGTAATACTCAAGGTGGCAATATCGGGTAATAGTACTTGCACAATAGCGCTGGCATCTTCTTCACGATCAAGCATAGGCCAAATATGTCGACGTAAATAACGGCGCCCATCACGGTAATGTTGGCTATCACGATTAGCGGACTGTGGGTGCGGACCAATATCATAGGCAATACGCTGCATTGAACTGCGCGGCAACATTAGCGGATTGCGGTGGCCTCCACGGCTAAATTCAAGCGGATAATTCTGTTGGTTAACTTCTAAAAAGCTCACACTATCGCTGGTGGTATTTCTAATATTTCGCACTAACACTTGCTGTAAGTCGCGATCAATAATCATCAGGGCTTTTTGTCGCTGGGATAATAGTCGGGAATAGACTTCCGTGGCCTGCTGACTTTGAATGGTGGTATTAAGTACCTGGTAGGAGGCAATACCGATTAAGGAAAAAATACTCAGGGCAATCAGTACTTCCAGCAAGGTAAGGCCCTGCTGCTGCAATGATAAGCGAGTAAAAGCATGCATTAGTGCTTACCTCGATAGCCGACCAATAACGCCAATACGTTATCCGCCTGCTGCACAGGGCTTACTATCACTTCTATTTTGCGTAACCAGGGGTCAGAGGTTTGGCTAATATCGGTGCTGACCTGCCATTGCTGCTCACCCAGCTTAACCGATTTCGTCTGGCTACCAACAGCAGGCCAATCTGGGGCCGCTTGAAGTAAAGCCAACTGATTATCCGCCACAACCATGGCGGTCGTTTTTAAATGTAAGCGCTCTAATTGTGTCAGGCTCTGGCCTGTCTGGCTGATCACCGCAAGGGATGAGATGGCCAAAATCGCCAGAGCAATTAACACTTCTAATAAGGTAAAACCGGTTTGCTGCTTATTGATCACCGTAGCTCGACCCCCGATATACCATCACTGGCCAGCCTGACAGGTTCACTTAACTCTTGATGATTTAAGGTAATAACAAAGGGAGTTATCTCACCACTGGACAATAGCAACAGCAATGGCTCGGGGCCCTGTTGATTATCCAAAGACTGAAGTCTTTCTAGCTGACGGCTGAACTGTGGGTCGTCGCCACCGGCTAATGCTACATCTATGGAGATAGCACTGCTTAGGGGATGAAAAGCAAACAGCTTGTCGTTAAGCGCTGACCAAACCAGTCGCTCTGGGTCCAGCAATAAAAACTGGTAGCCATTGCTGTCCTTAGAAGCATCGCGGCCGATGGCCAGGGCAAATTCTCCCCCCTGCATCACCGCCTCATCGGCCACCATTTGTAAACTCACCTGCAAGCGCCGCGCCTCTCGGTCTAGCTGTTTCTGGGCATTATCCCCAAGGGAAACAGCCAACATAGATGCCATGACCCCGATAACCACCAGCACCAGCATGATTTCGATCAGGGTAAAACCTTGCTGCTTGGCGGTCACTACCAATTGCCAATATCAGTATCGTAGCCCTCACCACCTTCACGACCATCAGCACCGAGGGAATACAGGTCAAATGCACCAGTTGAACCAGGGCTTATGTACTGGTATTGGCCACCCCAGGGATCTACCGGTAATTGGCTTTTTTTAAGATAGCCCGCCGGGTTCCATTTTCTGGGCACCGGTGAAGTATTCGGTTTTTCTATCAGGGCTTGCAGGCCCTGATCAGTACTTGGAAAGACTTGATTATCCAATTTATACATTTCCAAAGCCTGCTCCAGGGTAGCAATATCTGTTTGTGCCGCCGTGACTTTGGCTTCATCAACGCGCCCTAAAATATTGGGCGCCACCAAGCCAATCAGCACACTGATAATCACCACAACCACCATAATTTCAATCAGGGTAAAACCCTGCTGATAACGCTGATGCAAAGTGTTCGTTATTGTATTCATTGTCTTCACCACAAAGTTAGATCAACTGGTTTAAATCGAAAATAGGCTGCAATATAGCAACCACGATAATAAGTACGGCAGCGCCCATTAAGAGCAACATGGCCGGTTCAAAAATGCCGATCAGTGTCGCCACTAAATCATCCAGCTCACGCTGCTGGTTTTCAGCCACTCTCGCCAGCATTGCATCGAGGTCACCACTGGCTTCACCACTGGCAATCATATGGATCATCATCGGAGGGAAATAGCCATTGTGCTCGAGGGATTTATGCAAGCTGCCCCCCTCCCTGACTTGCTGTGTGGCTTCAGTCACTGACTGCTGTAAAAAACTGTTCTCCACCACTTCAGCTGAAATCTTCATCGCATCAACCAAGGGCACACCGCTACTGGTCAGTATGCTTAAGGTACTCGCATAGCGGGCTGTATTACTGCCGCGAGAGAAACGACCTATTAGCGGCAATGTCAGTAAACGACGATCCCAACGAACTTTTAAGGCCTTATTTTGCAACGCATAACGCACTGCACCCACAGCCATAGCGGCCAATACGATGACCAACAAACCATAACTAACAATAAAATCACTGGTGCTGATTAAGGCCTGCGTCAATATAGGTAACTGCTGCCCCTGCCCCACAAACACTTCCACTACATCAGGTACTACAAATGCCATTAAGCCCGAAACTATAGCCAGTGACATCACCAATAAAATCACCGGATAGAGCATCGCCAGTTTGGTTTTTTGCCGGGACTTATAAGAACTTTCGGTATAATCGGCCAGACGATTAAGCACCAACTCCAGATGCCCTGCATGCTCACCGGCTGCCACTGTGGCACGGTAAAGCACCGGAAAAGCTCTGGGGAAATCCGCCATGCTATCAGCAAGAGAATGTCCTTCCATCACTTTGGACCGTACAGCCAACACCACGCCCCTTAACTTATCACTTTCAGACTGCTGGGAAATGGCTTTGAGAGATTCCTCCAGCGGCATTGATGATTGAATAAGCGTGGCTAATTGGCGAGTTATGGTCGCTAACTCTCCCACTTTGATAGCGGGACCACGGCTAAGCCACGCGGGTGAACCGGTTTGGTCACCGCTGGCATTATCACTATTAGCGGCTCTGGGCTGGGAGCTATCGACTTGTAACGGAGCCAGGCCCTGATCACGCAATATTTGCCGTACCTGACGGGAGGTATCCGCCTCAATAATGCCTTTTTTTTCTTTGCCGTTACCGTCCAGTGCGGCATATGAAAATGAAGCCATTACGGTTAGTCCTCCAGTGTGACACGCAGGACTTCTTCAACGGTGGTAACGCCATCAAGAATTCTGGCGCGGCCATCAGCGCGAATACTTTGCATACTCTTTACGCGCATCGCTTTGACAATATCTTCTTCAGCGGCTTCATTATGAATTAACTGACGAATTTGCTCGTCGACAATTAATAATTCATAAATACCGGTACGACCTTTATAGCCCTGATGATTACAATGATCACAACCCACTGGACCATAAATTTTGCTTTCCGGCTCTAACACATCGCCTAAAAATTCTTTGTCGAGTACGGTGGGGGCCTGTTGCTGTTTGCACTCTTCACAGAGCACTCGTACCAGCCGTTGCGCCAGCACACCAATTAAACTGGTGGCCAATAAAAAGGGTTCGACCCCCATATCACGCAGCCGGGTAATTGCCCCCACGGCGGTATTGGTGTGCAAGGTGGATAACACCATATGACCGGTTAAACTGGCTTGCACTGCGATTTCTGCGGTTTCTAAATCTCGCACCTCACCGACCATCACCACATCAGGGTCCTGACGCAACATAGCACGCAGGCCGCGAGCAAAGGTCATATCGGCTTTGGGGTTTACCTGAGTTTGACCTACCCCTTCGAGGTTATATTCAATGGGGTCTTCCACCGTTAATATATTGCGAGAGCTATTATTAATCGCTGAGAGACCGGCATAGAGGGTGGTGGTTTTACCGGAGCCTGTAGGGCCGGTTACCAGAATAATACCGTGGGGGCGATTGAGTAAACGGCTAAATTGCTGATCCCGCAAGCGTGGCATACCCAGAGCATTTAAACTTAAACGACCGGCCTGTTTTTCCAATAAACGCAACACAACCCGCTCGGCATTATTGGAAGGCATGGTGGAAACCCGAACATCAATTTCACGGCCGGCAATTTTTAGGGAGATGCGGCCATCCTGCGGCACTCGCTTCTCGGCAATATCCAATCTTGCCATTACTTTGATCCGGGAGATCAACAGCGGAGCCAATTCCCTGCGGGGCTCTACCGCCTCACGCAACACACCATCAACCCGAAAACGGATTAATAAGCGCTTTTCAAAGGTTTCGATATGGATATCGGAGGCACCGGCTTTAACCGCCTCGGATAACACCGCATTAATCAGGCGAATAATCGGAGCATCGCCCTCCTGCTCCATTAAATCTTCAGTTTCCTGAACCGCATTGGCCAGGCTGGCCAGGTCCATATCTTCACCGAGGTTTTCCACCATTTGCATGGCTTCTGAGGAATCTCGCTCATAGGCCGCGGCTAATAGCTGGTCAAACTCATTGCTATCGAGCTGCCTACACTGAAAAGCCGACTGCAGAAAACGGCGTACCTCAGCATAAAGCGCCGGGCTAATGCTCTGTTGATGGCACAGTACAGGCAGTGCCTGTTGATCCTGAAACTGCAAAAAAACGCCATGACGCTTGGCAAAACCAAACGGTAAATTGCGAACATGGGCGAGCGGGGAATCCATAGAGTTCTCATTTTATAGCAATACCTATGAAGAATAATCGATATCTAGCGAAATTCCACTAAGTTTCATGCCTAAGTTCTTGTTCCTACGCTATAATTTAACCAGTTTCACATTCTAAACAGGAATCACTTAGCACTGTGTTAAGCCATTTTTATCAGAAAGCTCGCCACCAGCTCGAGGACCTTAACGTTTCGTCCTTAAATCGCTATGGCGCCTTGTTGATTGGCGCCCTTTTGCTGCTGGCACTGGCCGCCGATAGCCTTAGCCTGCTGAGCACACTGAATTACCAGCCCACAATTAACAGCCCGGCATCCTTTGCCAGCTCCGCTGAGCGCTCTGATTACCAGGCCAGCCGCATTACAAACAGCCATTTATTTGGCCGCACCTCGGCTGACTATCAGGCTAACAGCGCCAATCTACCCGTTACACGTATGCAACTGGTGTTGAGAGGTGCTTTTACCTCCTCCAATCCCAGCCAAGCCAGCGCTATTATCGAGGGCCCTGACGGCCAAACCCGTGCCTATAAATCCGGCAGTCAGATTTATGGCCAGGCTAAATTACGGCAGGTCTTTAGTGACCGAGTGGTTTTATCCAGAAATGGACAGCTAGAGACGCTTTATTTCCCGGAGCCCGGCTCCGCCAGCAATAGCGCTAACGAGATTGTCCTGCCTGACGATGCCCGCCAACTGGTACAGGACACAATGACAGCTGAAGAAATACAAGCCACCAGCAAGCAATTGAAAAGCTCGGCCATGACACCGCAACAACGGCAAGAGCTTATCCGTAAACGCTTGCAGGAATTGCGCAACCGCTCCAAAACCAATAAACAGTAATAAAGAAAACCACAGCCAAAGGAAAATAACGCTGATGACTGCAACAACACAGCCCCTCTTTAGGCAGCTTATAAGCCTGGTACTATTACTGACCTGCCTGCTACAGACCACTTACGCCGCAGAAAAAGTCACCATGAATATGCGTGATGCGGATATTCGCGCCCTGATTCAATGGGTGGCTGATAATACCGGTAAAAATATTGTGGTCCACCGCGCGGTACAGGGCAATGTCACCGTCTTGTCCCCGGCCCCCTTGACCACCGATGAGGCCTATCAGGTTTTTTTATCCGTATTGCAGATTAATGGCTATGCCATTATAGAAACCCCCGAAGCCTTAAAAATTGTCCCCAAGGCATTGGCCACTAAGGGCGCACTCCCAGCGGCAGGCAGTAGTGCCAGCGCAGATATGGTGGTCAGCCTGCTAACGATTGAGAACATCCCCGCCCAACGTATGGCAGAGCTATTGCGTCCACTAATGAGCTCAGAAGCCGTGTTAACACCTTATCCCGCTACCAATGCTCTGGTGATGGCTGACCACGCGCGTAATATTCAATCGGCCCAGGATATAGTAAAACAATTGGACAAGGCGTCAGAAAACAGTATTGAATTAGTGACCTTAAAACATGCCGATGCCGTCAGTGTATTACAGAGCCTCAGCGCCCTGATACCCACCGGTGGAGCAGGCGCCATGGATATCACCGTTTCCGCTGACGAACGCTCTAATAGTATTTTACTGGCTGGAGACCCCGCCAAACGCAACCAGTTTAAAAAGCTAATTGCGCAATTGGATACACCACTCAACGGCCAGGGCAATACACAGGTAGTTTACCTAAACTACGTGGATGCAAAAGAAGTGCTACCCATACTACAAAGCCTGGCAAAAAGTATTCAGGCTACACAGAAAGATCAAAGCAACACCATCAGTATTGAAAGCAGTGAGAGTGCGAACGCTTTAGTCATCAATGCCCCTCCCGCCATGCTAACAACCATGAAAGGCGTTATTGCCAAGCTCGATATTCGCAGAGCACAAGTGCTGGTTGAAGCGTTATTGGTTGAGGTCAGTGGCGATATTGCCAATGATGTGGGTGTTACCTGGATTACCAACCCCGACAATGAATTTGTTGGAGCGGTTAACACGCTGGGGGACTTACCCCTGGCAAACCCTGCTGGCGATGATAGTCCATTGGCTTTTACGCCCGGGCGTGGCTTTACTTTTGGGTACTTTGATAACGGCGATCTGCAAGCCGCTATCCGCGCCTTAAACGCCACACAAAATGCCAATGTCTTATCCACCCCAACTATTGTTGCTATTGATAACGAAGAAGCTTCACTACTAGTCGGCCAAAACGTTCCGTTTAAAACGGGCCAATCCACCAGCTCAGCCTCTTCAACCAGCGACCCTTTTACCACGATTGAACGACAGGATATTGGTATCTCACTGGTGGTCACGCCGAGAATCAATCAAGGCGATTCTATTACCCTTGAGATCCAACAAAAAACAGAGAGCATTGCCCCCTCGATTGATGTTGCCTCGGATATTATTACCAACAAACGTGAGATTATCACCAAGGCATTAATTAAAGATGACCAGGTACTGGTATTAGGTGGCCTGATCAGTGAAGAGGAAACTGAAATTCAAGAAAAAGTCCCTTTTCTCGGCGACCTCCCCTTAGTAGGAAAACTCTTTAGCAGTACCGGTAAAACCAATAGCAAAAAGAATTTGATGGTCTTTATCCACCCAACCATTTTAAAAGACGAAGACCATATCAACGATATCACTCAGCGCCGCTATAATTTTATGCGCGGTTTGCAACAGCAGGTCAATAGCAAAGAGTGGAAAGTTGACCCAGATGATACGGCGGTGCTGGAGGAGTTTGATACTTTCTCGCCTGTTAATAAGTAAGCGCCCTTTTCTATACTAAAAAACACTTGTTCCAGCTCTGCTGATGCCATACATTAGCCAAGACATACACATCTTCGTTATGTCTTAATAGCTAAAGGAATAACTCTATGGATTTTTTTGCTAATTTAATCTCCAGCCCTATGGTTTGGATTGCCGTCATTGTGCTTTTCACCTTGAAAAAAGGTATCTATTTTGTCCCTCAAAACCGCGGTTATGTTATCTACACTCTGGGCAAATATGACAAAACATTAAAAGCCGGCCTTAACTTTATTATTCCATTTGTGCAAAGCGTTGCCGCCGACCGCAACCTAAAAGAACAATCCCTCGATATCGCCTCACAATCAGCTATCACCAAAGACAATATTTCACTCAATATCGATGGCATTTTATTTATGAAAGTCACCGATGCTGGGGCCGCAACCAATAACGTCACTGATTATAAAATGGCCGTTATCCAATTGGCGATGACCACCATGCGTAATGCTATCGGCTCAATGGAGTTGGATGAGTGCTTCCAAAGTCGCGATACCATTAATGCCACCATTCTTGCCGCGATGACGGAGGCCACACAGCCATGGGGTGTCATGGTTACCCGTTATGAAATCAAGGATATTACACCGCCGCAGTCCATCCGCGAGGATATGGAAAAACAAATGACCGCGGAGCGAGAAAAACGCTCTGTCATTCTTACCGCCGAAGGTGTGAAGACTGCGGCCATCACTGAAGCTGAAGGCCAAAAACAAGCACGGGTTTTGGATGCGGAAGCGGCCAAAATGGAGCAAGTACTAGCGGCAGAAGCCGATAGAGAAGCTCAGATACTGGAAGCAACTGGTAAAGCTGAAGCAATCCGATTAGTTGCCATTGCCGAAGCGGAAGCCCTGGAAAAAGTTGGCCAGGCCGCTGCCACAGATGAAGGTCAAAAAGCCGTGGTATTAAGTATTGCCCAGGATGCGATTGCCGCCCATAAAGCCATTGCTGATGAAAGCACCTTAGTATTATCGGACGGTAAGACCGGCGACAATATTTCCAATACTGTGGCTCAAGCTATTGCTGTTTCAAACGCTATTAATAACCCACAAGTTTAAGAGCAAGCCAATGGATATTATTCAATACTTTTTAGACGACCATGCCCGCTTATTGTTTTTACTCGCGGGTATCAGTTTTGCCATTGAGTTAACCATTATGGGACTTGGTGGTCCATTACTCTTTTTTGCTATCGCAACGTTTATCACCGGTATATTGGTCAGCGCTGGAATCATTACCGGCTGGGAAAGTGAAATCCTGGTGGTGGGTATCTTAACGGCGGTAATTACTATTGGACTATGGAAACCCTTAAAGAACCTGCAAAACAATGGCGGCGGGCCAGATACCAGCAGCGATATGATTGGGCAAAATGTCCCCTCTTCCAGTGAGATCACCAGCAATAGCGGCACGATTCGGTATTCAGGGGTTGATTGGAATGCACGCCTCGATAGCGGATGTTCAGTGGATAGCATTGCCGAGGGTGAACGGTGTTTGATTACGGCGGTTGATGGAAATGTCATGATTGTTTCCACGCCCTAATGACTATTCCCGCTTAAGCGGGAATAAATACCCATACCTCGAAGCCATTACAACACAATCAAGATACTCACCAATTGACAAGCGAACCCCTCAACATTAGGCTCATCATCACTCTCTATTGAAAGGATTCAATAATGAAGCATCCATGGAAACAGCTATTCCCTGCTACCCCCCCCACAGTAAAGCCTTTGCCCTCGGCCAACTCGCCCTATCAGCCATTTATTTACCCAAAGCCTACGCATTCACATCAAGGCTTAAGACTGTTATGCTATACACGTAATACACGTATAGCCACCGAGGCCCCCATGCTTGCCATTAGACTCCCTAACGAGATTGAAGACCGACTCAATAATCTGGCCTCAAAAACCGGGCGTACCAAGACGTTTTATGCCCGTGAAGCCATCCTTAAGTATTTAGATGAAATGGAAGATAGATATCTGGCTATCGACCGATTAGAAAAATCCGGCAAGCGCTGGACTCTCGACGAAATGGAGCAGGATATTGACATGGACCGTTGAATTCGACGATAACGCTGCAAAGGAATTGCGCAAACTGGACCGACAAGCTCAACAAGAGATTCTACGCTACTTCCGACAACGTATTGCCACTCCTGAAGACCCCCGCCGCTTTGGTAAACCACTCTCCCGTGATTTAACGGGGCTGTGGCGCTACCGGGTTCGCAGCTACCGTATGATTTGCCATATCGAAGACAGTAAGCTCTTGGTTTTGGTATTACGTGCAGGGCATCGCAGGCGTATTTATAAGACGAGTTAACCAGCCTATGCCTGGTTTGTTAAACCCGGCTCCGGTTTATTGCGATTGGCCAGACAGGTTTTAACAGAGGCGAAATACGTCCTGGAAACCGGTAGCTGGCTACCATTACGATGACGAAGTACTGGCTTATTATTCACTCTCTCCAACCGCTCTACCGCATCGATAGCTACCCAGTAAGAGCGATGGATACGTAAGCCTGATACTCCCGCCTCATCAAGCGCCGCAATCGCTTTCGTTAACGGGTAGCGCACCATTTTCTGCTTACCCCCGCCGCTATCATAATGTAATTTTCCTGAGCCTGGAGTAATTCAATGGCCGCTACATCAATACCCTCACAAACCTCAATAAAGGTTGATAATTGTTTGGGCCGTGCGGACTTGGCTGCTGGCTCAATAGCAGTAACAGACGTATCAACTGTGGTGGCTGCAACGCTATGTTCTCCAGCATCATCCGTAAAGCGCTTATTGTCTGGCAGCAAAGCGAAGAAGTAATTAAAACCTACCCAGACAGCCACACCGGGAATGGCAAATTTCAAATAATAGCTAAACCAGATCAGGCTGGGCTGAAACCAAAATGGCCCTGGAGGTGCCGCCTCGGTGCCAAACCATTCAATCCCCCACTCCGTGTAAACACCCAGCGGGTAAAGCAAAAACACGCCGCCAATAATAGGCCCCAAAGAGGTATGAGCCCAAAGTGGCGGCTGCCATTTTGAAATCAAGCGATAACAATAAACGCTGGCAAAATAGTGGAACCACCAGATAATGGCAATAAAGACCACCCAGTAGAGCGTCACGCTCAGGGTAAAGTGGAACTCATCAACAGGTAATTTAAACCAGCCAATCATAACTCCCGCCAATAGCGGTACAGCAAGAAAGTAGAAGTAATCGGCCTTGTCCCAAGGCATTAAGGCATGGTGTTTAATCAATGGATTCACAGTCGTCATTTGTTATTTTCGTTTGCAGTGATTATCCGTAATAGCACCATCAATGATAGAGAAATAATACCACACCAAAAGCTATCCCTTTGTTATATATAGATATTTTTTGAATTAAAGGCCATGTATTTCGTCACTCTTTACGCTTTTCGTCACATTGTGATACCAGGATGGCCCTGGGTTTGAGAGTGTAGGACCATGCAACCATTAAAAGTAATATTAATAATTACACAATAAGAGGCACCTATGACGTCTAATCCTATTTTGCTAGCGGCATTTAGCCTGGCACTGGCCCAGCCAGCACTATCACAAGTCAATATGGCGTTGCTGGGTGACAGTATTATTGATGATTATCTAGGGCCCAGTAATAGTATTGGCACCAACACCAATCTGGCCGCAGGTAGCTTCGGCCAGATATTGGCTGATACCCGAGGGGCTGATATTAACTTTGGTGCCTATAAGGCACCCACGGCTAATACCGCCGATGCCTGGGATTCAATTCGGAATTTTGGTTACGAGTATAACTGGGCCACGGCTGGTGGAACGGCCTCCGCACAGGAGCTTAATCTGGACTTTAATGGACCTGACGCACCTGGCTATGCCCAGATTCCTATAGCCTCTAATTTAGCGGCTCAAGTAGCCGGGCTTGCCCCCTCAATCAGTTCAGGGGATGTAGACACCGCGGTTATCAGTGTCGGCCCCAATGATTTTTTCTACCACTCTTTGGTGATCGATACGGCAAGCGGTGGTTTTTACCCTGCCCCCGATGGCCAACTGGACCAGACATTTACCAATCTGGTGGCTGACTCTATTCTAGAGGGCATTGATACCCTGCAAGCCGCTGGTGATGTCGATATTATTTTAGGTTTGTTGGCTAAAAGACCCGGTCTGAGCGAAGAAGAAAATACCGCCATTGATACAGTGAATAACAGACTACTGACTGAAGCCACGGAAAAAGGTGTGGTCGTACTGGATTTTATGGAGTGGACTATCTCCGGTGAAAACGTCGACCCCATTACTCAGGATGTCACTATTGGCGATGTGGTTGTTGAATACGGCTCTGTAGCCAGCATCAGTGATATGAGTACAGAAGGCGATGGCGCTTATTGTACCTATGAAGGCCTATGCCCTCTGGATTCTCATGCTTTCAGTTATTTGGCAGAAGATGGCAGACACTTAAATACGCTGATGCAAGGTATGTTAGCCAATGAGATTTTAACCGCAATGAATACTCATTTTGATCATGATATAGATCTGCTTTCAGACTCGGAACTGCTGGGTTTGGTCGGTGTTTCAGAGGTGCCTGTCCCAGCTGCAGCCTGGTTATTTATGTCAGCATTGCTTGGCCTGGTGGGCATCAAACGAAGAAATTAATTAGCTCGTGATAAAAAGGCCTGGGCAGGCCTTTTTAGCGCAAGTATCAGGAGGGTTTATTAGGGCTTTCGCCCATTACATCATAGGCCAAATCGGCTTTACCGATAATCTCAACTTCTTTTCTCCACTGGGTTTCATCACCACCACAAACCATGCAGGACTCTTTCATACCCAGCGCACTAAGGCCGCCACAGGAGCCCTTAATCGGCTTGTTAGACAGAATAACGCCTACCGCCATAATAGTGACAATAATTAGCATCAGTCCAAATGCGAGTAGTATAGTAGCCATATCAACAACCTAAATTCTTCAGTGAGTGCGAACACTGGGCGTTATTTTACTCCAGAGCTATGGCAGCCGCCAGCCCTGTTCTCAATAGTATTTAAGCCTAATTCCAGCTTAAAGATATCAAATGCCGGATCACTGTAAGTAAGGTTTAAAGGCTTCGCTATAGCGAGCCTCAAAACCCTGCTCAGTTTTAACCAGCATATAAATAGCCAAGCCCTGTTGCTCGGCCAGCTGCAAGGCTTTCTCGGCACCCAACACATTTAAGGCGGTAGCCAGGCCGTCGGCATAGGCCGAGGTATCGGCAATAACAGTAATCGACGCCAGAGAGTGATCGATGGGGTAGCCCGTGATGGGGTTTATGGTATGGGAGTAACGTTTACCGTCTTGCTCAAAGTAATTGCGATAATCCCCAGACGTGGCCATAGCAACACCACTAACCTGCACCGCTTTATTGGCCTGGCCAAATACACCAGCATCGGGCTGCTCTATAGCGATACGCCAAGGTGTACCCCGAGGACTATTACCTGCCAGCCTTAACTCACCGCCAATCTCCACCATAAAATCTGTATAACCGGCATAGAGTAATAGCTCCGATACTTTATCAACCCCATAGCCCTTGGCAATACCCGACAGATCCAACAGCACCGGCTTGGTTTTACGGATGCTATTATCTTCCAGACCCAGTTCAATCGCCTGAAAACCACCGCGCTCTATTAACGCGTTGATCTTATCCGCATCGGGAACTTTGGAAGGCATATCCAAGCCTCCCGGGCCAAACCCCCAAAGATTCACCAAAGGCCCCACGGTAATATCAAAAGCACCAGCGGTCAGCCAACTTAGCTCCATACTCATCACTAAAATATCAAATAGGTTGGCACTGACATTAACCCACTCACCGACCAAAGCCTGGTTAAATTTAGAGAGTTCGGAATCATCCAGATAGGTCGACATCTGTTGATTGATCAGCAATAGCTGCTGGTCAATCGCCTGCTGAAGCTCTTGCTGATTAGTGTTAATGCCTTCGCGTTCCAACACAGTAATATGGTAAGTCGTACCCATGGTTGAACCAGCGAGAGTAAAATGCGCTTCGCTGGAATCACCACAAGCAGTCAGCAGTAATACAAACAAAAAGAGCAGCGAAGCTGCTCTTGGGGTTTTCTTAAAGTGATTCATAAGTGTTTTTAGAATTCATCCAGCATAATGTTTTCATCTTCCACACCCAAACTGTGTAGCATATTTATCACCGCTGAGTTCATCATTGGCGGTCCACACATATAAAACTCACAATCTTCAGGGGCGGTATGCTCGCCCAAATAGTTATCATGTACAACATTATGAATAAAGCCGGTCATACCCGTCCAATTATCTTCTGGCTGGGCATCACTTAATGCCAGATGCCAGCTAAAGTTTGGAAACTCTTCCGCCAGTGCATCATATTCTTCAGCGTAAAACACTTCGCGCAATGAGCGCGCACCGTACCAGAAAGACACCTTACGGTCGGTACCAATACGCTTAAGTTGATCGAAGATATGCGAACGCATCGGCGCCATACCAGCACCACCGCCGATAAACACCATTTCCGAATCTGTTTCTTTCGCAAAGAACTCACCGAAAGGACCAAATACGGTCACCTTATCACCGGGCTTAAGGCTAAATACCCAAGAGGACATCTGTCCCGCTGGCAGGCTTAAGTTGTTTGGCGGAGGTGTGGCGCAGCGGATATTAAACTTAACTATGCCCTTTTCTTCCGGGTAGTTTGCCATGGAGTAAGCACGGATTATCGGCTCATCCACTTTTGATTCAACATCAAAGAAACCAAAACGCTCCCAGTCGCCTCTGTATTCCTCACCTACATCAAAGTCGCTGTATTTAATATGGTGAGCGGGCGCTTCAAGCTGCACATAACCACCGGCGCGAAAATCTACATTTTCACCTTCAGGCAGTTTGAGCGTTAGCTCCTTAATAAAGGTGGCCACATTGGGGTTACTTTCAACAGTACACTCCCACTGCTTAATACCAAACACCTCTTCGGGTACTTCAATTTTCATATCCTGCTTAACTGGAGCCTGACATGACAGACGCCAGCCTTCGCGAGATTCGCGAGGTGTAAAGTGTGGTTCTTCCGTTGGTAGCATAGAGCCACCACCGTCATTCACAATACACTTACATTGCGCACAACTACCACCGCCACCACAGGCCGAAGCCAAGAAGATATCGTTAGATGCCAAAGTTTGCAGCAACTTATCACCCGCCGGAACGGAGATGGTTTTCTGGCCATTGATTTCAATATTGACGTTACCTGAACTCACCATACGAGCACGGGCAAATAAAATTACCGCCACCAAAGTGAGGACGACAACTGTAAACATGCCTACGCCGAGGACAATTACCTGATTCATACTAAAGCGCCTCTTATAGATCAATGCCGCCGAAAGACATAAAGCCTAACGACATCAAGCCAACAGTAATAAACGTAATACCCAAGCCTTGCAGACCGTCGGGTACATCGCTGTATTTCATTTTCTCGCGGATACCGGCCAGTAAGATAATGGCTAGCGCCCAACCTACACCGGAACCCAAACCGAAGACCACTGACTCACCTAAACCATAGTCGCGCTCAACCATAAAGAGAGAAGCACCCATAATGGCACAGTTAACCGTGATTAACGGTAGAAACACACCCAGAGCGTTATAAAGCGCCGGTACAAATTTATCCAGAAACATTTCCAGAATCTGTACCAGTGCAGCGATAACACCGATATAACTCAACAAGCCTAGGAAACTTAAATCAACCGTGGCAAAGTCAGGGCTTAGCCAAACCAGCGCACCCTCTTTGAGCAAGTAGGTATAGATCATATAGTTAACTGGGACAGTAATACCCAGCACTACGATAACGGCGATACCCAGACCAATAGCAGCCTGCATTTTTTTGGACAGTGCCAATAAAGTACACATGCCCAAAAAGAAGGCCAAAGCCATATTGTCGATAAAGACAGAGCGAACAAATAAACTCAGTAACTCTTCCATTACACTGCCTCCTGCGCGTTAGTGGTATTCGAAGTAATTTTAAACTCCGGCTCTTCCACCTGGTCTTTTTTCCATGAGCGCAGTGCCCAGATAAACAGACCAATCAGGAAGAAGGCACTAGGTGGCAACAGTAATAAACCGTTAGGCTGATACCAACCGCCATCGTTAACCAGTGGCAGAATTTCAATACCCATTAACTTGCCTGAACCAAATAGCTCACGCACAATCGCGATAGCAACCAAAATGGCTGAGTAACCCAAACCATTGCCGACACCATCAAAAAAGCTTGGCAGCGGCGAGTTCTTCATCGCAAAGGCTTCAGCACGGCCCATGACGATACAGTTAGTTATAATCAAGCCAACAAATACTGACAACTGTTTGCTGATTTCGTAGAAATAAGCCTTCAGTATTTGGTCAACCACGATTACCAATGAAGCGATAATTACCATCTGTACAATAATACGGATGCTGTTCGGGATTACGTTGCGGATAACTGAGATAGCGGTGTTTGAACAAGCACACACCACGATCACCGACATACACATAACTAAAGTAACTTTTAAGCTGGAAGTTACCGCCAGAGCAGAACAGATACCCAATACCTGTAAGGCGATCGGGTTATTTTTAAAGATGGGATCGACTAGCGAATCCTTAACTGTAGACATTATCCTGCCTCCCCTGAACGTAAATTAGTGAGGAACTTCTGAAAGCCCTTCTCACCCAACCAGAAGTGCACCAGATTGGTCACACCGCGGCTGGTTAAGGTAGCACCGGCCAGACCATCGACTTCATAGTCGGCATTAGCGCTGCCCGGGGTTACTGAGCCTTTGATCAAACCGACTTCAACTTCACCGTTTTGATAAACCTTTTTACCCGGCCATAGCGACTTCCACTTGGGGTTATCAATTTCCCCACCCAGCCCCGGTGTTTCACCGTGCTCAGAAAAGCCTAAACCAGCGATGGTATTGCCATCATTTTCCAGCGCGATAAAGCCACGCATAGTTGACCACAGACCATAGCCGCGAACCGGCAGGATAATTTTCTGTAGCTCACCTTCAGAGAGCACCAGATAAACCATGGAATAGTTTTCACGGCGTGAAATCTTTGCCAAATCATCTGCGCTACTTAAGGCTTCAGACAAATCATTGTCTTTAGCAGCGCGACGCTGGTCGAAGGTAGCAGCGTCTACCGCATCGGTATAACGACCGGTATCAAGATCGACAACTCTGGCAGTAATCAGACGCTGGTATTGATCTTCAATACTTTCGTCTTCATTCAACAAACCAGCGGCAGCCAGGATATTGCTATAGCGGTCCAGTTTTTTATTGGCGTCCTGCTGGTCTTTTAACAGTACTGCCGCACTGGATACAACCAGCGAACACACAATACATAGAACCAGCGCAACGATAATCGTTTTGGAGGTAGTTTCTTTATTAGCCACGGGCGAGCCTCCGTTTAATGTTAGCTTGCACCACAAAGTGGTCGATCACAGGAGAGAATAAGTTGGCAAATAGAATGGCCAGCATCATACCTTCCGGGAATGCAGGGTTTACAACACGAATCAGTACCACCATTACACCGATCAAAGCACCAAACCACCATTTACCGGTATTGGTCATTGAAGCTGACACAGGGTCAGTCGCCATAAAGATCATACCGAAGGCAAAACCACCAATGGTTAAATGCCAGTACCAGGGCATGGCAAACATCGGGTTGGTCTCGGAACCGATAAGGTTTAGTAAGGTCGTTAGAGCCACCATACCCAGCATAACGCCGGTCACAATGCGCCAGGAAGCAATTCGCGTCCAAAGCAGAACCACACCACCTAACAGAATTGCCAAGGTAGAGGTTTCACCCATTGAGCCCGCTTCAAAGCCGGCAAACGAATCCCACCAAGTCAGTGAATTTTGCAGAGCAGCCACACCATCAGAAGCAACCACCGATAAGGCCGTTGCACCGGTGTAACCATCCACCGCTGTCCATACTGCATCACCCGACATAGAAGCTGGGTAAGCAAAGAATAAGAAAGCACGACCGGTTAAAGCCGGGTTAAGGAAGTTTTTACCCGTACCACCGAACACTTCTTTACCGATAACCACACCAAAGGTGATACCCAGGGCAACCTGCCATAGCGGAATCGACGGTGGGCAAATCAAAGCAAATAAGATAGAGGTAACAAAGAAACCTTCGTTAACTTCATGGCCACGCTTCATGGCAAACAAGACTTCCCAGAAGCCACCCACAATAAAGGTGACGGCATAAACCGGCACAAAGTACCACAGGCCATACCAGAAGTTATCCCACATACTTGCAGGATCGTTGCCAGCGAAGGCTGTGATCAGGCCAACACGCCAGTCATCAGTCATTGCCAAGCCAGTTTCGGCAAGAATGGTATTGGCTTGAAAACCAACATTCCACATACCAAAAAACATCGCAGGGAAAGCACACAACCAAACAGTGATCATAATACGCTTAAGATCAACACCGTCACGGACGTGAGCTGTGGTTTTAGTGGTAGAACCGGGAGAGTAGAAAATCGTGTCTGCGGCTTCATAGAGCGCAAACCAGTTTTCGTATTTACCGCCTTTATGGAAGTGCGGTTCCATATCGTCGAGTATTTTACGCAGTGCGGGGAATTTGACCGCCATGATTAACCCTCCTTCTCTATGCGAGTGAGGTTATCGCGGAGTATTGGGCCATACTCGTACTTACCTGAGCAGACGTAAGTACACAACGCCAGGTCTTCCTCATCTAATTCTAAACAACCAAGATCTTGCGCCATGGCGGTATCGCCAACAATCAATGAACGCAACAATTGGGTGGGCAAAATATCCAGCGGCATCACTTTTTCGTAGCTGCCTACGGGGACCATTGCTCTTTCACTACCGTTTGTGGTGGTGGTGAAATCCAACAGCTTGCTTTTGGTAAACTGGGAGATATAGATGGCCAGGTTTGAGTGTTTGCCAGCACCTGGTGACATCCAACCCATAAATTCACGCTCATCACCTTCCAGCAATACGCTCACTTGTGAGTGGTAACGGCCAAGGTATGAAACCGCGCCACGAGCAGTGCGACCGCCTAAAACCGAGCCGGAGATAACACGGTTATTGTCAGGCTTAACCTTACCGGCGGTTAACTCTTCCAGATTGGCACCTAAACGGGTTCTAACCAGCCCAGGCTTATCGACCTGGGGTCCCGCCAGAGCAACAACCCGCTCAACCGATAGTTTGCCTTCAGCAAATAACTTACCGATGGCGATAACATCCTGATAAGCAATCGACCAGGCAACTTTATTAGCGCTAACCGGGTTCAGGTAATGCATATGAGTACCAACCAGGCCTGCTGGATGTGGGCCAGCAAACTCAGCGGTTTCTACCTTGGCAGAACCGGTTGGGATATTGGCGCCAGGAGCGGTAGCAACAAAAACTTTATCGCTCAGCTTGCTTAATGCTGTTAGGCCACCTTCAAACGCTGCCGCTTGCTCAGCAATAATCACTGCCGGGTCAGCTGCCAATGGGTGGGTATCCATCGCCGTAACAAAAATCGCAGTCGCTGTTGAATCTGGAGCAGGAACACGGCTATAGGGACGCGTGCGCAGAGCTGTCCACTGGCCGGAGTTAATCAGGGTATCGACAATCTGCTGTCGATCCATGGCGTTTACATCGCCTGATTCAAAGGTTTCAAACTCGTCGTCTTCCACATCGATTACAATCGACTGAAATACACGCTTATCACCTCGGTTAATGGCCGATACGGTACCAGTAGCAGGCGAAGTATATTTCACCCCTTCGGTTTTCTTATCGGTAAATAGTAGCTGACCGGTCTTGACGCGATCTCCAACTTGCACGGACATTGTGGGCTTCATGCCTACATAGTCAAAGCCGACTAAAGCAACAGAGCGTGTTTTCGCCCCCTCACTAATAACCTGCACCGGTGCACCAGAGATAGGCAAGTCCAAACCACGACTGATCTTAATCATAGATATGCCTGACACTTGATAGTTAAAAAACTTTGAGTTTTAAGGAACAGACTCAACAGAAGAACAAATTCTAAGCCTAAGGATAGACTAAGAATCGTACAGTTTCCGTTGATATTTTGGCCCAGCAAGGGCACACCCCTAAAAATGGCGCAAGTATAAAGATCTGGGGGCGCAAATGCCATAGGTACTGGCCGCATTTGGTTGATTTAAAAGGCGTTTTTTATTGAATTGAGCTGGATTGTGGGGATTTTCGTTATTCAGGGGAAGAATGGTGGTTGGTTTTGGTGTGGAACCGGGTGAGCAAGGTGTGGGTTTTCAGGGGACGCTGCAAGCCATCCGTGGGCGCTCGTAAAAATGCACCCATGCATTTTTACGCCCCTGAAAACCCAAACCTCACTCACCCCTCAAGGTCGCGCAACTCTTTAAACCTGAGAATCTGACTCAAATCCCCCGAAAGAAAGTGTAAACGTGATGCCAACAACTGAGAGGCTGGTAGCAGGTTTTGAGACCATCAAAATGCAGGGATGCTTTCTATCGAGCGCCGAGCCTGCCCCGCGCCCGCAGGGAGTGCTTTGGGTATAGAGATGGATTGAAGGTTGTCGCAAAACCCGCTATCGGCCCCTCAGCTCGTTACCACACTAGAAATAACTCACACCCACAAAAAAGCCGCCCAAAGGCGGCTTCTCTAACAAGATCACTAAGCCAAACTTAGTTTTCTTTAGGGAATACCCGGTAATCAACCCCAGCCATCTGCTCAAGTACACGGTGTACCTGACAGCTATAGCCAAATTCATTATCGTACCAGCAGTACATAATGACCTGATTGCCATTAACAATGGTAGCCACTGAATCATAGATACAGGCTTCTCTTGAGCCTACAAGGTCACTGGAAACCACTTCAGGAGAATTGGAGTAAGCCACCTGCTTACGCAGCGGTGAATGCAGCGAGACAGTACGCATATATTCATTCACTTCTTCTACGCTGGTCTCTTTAGCCAGAGTCAGCTTTAAAATAGCCATAGAAACATTGGGGGTAGGAACACGAATCGCATTACCCGTCAGCTTGCCTTTCATTACTGGCAAGACTTTAGCAACCGCCTTAGCGGCACCGGTAGAAGTAATAACCATATTCAAAGGCGCGCTACGACCACGACGGTCTGCCTTGTGATAGTTATCGATCAGGTTCTGGTCATTGGTATAAGCATGAATGGTTTCAATATGGCCAGACACAATACCGAACTTCTCATCCATCGCATACAAAGGTGGCGAGATAGCATTGGTGGTACAGCTTGCGGCTGAAATAATACGATCTTCATCGCGGATCACATCATTGTTAATACCATAAACAATATTGGGGACATCAGAGCCAGGAGCCGTCAGGATAACCTTGGAAGCACCTGGGCGCAGGTGGCGAGATAAGCCCTCTGCATCTTTAAAGATACCGGTGTTATCAATAACGATCGCATCATTGATACCGTGCTCGGTGTAGTCCACTTCTTCTGGAGAACCGGCATAGATCACTTTAATCTCATTACCGTTGGCCACAAAGGAGCTGCGCTCTTCGTCAACACGGATAGTACCGTTGAACGGACCGTGCACCGAATCGCGACGTAATAGGCTGGCACGCTTAACCAAGTCATTCTTGGCGCCGCCCTGACGAACAACAATCGCCTTAAGGCGAAGGTTGTCACCACCACCGGTTTTCTCAATCAGTAAGCGAGCCATTAAACGACCAATTCGACCAAAGCCGTACAACACTACATCACGGGGTTCAGGTGCAGGCGTCGTATCATTGATTAACTCAGCCACTTCCTCACGAACAAAATCTTCAACACTAACGCCATTGGCTTTAGCCGTCTCTTCATACTTCACCGCAATACGGCCAGCATCTATATGGGCAATACCCAGGTTTAATTCAGCCAGCGCCTTAATCACCGGGAAGGTTTCAAACTCTGACAACTCATTGCCCTCAACCTGACGCACTGCACGGTGAGCCTTCATAATATCCAATACAGACAGGTTGACTAAATTTTGGCCATAGACATAAGTTTTAACGCTATTACGGTAGAGCTTACCAACCAAAGGAATCATACCTTCGGCTAAGGCTTCACGCTCTTTCCAATCACTAAAATAGTCATCAGGACGGCTACGGGTACTGTTATCAGTGCTCACGGTTGGATACCTTTATCGATGTGAAAATTTGGGCCTGCCAAAAAAGCGCGTATTATGTTCATTCACCCCGCCAAGTTCAACCACTTGCAGAGCTTTTCGAGACAAATTGCCCGAATAAAACCACTGCATTGGCCATAATGGTATATCTTTAGCGGCAATTGCCCCTGCCACTCAGCAAATTGCCGTAAAACAGCGCTGTAAAAACCCTCTTGTCACGCTACAATAAGCGCCCTCAAAATACAGCGACCAGCATTAGCAATAGCCTTTATGAGCCACAAGTCTCTCTTCTCTCCCGCCATCAGCACTAAAGCGGGCGACCGCCAACGATGGGGCAGCCTATTTGGCAGCGCTGCCAGCCTGGCGATAGCCAATGCCGCCAATCAATCAGGCCAATTAACCGTATTAATCTGTAATGACACGGCCAGCGCACTGCGTTATGAGCAGGAACTGAGCTTTTATGGCAACGAACTGGACGTGGTGCACTTTCCCGACTGGGAAACCCTGCCCTACGATACGTTTTCGCCCCATCAGGATATTATTTCAGAGCGCTTACACACCCTTCATCGCCTATCACAGATGAAAGGCGGGATTTTAGTGGTGCCAGTTTCCACGCTGATGCACCGCTTACTGCCCAGCGAGTATCTTCAGGCACACAGCTTAGTCATCGAAATAGGTCAGCAGTTTGATATTGAAGCCATGCGCCTAACACTGGAAGGCAATGGCTACCGCTGCGTCAACACCGTCTATGAACACGGTGAGTTCGCCCTGCGCGGCTCTATTATGGATATCTTCCCCATGGGTAGCAGCATGCCCTTTCGGGTTGACCTGTTCGGTGACGAGGTTGATACCCTGCGCACCTTCGACCCTGAAAACCAACGCACCGTCGAGCAAATCCAATCCGTTAATCTGTTGCCGGGTAAAGAGTTCCCGCTGGATGAAGCGGGGATCCGCCGCTTTCGCAACCAGTGGCATGAACAGTTTGATGTAGACCATCGCCGCTGTTCCATTTATCAGGATGTCAGTGAAGGTATTGCCCCTGCCGGTATCGAATATTATCTGCCACTGTTTTTTGAAAGCACCAGCACCCTGTTTGATTTTTTACCCAAAGATAGCCTGATCGTTAACCTTGAAGGCCTGGAAGGCGCCGCCGATCAATTTTGGCGCGACCTGCATACCCGTTATGAAGATCGCAATATCGACGCCCAACGGCCATTGCTCAGCCCGCAACAGTTATTTATTCCTAATGAGCAATTATTCGCCGCCCTGAAAAATTACCCGCGTATTGTAATGCACCGGGATGTGCTGGAAGAAAAAGTCGGCAACAGCAACTTCGACTGCCAGCCACCGGCCTTTTTATCCATCGATAGTCAGGCAGAAAATCCATTAAAAGAGATTGAAGACCTTATCAGTAACAGCAATGCCCGTATTTTATTTTGCGCAGAAAGCGCCGGGCGCAGGGAAAGCTTATTAGATTTATTACAGCGTCACTCGATCAAACCGGAAAGCTGTGAAAGCTGGCAGGCCTTTATCGACGGTAATGAAACCCTGGCGATTGCCATTGGACCACTGGAAGCTGGCCTGCAACTGAGTGACACCATCGTGATCGCTGAGCCACAACTCTTTGGCCAGCGCGTGATGCAAAGCCGCCGCCGTCGCAAGACTCAGGACAATAGCGATGCGGTGATTAAAAACCTGACAGAATTACGTATGGGTGCGCCAGTCGTTCACCTTGATCATGGCGTAGGCCGTTATCGCGGCTTGCAAGAGATTGGGGTTGAGGGTGAAACCACGGAATTTCTAACACTGGAATATGCCGACGGCGCCAAACTCTATGTGCCGGTTTCATCGCTGCATCTGATCAGCCGCTATAGCGGTGCCGATGAAGAACACGCTCCATTGCATCGGCTTGGCAGTGACCAATGGTCCAAAGCCAAACGTAAAGCGGCGGAAAAAATTCGCGATGTTGCGGCCGAATTACTGGATATCTACGCCCGCAGAGCGGCACGCCCTGGTGAAGCCCTATCCAACCCCAAGCAAGCCTATGAGAAATTTGCAGCGGGCTTTCCCTTTGAAGAAACACCGGATCAGGAAACCGCAATTGCTGCGGTTCTCTCTGACCTTGAAGCCCCAACCGCAACCGATCGCCTGGTCTGTGGCGATGTGGGCTTTGGTAAAACCGAAGTGGCTATGCGGGCAGCATTTGTTGCCGTGCATAATAGTAAGCAAGTAGCAATTTTAGTGCCCACCACCCTACTCGCCCAACAACACTATGAATCCTTTAAGGATCGCTTCGCCGACTGGCCGGTCACCGTTGAAGTATTATCCCGTTTCCGCAGCAACAAGGAAGCCGAACAAGTACTGGCCAAAGTAGCCGCCGGCAAGGTGGATATTTTAATTGGCACCCATAAGCTGCTACAGGGCGATGTTAAATACCATAATCTGGGCTTATTGATTATCGACGAAGAACATCGCTTTGGTGTGAGACAAAAAGAGAAGCTGAAATCCCTGCGTTCGGAAGTCGACATTCTGACCTTAACCGCAACACCAATTCCTCGTACCTTAAATATGGCGATGTCGGGTATGCGCGATCTATCGATTATCGCCACACCACCGGCCCGCCGCCTATCGGTAAAAACCTTTGTCCGGCAAACCGATAAAGGCATTATCAAAGAAGCGATGCTGCGTGAAATTTTACGGGGTGGTCAGGTGTATTATCTGCACAATGAAGTAAAAACCATTGAGCAAACGGCTAGAGAGTTACAGGAACTAGTACCCGAATTGCGCATCGGTATTGGCCACGGCCAAATGCCTGAGCGACAACTTGAGCAAGTGATGTCGGACTTTTATCATAAACGTTTTAATGTCTTGCTCTGTACCACCATTATAGAAACAGGTATTGACGTCCCTAGCGCTAACACCATTATTATTGATCGGGCCGATAAGTTTGGCCTGGCACAGTTACACCAATTGCGTGGACGGGTTGGCCGCTCTCACCATCAGGCCTATGCCTACCTGCTAACACCCGGCATTAAAAATATGACCAAGGATGCAGAAAAACGCCTGGATGCGATCAGCCAGGCCGAAGACCTTGGCTCGGGCTTTACCCTCGCCACCCATGACCTTGAAATTCGTGGTGCCGGTGAATTGCTGGGTGACGATCAAAGCGGTCAAATTCATAGCATTGGTTTTACGCTCTATATGGAAATGCTTGAACGTGCGGTCAAGGCCATTAAGGAAGGTAAAGAAACCAATATTGAAGATGCCTTTAAACCGGGCAGCGAAGTAAACCTGAGGTTACCGGCGTTAATACCGGATGACTATTTACCCGATGTACACACTCGTCTGATCTTATACAAACGGATTGCCAATGCCGAAAGCAGCAATGACTTAAGAGAATTGCAGGTTGAGATGATTGATCGCTTTGGCCTATTGCCTGATCCGGTTAAAAACCTGTTTAGAGCCACTGAACTGAAACTACGAGCCCAGGCAATTGGTATTGTTAAAGTAGAGGGCTCTGCCACCGGAGGTAAATTGGAATTTGCCGACGATACTCAGGTCGAACCGATAGCGCTGGTTAAATTGGTGCAAAGCCAACCCGCCACCTACCAGTTAGCTGGCGCGACGGCCTTAAAATTTAGTGAATCACTGGAAGAAACCGAACAACGGTTTGATTTTATTGATAAGCTATTGGAACTATTAACCCCTGACAGCTCAAACAAGGCGGTAGCTTGAAATACGGACTAACACAGAGAGTGGCCTCATTAGCGATGATGGGGCTGACTACCTTATTAATGGCCACTGGCACAGCACTGGCGCAAGATAGCAGCCAGGAAGATAGCGAACAAAAATGGTACCAAATTGAGGTGTTTATTTTTGCCTATCAGGAAGCTGCCGCCAGCAATACTGAAGTCTGGCCCAAGGAAATGGGCTTAAAATATCCGCAACGTATTGTTGAGTTGAAGCAGGCCGCACAAACTGAAGTCCTACTTAATGATTGGTCAGGGCATACAGACGCAACGACTGAAGTACTGCCTGAAGCAGAGAGCTCTGCAACTAATACCTCAGCAACTAACACATCAGCAACACAGACCCCAGCAACAGAGGCTCTCGCCCCCATAGCTGAAGCAGCCGCTGAACAAATACTACTGCCCGAACCGATTATGGTTACTTTGCAGGAACAGCCTTTTACACTGCTAGCCAAGGATGAACTTAGCTTTGCCGAGATCAAGCAAAAACTATTGCGCCAAAGAGATCTGCGCCAATTATTTCACGGTGCCTGGCGACAACCCATCGGCAAGCGCAATGACTCTGAAAGCCTGCTTATCCGCGGTGGCGATCAATTCGACAATCATTTTGAGTTAGAAGGTTCAATTAGTCTGGGTCTGGAGCGCTATCTGCATATCACCACCGATTTGTGGCTAAGCACTTTTGTTAGCAATGCGGGCCGCCTGCAAAACCCATGGCCGGTATTGCCCAAAGCCCCTGTAACTTCCAGTGCCAGTTCTGGTATAGCTGAGACTAACGACAGCAATCAGGACGTGTTTAACCAGAGCAACTTAGCTGCCAACTCAGGCACGCTATTTGTTAACAATAATGATATGGAAAACCCGTTTCTCGATTTAGCCGGTAATCAATATGCCGTTGAACAAACCGCCACCATGCGTCAGTCACGGAGAATGCGGAGTAATGAACTGCACTATATTGATCACCCATTAATGGGCTTGCTGGTGAGAATTACACCCTATGAATTTCCTGAAACGGTCGAAACGGAATTTAACGAAGCTGGGGGCAGCAATACAGAGCTCATTGAAGCTCAGCCAGCGCAGCCGTCAGCAGCGCCCTAACCTTAACCATACCGGTATCCACCACTCGGTGAATATCATCCATGGTGATCAAACGATCACTGCGCCCCGCCGCCGGATTTACCACTAAACACAGGCTGGCATAATCCATTGCTAACTCTCTGGCCAAGCCTGCTTCCGGCATAGCCGTCATTCCAACAATATCACAGCCGTCACGATCCATCCGGTCAATCTCTGCGGCGGTTTCTAATCGCGGCCCCTGAGTCACACCGTAAACTGCTTTATCTAACAAAGGTAGTGCACAGCTATCAGCCGCACGACTCAATGCGCCGCGTAGATTTTCAGCAAAAGGGAAACTAAAATCAATATGCTCCAGCTTATCATCACTGCCATCGTACAAAGTATGTTCGCGGCCATAGGTATAATCAATCAGCTGATCCGGCGAGACTAACGCACCAGCCACCATCGCTGGACTAATACCACCAACGGCATTAACCGCCAGTATTTGGCTAACACCCAACTGTTTTAGCGCCCACAAGTTGGCGCGGTAATTAACTTGATGAGGTGCTATGGTATGGGGATTGCCATGGCGGGCCAAAAAGCAGACCGAGCGCCCAGCCACCTCTGATTGAACAATGGCCGCTGAGGTATAGCCATAATGATTATGGCGCTCCCCCACAACCTCCCCTTCACTGAACTCGTTAAGGCCAGTCCCGCCAATAATCGCCAGCATGTTAAACCACCGGTCCTGGCTGCTCTATCGAGCCGTTTAGCCCTATACCCTCCGGGATATGGACGGTTGAGGTTGGGAAAGCAACATCCGCATCATGCTTAAAAATAATGTCCAGAATTTCCAGCAATACTCGCTGCTTTACTTCATGGTATTTCACCCAGTCGGTGGTCTTGGTAAAGGTGTAAACAAAGAAGTCCAACGATGACGGGGCAAAGCTATTAAAGTTAACAATTATGGTCTGGTTCTGATCGATCTCTTCGTGCTGCTTAAGCAGTTCAGTCACATCAGTGACAATTGCCTTGAGCTTGCCTGCATCCTCATAGCGAATACCAATAGTTTCATAGATACGACGGTTGAGCATACGCGACGGGTTTTCCACCGAGATATGGCTAAAGGTTGCATTAGGAATATAGAGTGGACGCTTATCAAAGGTCCTAATACAGGTCTGCCGCCAGCCAATATGCTCAACAGTCCCTTCTATCTCCTGGTCTGGGGAGCGAATCCAGTCACCCACAGCAAAGGGTCGATCCAGATAGACCATAAGGCCACCAAAAAAGTTGGCCAGTAAATCTTTGGCGGCAAACCCCACGGCTATTCCGCCAATACCCCCAAAAGCCAGCACACCAGAAATGCTATAGCCCAGTGTTTGCAGAACCACCAAGGCAACGGTGATAATCACTGCGGCCCGGACCAATTTACCCACAGCCAGCACCGTCGTGGCATCCACCGGCTCTGAGGAATATTCATCGGACATTAAGCGGATTTCTACCTGCTTAATCAGCCGAATCATAAACCAGGCTAACAGCAGTACTACCGACAACTCCCGTACTGGCCCAAGGCTGGTGAAGACAAAGGCTTGCGACTCTACCACCAACACCTCCAGCACCCAGCTAAAACCTACCAGCCAAACCAGCCAGCCCGCGGGGGCATGGCCCGCCTCTAACAAAGCATCATCCCACAGGGTATGGGTTTTCTTCAGTTGCTGTTCCAGTTTTCTTAATAACATGCCAACCACATAACGAGCCAGCAACGTCAGTAGTACCAGCACGAAAACATCCCACAGCCATGGGTACTCCGCCAGATTAAGGCCAAAAAAGGTGGTATCGATAGTCGGTGTATTCATAAAGTGTCACACAGTCGGATCAAGTGATGTTTTAGTACTAAAATAGTTGAGCCAATGGCTAACTGAAACTGAATCGTTAAAAAATGATCATTTTGATCGAAAAATTTATACAATTTTATCTTGATCAAAGTCATTTTTATATTAAAAGCCTATAAGAAACCCTTTATAAAACATCGCCCCCGAATTTACAAATCATAAGCCATTGAATCTCATTGAGTTTTCCAAAGTGTAAGAATTGTTGATGCAGATTAAGACTTTATACCATCCGTTTAATCACCTATGGACAGCGCCGTTTTACATGGTACTTTGAACATTAAGTATAAGTAACAGCATGGGATAACCAGAGGGCGTGAAATGAAAAGTACTACACCTCAAGTTGGCAGCTGGTATAGGGAAATCCAGCAAGGGCTGATATTTGAAGTCGTGGCTGTGGACGAAAACACCCGCACGATAGAAACCCAACTTATCGATGGCGCTGTAACGGAATACGACCTTGAGAACTGGAATGAAATGCTACTGGAAGAGGTGGAAGAACCTGAGGATTGGCGCAATGCCTATGAACTCAGCAGTGAAGATTACCTTAACCCCGACGATACTATCTACCCTGAGGACTGGAATGGCCCGGTCAGCATGATAGAAACCGACATTGTTAACGGTGTGTTAGACGACCTTTACTAAATCGTTAGATTAGAAAGCTTGTTTGAGTAACTCGAACGAGCGTTTGCGATCTTCAAAATAATGCATATTGGTTACCGCCATAATTTCATCGGCAGAAAATACTTCCGCCTGTCGGGTAATTTTTTCTTTTACCTGCTCTACTGTCCCCGTCGCCCTTAATCTGGAACGGTCCTGAATAAAACTCTGCAACTGTGGCGTCATCGGAAATTCCGCAGCCTCCGCAGGGGTTAGTGAAACCTCGCCTGCCTGCCCTGTAACAAAGCGGAAGAAATTAATATCATGGGTATGGGCCAGCTTAGCCGCCTGTTCTTCGGTATCGGCACAAAACACACTCATGGTAAGAATCGCATAGGGCTGCTGCTGCAACTCGCTGGGCTGAAAGCGCTCTTTATAATACTGAATCAAAGCTGGGTCAGCCTGAGGATTGATAAACGCCGCCAGGTTATAAGGCAGACCGCGCTGAGCAGCCAGCAAGGCGCTATCGGCACTGGAACCCAACATCCATAATGGAATACCCGGTGGTGGTTTTGGGCTAACGACCGGCTGAGTTACTGGTTGCCATAGATACTCACTCAGACTTTCAACCAATTGCGGAAAACGGGCAAATTTGGGCTGACCATCCGTCGCCAGAGCTTTAGCCGTGGACATATCAGCACCGGGGCTCGCCCTACTCCCAGATCAATGCGGCCAGGATATAGATTAGCCAGCAGAGAAAATACTTCAGCGACTTTATAGGCACTGTAATGTGGCAGCATAATGCCACCAGACCCTAAGCGGATAGTACGAGTGGCCGCACCCAGAGCCGCCAACAAAACTTCCGGCGCACTACCGGCCACCGAACGGAAGGCATGGTGCTCCGACACCCAGAAACGTTGATAACCCAATTGCTCACAGAACTGGGCCATTTGCAGGGTTTCCTGCAAGGCTTGCGCGGCATGATTGGCAGAACGTGACATCGATTGATCGAGTACGGACAAAGTAACAGACATAATAAAACTTCTTTTGACTTATCTTGTTTTGCTTTTGGCTTATCTTGTTTTAATAGTACTTGTATTTATAGTACTTGCTTTGATAGCAACAGCGCGGCGCTAGCATAACAGTCTATTTTAGTCGTCATCAATCACTTCAAAGGTCAAACCGGCATATTGACATAAGCGGTCAATTAAACGCTGGTCAAAAACAGTGGCCGTGGTCCAAAAACCACCGCCCTTTTCTTGCTGACTTATATCCTTGGCCAGACAGACCGCAGATTGAGCAATAATTTTAGCCGTTGAACCGTAACCTGGGTCACGATCACCGGTTAGTTTAGTTTGTATCCGCTGCCCATCGTTGGTTTTACCCAAAAAGCGAATATCATAAAAACCCTTGGCCTGCGCTTCAGGGCTGGGGCCCTCACCAGGCGCAGGCATTATTTTCATAATTAACGGTTTAAACAACGGCATAGCAGTGGCGGCTACAAATATTTTCATCACTTTGTCCACCATCACCGCAGCAATTTTACCGCCAGTGCCGGGGGCAGTCAGGATGGCTTCATTATAGTGAAAGTCTTTACCATAGCTATAGTCGCTTAAGGCATTGGAGCGCAGCACCACTGGCTCGTTAATCGGTGCCATCATAAATGGCGCAGACCAGCTGGCAAAATTTTCGTCATAGTGGTGACTGAGAATACTGTGCTGCTTTGCCTGCTTGGGATAATCCTCAGGGCAAATCGCATAACTATCTTCCAACAGCGCCTGTAACTCCGGATCGGCTGCCATTTCATCATTGGCATTAACCATGCTGGCAAAAGTACCACCGGAAAAACCTCCTGATGCAGCTTTAATCCGCAGAGCCACCTCCGAGCAGACCTGCCCCAGTTTTGCTTTGGCTTGCTGTTGCAAGTAGTACACACCCATATCAGAAGGAATCGAATCAAAGCCGCAGCTATGAACAATACGCGCACCGCTGTTTAAAGCAGCTTCTGAATATTTGTCCTGCATACGTTTAATCCACTGGATTTCACCCGCCAGATCACAGTAGTCGGTGCCGGTTTCTACACAAGCTTGAATCAGCGTATCGCCATATAAAGCATAGGGCCCAACCGTGGACATCACCACCAGTGTTTGCTCACACATAGCGCGCATCGCTTCAAGGTCATCAGCATTGGCAACAATGGTGGGAATATCATCAACCTTATCTGCCATCAAGGCTTTTACTTCATTGAGCTTGGCCTCTGATCGACCGGCAATGGCCCAACTGACTTGCTCGGCCGCATCAGCGGTGGAAAACTGTTCACAAAAGTAACGCACAATAATTTGACCAACAAAGCTGGTGGCACCAAAAATAACAACATCATATTGGGGGCTAGACATGGTTCAATCCTAAAATAATGATTAGCGGCAATCTTCGTCGCGAATATCGCCATCGTTTTCTACAAAATCTTTCATCGCTTGCAAGCTATCAGGGGCAACCATTAAATCACAAAATAAGGTTCGCTCCTTAGCAAGACCTTCTTCAAGTTCCCAATCGGCAGAACCTCTGATTAACTGTTTAATATGTGCCGAGGCTCGGGGGTCTTTAGTGGCCAGCTTATTGGCAATCTCTATGGATCTGGCGACAACATCACCCTCTACACATTCCATGGCAATACCCCATTGCACGGCTTGTGCTGGTGAAATCGTTTGCCCTAATAACTCCATCTCCAAAGCTTTTGATTGGCCTATTAACCGTGGCAGACGCTGAGTACCCCCGGCACCGCCCAGTAAACCGAGATTAATTTCTGGCAGACCCAAATCATAATCACCCTGTTGCACCAAACGAAAATCACAGGCCAGAGTAATTTCAAACCCCCACCCATAGCAGTGCCATTAATTGCAGCAATAAAAGCGATTGGCATTGACTCCATTCGTGCTAAACATTGATGTAATTGCGATTCGGGAATTAAGCGGTCCAGCGAAAAACGTAAACCGCGCTCCGCCATCCCCTGACTGCGCTCTAACAACACAGCCACATCATAATGACGAATAAATACACCCTCTTCACTACCGGTAAAAATTACCGCCCGCACCACGCTATCGCCATCCACCTCATCTAATAATTGCGTCAGGGCTTCGCCCGTTAGATGATCCATATAACTGTGTGGCGGATTATTAAATCGGGCAATCCAGACTGTCTCTTGTTTTTCTATTAACAGACGCGATGACATAAAGGTTTCCTACGATTAAGTCGGATAATCGGATGACTAGACAGGTGAAATAGAACGCACTCTGGGCGGGCTGCGATCTGGTCTTCTGGGTAGACAGGATGCCAGCACTTCAATAATGCGCTGACGGGTTTCTCTTGGATCAATCACGTCATCAATACCAAAATCATGGGCCGCGTCTAATGCGCCGGTTTGACCTTTGATATCGTCAATCATGTGCTGCCGTTCAGTGTCCGGGTCATCGGCTGACTGGTATTTTTTCTTATAGGCAACATCCACCGCCCCTTCGATAGACATGGCACAAATCTCTGCCGTGGGCCAGGCAAAGGCCGCATCAGCATCAAAGCCTCGACCACCTCCCATAGCATAATAGCCTCCACCATAACCTTTGCGCAGTACCACCGAGATCAAAGGTACGGTGGCAATGCCCATTTCATAAAACAGCCGGCCACTGCGACGCCCCAACCCGGTATCTTCAGCGGCGGGACCAATGGCTATACCGGGAATATCTATCAAGGACACTAAAGGAACCCCAAATGCATCACATAGCGCAATAAAATGTGCAGCCTTTTCACAGGCGGCCGCATCGAGTATGCCGCCTTTTTGCATCGGCTGGTTAGCAAAAAAACCGACCGGCCGACCATTCATCCGCGCCAAGCAGGTCAGCATATTTTTGGCAAAGCCCGGCTTTATCTCAAAGACACTGCCTTTATCTGCAATCACTTTAATCACTTTGCGCATATCGTAAACTTTACGGCTATTGGCAGTCACCAAATCCAATAGCTTATCATCACGACGATCGATCGGATCGTCACAGGGAATGATTGGCAAAGGCTCACCCGCATTGCTGGGCAAATAGGATAGAAATTGCTGAATGGCCTGTAGGCATTCTTCTTCAGTATCCACAGCCAAATCAGCAATACCTTGCTGGTCGGCCTGGCGCCTGGCACCGCCCAATGCTTCTTTTGAAATTTCCTGCCCTGTACCCGCTTTAACTAACGCAGGGCCGGCAATACCCATGGTCGATTTTTCCCGCACCAAAACGACAAAATCAGACAGTGATGCATAGGCCGTCGGCCCAGCAAAGCCCTGCCCCATGATGGCGGTGACATTCGGCACCCAGCCAGAAAGTCTGCTGATTAAATGAAAGACCGGTGAAGCCGCAGCAAAATGCGCGGCATTCATTCCGTCTTGAATGCGGTGACCGCCACCCTCTAACATCATTACCAAAGGTTGACCCCGATCCGCAGCACGGTTAATCAGGCGCCCCATCTTATGGTCGGCATGGGTACCAATACTGCCACCTAGTACAGTGAAATCCTGAGACACGACTGAAACCTCGCGCCCACCAATCTTGCCGCTACCCGTCACCGCCCCATCAGCAGGAGCCTCTAAATCTCGACTTAGGGCATTGCTGCGATCAGGGCCGACCAAACCACCGACTTCCCGAAAGCTATCGGCGTCCAACAATTGCTGCACACGCTCTCTTGCGGTCCCCATACCCTGCTCGCGGCGCTTAGCCACCGCATCCGGTCTTTGCTGGTCTGTTATTGAGGCACGCGCTTCCTCTAACTGTTGTAGTAAGTCCCGTGATGTTATTTCATCAGACATACACTATTCCTCTCTACGGCCCACTAGGACAACTGATCTCGTTTAACCACAATACCTGCTGCTTCACGGTCCCAGGTATCGTCGGTCACACCCGCTTCTTTCAGCAGATGTTTTTTTATTTTTTGGGTTGGGGTTTTTGGCAACTCATCAACAATACGAATAAATCTCGGCAACATAAAATAGGCCACTCGCTGCTGCAGAAACTCAAATAATGCCAGCGGCTCTACCGTATTACCCGCTAGCGCTGACACCACAATCATAACATCATCTTCACTTAACTCACTGGGCACTGCTATCGCAGCAGCTTCCCTTACCTGAGGAAAAGCGGTGACTTCATTCTCGACTTCAAAGGAAGAAATATTTTCACCGCGCCGACGGATAGCATCCTTGATTCTATCAACAAAGTAAAAGTAGCCCTCTTTATCGTATTTAAAGCCATCACCGGTATGAAACCAGCCATTGCGCCAGGCCTCAGCAGTCGCTGGCGGATTTTTATAATAGCCATGATTCATCGACCAGGGGCGGTCGGTGCGCAATACCAATTCCCCTGTGACACCCGGCGCGACTTCACAATCATTTTCATCAACGACACGCGCTTCAACACCTGCCCGAACTTTACCGCAGGTACCGTTTTTTTCAGGAAAAGAATCAGATACTAAAGGACCTGATATTTCCGTCATATTAAAACAAGTACGCATATCAATACCGTAACGCAAACCAACCGCACGACCATCGTCATTCCAGGGTACGCAGAGGGCTTTTTTCAAGCTATGGTTTTTGTCCTTATCGCTAGGAGGTAGTTTTAATAAAAAAGGAATCATAGCGGCTACTAAACAGGTCGAGGTAATTTGATAATCATTAATGGTCGACCAGAATTCATCGGTTTTAAAATGGCTATCAATAAAACAGGAGCCACCATTGGCCAGAGTCATAATGACATAGATGGTACCGCCAGCATGAAACAGCGGCATATTAATCAGAGAGCGATCATCACTATCCACATAAGGGTGAGCCTCGGGACCCATTGAATAGCCTTGCAAATACGAGGATAAAACCGCTTTAGAGGGCCCGGTGGTGCCCGAAGTAAAAATAATATATTGCGTATCCCAGGGTTCAATAAGCTCAGGGGGCTGTGAGAGCGGTTGGTGAGCGATTAGGGCAGATTCCGGCAAAGTATTAAGCGCGGTTAAATCAACCTTATCGTGAGTGACAATCACATCCTGTAATCCACCCGTTTCAATCGCATTAAGTCTCGGTGCTAAATCAGCATGACAAATCATTAGCCGTGCATCTGACAGTTGAACCACATGCTGCAACAAACTACCTTTGTAAGCGGTATTAATCGGAACATAGACAGCGCCCAGATAATTTAAACCAAACCAGGTCAGCAACGCCTGCTTATTATTAGGCTGCCAACTGAGTACATGATCACCTTTGCTGACGCCTAAAGATTGCAGGGCGCAGGCTGTGCGCTGGGTCATGGCTAACAGAGTTTGCCAAGACCAACTTTCACCGCCATAGAACACCACCGCCGTTTGCTCAGGGCGCTCGCTAGCCCACCGCTCTAACTGGTAGGCCAGTACACACTGTTCTTTTGCTGGGATGCGCGGGTCATAAACCATAGCCAATCCTGATTATTATTGTTGTTAGCAGCCGGCAATCGCTATTAATATATCGTTAGCAGCAACCTGACTGCCTTCCGCCACGGCCACTGCCTCTATCGTACCATCGATATCTGCCACTATATCATGCTGCATTTTCATGGCTTCTACTACGGCAACACGCTGGCCCTGTTTAACGGCATCGCCAACGCTAACCAGCAACTCCTGCATAACCCCGTGCATAGGGGCCAGTAATTGACCGTCACCAGCAACTGCTTCCGCACTGGCAGAGAAGGCCAACTCATTGCGACATTCAATATTCGCCCCTTCAACTGAGAGTAATAACACACCCGGCTCCGGCATTAGAAAATAAACCGTTTGACCCACGCCATTAATCCGCAGCCTGGCAGTGTTCTCTCCGAGATTAAGTAACTCTAAGACTAGCGCCTGATCATTAAGCGCAACCTGATAGCAATTAGTGGCTGTAGGACTTACCAATAGATCAAAGGACTGCTTGGCAAACTGATAAACATAGCGGCTAGCCATATGCCCGGTACTTGACCAATTTAATAAATCATCGGCCACATTCAGGCTAGCCTGCATTGCCTGCTGCTGCTCCAGAGCATACTGAATCACCGCAGCTATAGCGGCGGTGTTAGTACTGACAGATGAGTTTTTTAAATCAGCCTTGGAAAATTCCTGATCAATAAAGGCCGTGGTGGCCAGCCCTTTAGCAAAGGTTTCTCGTTCCAGTATATCAATCAAAAAACGCTTATTACTGGTGGTACCGAACAGCAGGGTATTCTTTAATGCGGCCATTAAACGATGTCTGGCCGTTTCACGATCTGGCCCCCAGGCAATCACCTTGGCCAACATGGGATCATAGTAAGGGGATATTGCCTGACCACTATCGATGCCGCTATCAATACGCACCCCTTCACCCACAGCTGCCTGCCAGAGAGCGATCTGGCCGGTACGGGGTAAAAAGCCCTTGGCCGGATCTTCTGCATACAGGCGCACTTCCATAGCATGGCCATTGAATTGAATATCCTGCTGCGATAGCGACAGGGCCTGACCCTGCGCTACCTGAATTTGCATCGCTACCAAATCCTGGCCGGTAATCAGCTCCGTGACCGGGTGTTCAACCTGCAAGCGGGTATTCATTTCCAGAAAATAAAAATGACCCTGATCATCCAGTAAAAATTCGACGGTACCTGCACCGCGATAATTAATCGCCCTCGCTGCCTCTACCGCCGCCGCTCCCATGGATTCACGTAATTTGTCGCTCATTACCGGGCACGGTGCTTCTTCAACAACTTTCTGGTGGCGACGTTGTACCGAGCAATCACGCTCACCTAAATGAATCACATTGCCTTGGGTATCGGCGAATATCTGAATTTCAACATGGCGGGGATTGATAATGGCTTTTTCCAAAATCATCTCGTCGGAGCCAAAACTATTTAACGCCACTGAGCGTGCCGAGCGTAACGCTTCGACTAAATCTTCGGCTTTATGTACCAGACTCATCCCACGGCCACCACCACCGGCAGCCGCTTTTGCCATAATGGGATAGCCAATATTCTCAGCCGCAGCCATCAACACCTCGTCCGTTTGATCCTTTTCTTCATAACCCGGCACACAGGGAACCTGCGCTTTAATCATGTGGCGCTTGGCTTCAGCCTTATTACCCATCAATGCAATGGATTCAGCACTGGGACCAATAAAAACCAAATCTGCCTGCTCACAAGCTTTGGCAAACTCAGCATTCTCTGACAAAAAGCCATAGCCGGGGTGAATCGCTTCAGCACCGGCCGCCTTGGCTGCTGCTAAAATATTATCGATCACCAAATAACTTTCATTGGCTGGCGAAGGACCAATGGCAATGGCATCGTCCGCCATTTTTACATGGATGGCGTCGGCATCTGCTTCTGAGTAAACCGCTACGGTACGATAACCAAGCTGCTTCGCGGTCGATATTACCCTGACGGCTATTTCGCCACGATTGGCGACCAATATGCTATTAAAGCGTCTCATAATTTTATCCAAGTCTTAGTGTTTTACCGACCAATAGGGTTTGCGTTTTTCAAAAAACGAGGCGACACCTTCACGCCCTTCATCGGAAAGCATACAAGCGGCAAAACCTTTGGCAGCAAAGTCCACCATCTCTTCACGGTTTAAATGACGCGTGGCCAGCACCACTTCTTTGGTAACCGCATTGGCACCGGGAGCGCAGCGTTTAACTTGTTGCTTAATATCCGCCTCGACTTGATCCAAGCCTGATGCATCATCGACCACAAAATCAGCCAAGCCCAAGCGCCCTGCTTCTTCACCATTAAACCGAGAGGCCGTTAACATTAATCGCCTGGCACTACTTAAACCCAAACGCTGCACCACAAACGGTGCTATCTGCGCGGGAGGAATACCCAATGTGGTTTCCGTCATGGCAAATTTTGCATCACGGGTGACAGCAACAATATCGGCGATACACACCATACCAAGGCCACCGGCCATAGCGGCACCTTCCACCAAAATCACTACGACTTGTGGCATTTCATTGATCAGGTCAAACATCTCACCTGCTGCACGGCTAGCCGCTTCTATATCAGCCTGTGATTGCTCACCGCCCTGAAATCCCGCTTTAAAGTTTTTTAAATCACCACCGGCACAAAACACTCCACCTTTGCCACGCAGGGTAATACCCCGGCAGCCCTGATCATCGCGCACGGCATTTAATACCGCGCAGAGATCATCGGTAAGCCCTTCGGATAAGGCATTGCGGCTTTCAGGACGGTTAAACCAAATGGTTAGCCAGTTGTCGCTTTGCTCTAACAACAGCTTGTCTGTATCGGGTAGTATTTTCACTATGCTTCTCTTGTCAGGTAGATAATCAATTACAATCTGGCTACACCAAAGCTATTGGGGTTTAGCTCACGGTGCCGTGACTCCCAACAGGTTTGTAAGGCAAAGCCCAATACTTTTCGGCTATCTCTTGGGTCAATCATGCCCTGATCTAACATTAGGCCTGAGGTGTAAAAGGCGCTGGACTGATCATCAAAATATTGAATAATCGATTGCTGCTGTTTTTCCATTAGCGCTTCATCTACCTCGATACCTTTTCGAGCAGCACCGGCTCTGGCCACAAAATCCATGGTAGAGGCAGCTTGCTCACCACCCATAACACCGGTAACCGCATTGGGCCAGGTAAATAGAAAATCAGGCTCATAACCAATACCGCACATACCGTAGTTGCCAGCACCGAAACTGGCGCCAATATATAAGGTGATTTTAGGTACACTGACGGTTGATACGGCCTGAATCATTTTTGAGCCATGCTTTATCATGCCGTTGCGCTCATACTCTTTACCCACCATAAAGCCGGTGATATTGCCAAGAAAGATCAGCGGTATGTTGGACTGGTCGCAAAGCTGCATAAACTGAGCGGCCTTGGTGGCCCCGTCAGGATCGATGGGGCCATTATTGCCGATAATGCCACAGGCATTGCCAAAAATACTGGCATGGGTGCAGACAGTGGTGACTCCATAGCGGGGTTTAAATTCATCAAAATCAGAGCCATCTACCAAACGGCAAATTAACTCGCGGACATCATAGGGCTTGCGATAATCCACGGGTACCAGACCAGCAATGTCATCACTGGAATACACTGGAGCTTTAAATAAAGACTTTTCCGGTTTGGCGCAGGATTTATTCCAATCGATACGTTCGATAAGGTTACGAGCCAGTAATAAGCCATGGGCATCGTCTTCTGCGGTATATTCCACCAGACCGGACACTGTGGCATGCATTTCGGTACCGGCCAGCTCTTCATCACTGGACATTTCACCGGTGGCAGCCTGCACCAAAGCAGCACCGCCCAATGAAGCGCGCCCCCTACCCCTTACACTGATCACATAATCGCTAAGTCCGGGCATATAAGCGCCACCAGCAGTGGCAGGCCCGTGCAATACAGTAATGGTTGGAATGCCCGCCGCGCTAAGTTTAGCCCGGCGATAAAACATCCCGCCAGCATGAGCCCACCCTTCTACACGGTATTCCATTAAGTTAGCCCCAGCACTTTCAACCAAATGTACAAAAGGTAGTTTGTGGCGCAATGCGACATCAAGGCAGGCCTGGATTTTCTCACCGGATTTTGGCGTGGCTGCTCCCGCATTAATACCGCTATCGTCCACCATAACAAAACAACGTATGCCACTGATAAAACCAATACCGCTCAGGTTACTGGCACCGGCAACGGATTTTTCCCGGTCCGGGGTATCCACTAAGAAATTGGCCAAACCATACATTTCTAAAAACGGCATACCCGGGTCCAGCAAACGCAATAAACGCTCTCTGGGTAGCAGCTGTCCACGCTCATCAAAACGCGGTTTACGTTTAGCCGACAACTCAACGGCACGCTGTTTGATATCGTGATAATCATCAATCAGCGACAACATCTCCTGCCGGTTCTCGGCAAAGCTCTCGCTATCGGTCGTTAAGCTTGAAACAAACGCACTCATTTAAGTGTCTCCGCTGATGGGTCTAGTAGCTGCTCAGGAATAACTATGGGGTGATCCAGTAAAATTTGTGCATAGGCTTTTCCCTGAGCATCGCTGCGCAGGCTTGCCATACCGCCACCGCCCAACACATGATGGATTAGAAAGTTGATGGCATTGGAACCCGGCAGTAAAAAACACTCGACAGGCTCTTCACTACCACCTTTTTCCATAAAATGCGCAAAGCGCTTGGCAACACTATCTACTGTTAAAGACTGAATAATATAAGGCAGGAACTCTGGCTGGCGGGCAATTACACCAATATTGGCTTTATCACCCTTATCACCACTGCGAGCCCAAGCCAGTGTAACCAGCGGCACAACGGCCATACCTTTAAGGTCCTGACAATCCACCGCTGGGACAGGCTTAATTTGAATTTTTTTCTTAGCGGAATGTTCAATCGATAAGGGCTGAAATTCTGTAAGTTCTTGCCCATTATCAATCTGTATAGACAGCTTGTGTTTAGGGATTAAAAAAGAAAATAAACGCACAACAGGTGACGGCTTTGGGCGAGCACCGGCAAAAATCGACAAACCCGGTGGAGCCGATAATGCCAGGCCGGTCACTTCTTTTAGCAATATAGCAATCGCTTTAGCATCGGCATGGCGCGCAGCCAACTTCAGCACAACTTCACGGGAGCTTTCCAATTGCTGGAAATCTCCGTAATGTGTTTCAGCCCCCATCACTTCAATGCTGACCTCTTTAAAATCTTCCATTTGCCGCGCTTGAAAGACTGAACGCACACGCTTTAATACCAGCTCAGCAAAGGCCTCGGCTTTTTTATCTGCATCGATACCGCAAAAGTTATACAGAGAACCGCCGCGCCAACCATCCGCATAGGTTGCACTCACTTTATAACTGTCTGTAGCGGGATAGCCGATAGCCCCCGACACATTCACTCTATCCTCCGCAAGCTGACTAATAAGCACTTGGGAGAAATCACAAACCACATCCGGCATTAGGTAGGCCTGCGGATCACCGATTTCATACAGCATTTGCTCAGACACGGTGCCGACACTCACCATACCGCCAGTGTTAGCTGGCTTAACAATATCAAAACTACCATCCACTTTAACTTCCGCAATGGGGTAGCCCGCCCGATCAAGACTATCGACGACCTGCTGCCAATCGGTAAAGTTACCGCCAGTGGCCTGAGTGCCACACTCAATAATATGGCCAGCCAGTGTACCGCTTGATAGCTGATCCCAATCGTTAGGCTGCCAGCCGAACTCATAAATACAGGCAGCCAGAGTGACGGCACTATCCACACTGCGACCCGTAATCACAATATCCGCGCCCTCCGCCAATGCTTGGGCAATGGGAAAAGCTCCGAGATAGGCATTGATACTAACGACAGATTCAGCCTTCGGGAAAGCTTCGCCAGAAAACATTTCTTTGCTATTACTCAAGTCCAGATCATTAGCATCCAGCAAGTCATCACCGGTAACGACTGCAACCGTTAAATCCAGCCCCATCTCAGCAATTAAAACTCTGGCCGCTTCACCACAGGCTTTGGGGTTAACACCGCCAGCATTCGAAATCACTTTGACTCCCTGCTTTGCGATAGCGGGTAGATTATGCTTTAAAGCACTGCTTATAAAGTCAGTGGCATAACCCATATTGGCATCTTTGGCCCGAGCTCTGGCCATAATCGACAAAGTGACTTCGGCGAGGTAGTCGTAAACGATATAGTCCAGCTCCCCACCATCTAATAACTGCGGTGTGGCTACGGAGGAATCCCCCAATAACCACTGGCGCCACCAATGCGAATCATCTGTTTACTCATCACTGAATGTCCAGTCTGGCCAAAATCTGACCCTCTACAACGGCCTCATCTTTAGCCACCAGTATTTCAACGATCCGCCCATCTTCCGGTGCGTCTACAGGAATTTCCATTTTCATACTTTCGATAATCATCAGGGTATCGTCCTCTGTAACAGACTGCCCTTGCTGGATATCGACCTGCCATACTTTACCGGTAACTTCTGCGACTATATTGATCACTGCCATTGCGAGACTCTCATGATTGATTGAAGGTAAAACGATTAACTCTCTTGCTTGGCTTTTTTCATACCATCCAGATAAACCATAACGGGCTCACCGGTGGCAGCCTGGCTATTACCATGGCCCAGTTCATGAATATCAAACACACTCTCAATGGCATTCGCCTGCCCCTGAATATCCAGCGTACGATTAACCGCACGCTTGGCCATTGCCAAACCAAAGGCTGGTTTTTGGGCTATTTTTTTAGCCATGGCCATCGCTTCGTTATTCAATGCCTCTATAGGCACGACCTTGTTAACCATGCCTAGCTGCTCGGCCTGGTAAGCATCCAGCGAATCGCTGGTAAATAGCAGCTCCTTAGCTTTGCGTGCACCCAACTCCCAGGTGTGGCCATGATATTCAACGCCGCCAATCCCCATATGCACAACAGGGTCGCTAAACCGGGCATTATCAGCCGCAACAATCAGATCGCAGGGCCAAATCAACATAAGACCCGCTGCAATACAGGCACCCTGCACTACAGCAATAGAGGGCTTGGGGATATTGCGCCACTTACGGCAGAACTCGACAAAGTGTTTTTTTTCGTAATGGTATAAATCAGCAATGACTTCACCTTGCCAATCGACATCAGGGACCTGCTCCATGGCCTGCCTGGAAATGTCATGGCCGGCAGAAAAGTGCGGACCATTAGCATTCAATACAATCACTTTGACGTTTTTATCATCCGCTGCTTTTTCCCAGCAACGGTCAAGCTGCTGGATAAGATCTAAATCCTGGGCATTGCGCTGCCTGGGTCGATTTAGCGTTATCACTGCAATGTGGTCTTGTACGCTATAGAGGACTTTTGCTTCGTTATCTGCTGAATGATCTGACATAGCCTTTCTCTAGTTAGAAAACTGTTCTCGTAATTGCTGCTTAAGTATTTTACCGCTGGGGTTTCTGGGCAACGCACCAAGCCACTCAAAGCGAGCCGGTATTTTAAATTTAGCCAAATGATCGGCACAGAAGGCTCGTAACTCATCACTATCGAGTGATTGATTGCCCA
Organism: Oceanicoccus sagamiensis; assembly: GCF_002117105.1. Taxonomy (GTDB): domain Bacteria; phylum Pseudomonadota; class Gammaproteobacteria; order Pseudomonadales; family Dasaniaceae; genus Oceanicoccus; species Oceanicoccus sagamiensis. The sequence continues at coordinate 3,631,459 of NZ_CP019343.1, read as the reverse complement.
CCAATACAGCCAAAGGCACTTCACCCCAGCGGGCATCAGGGATACCGACCACAGCCACTTCATTGATCTGTTGATGTCTTGCCAAGACGGTTTCAATTTCCGCCGGATAGATATTTTCGCCCCCCGAAATAATCATGTCTTTTACCCGGCCCACAATATAGAGATAACCTTGCTTATCCATCCTGCCGATATCACCGGTATATAACCAGCCATCCTTAATGGTTGCGGCGGTCGCTTCGGGGTTATTCCAATAGCCTTGCATCACTTGCGGGCCGCTCGCCACAATCTCTCCGGCCTCACCCTGCTCTACATCTTTACCCTCACTGACCAAACGCAGCCGGGTATCAAAGGTCGCGCGACCACAGGCACTTAATAAATCCGGGGCTGATGCCAGCGCATAGCGATGATCCGAAGGCGACAGCATAGCAACAATGGAGTTAGCTTCGGTTTGGCCATAGCCCTGAGCAAAGTCACAATCAAACACTTCAATAGCCCGCTTAAGCAAGTCCACCGACATGGGCGAGGCGCCGTAATAAATAAGCTGTAGCGATGGAAAGGATTGACGATGTATATCGGGCACATGATTAAGGATAAATTGCAGCATGGCGGGTACCAGCGTTGCCGCCACAATAGGCTGACTGGATAAGGCCTCCACCACCCGCTCCGGGCTGTAGTCACGGTGAATAATCAGGGTTAAGCCCTGAATCAATCCGGTATAGGCCGTCATAATCCCCGCCGCATGGTACATAGGGGCCACTAATAACATCTGCTCACCCAGTCCAAAGGTATATTCTGATGCCATGGCTGTCTGGTAAACATTGGCAATCACATTAGCATGGCTTAGCAGCACGCCTTTGGGCATACCGGTTGTGCCACTGGTATACATTTGGGAAAGAATATCGGAGGCAGCGATAACAGGAAGAGAGTCAGAGACTGCCTGCTCACCGTCACCTAGCCATTGCTCAAAATCAGGATAAGCTGGATGAGAGCCAAACAAGCCGATAACAGGCAAGCCTGAACAGTGCTCCGCCACTTCATCAATAAATTCAGCATCAATCAATAAACACTGGCTAGTGCCATCAGCAATAATAAAGGCCGCTTCCGAGGGACTTAGCCGATAATTGACCGCCACCGGCACAACGCCCAATTTACTGCAGGCTAATATCATCGTAAAAAAGTTAATGGAGTTTTTACCCAGCAAGGCGATACGGTCACCCCGGCTTAAGGACATTAGCCGGAGGCGATCAACGGCACGGTCAACCCGGGCCTCAAAGTCGGCAAAGCTTAGGCTGACCTTACCCTCAACCAGAAACGGCGAATCACCATGCACTCGGGCATGATAATCGAGAAACTGATGAAGGCATTGAAACATAGAACAACAACCAGCTGGTTAATAGAGCTCACTATCATACAGGGATTAGCAATTTATTCTATACCAAGCGCTTGCTTGGTTTATATACGCATTATTTTATATAAAATATTTATTAAACAGATAGTTATAGATCAATTATAAAGTAAATACTTAATATAAAATCTTATCTTATTGATCTGGCTGACCCACCTTAGCGCCAGATCCAGGATCAATCTAACGGCTGTCACTTTCTTTCAGGCACAAAAAAACCGCGACAAGCGCGGCTTTCAACCCTACTCACACAGGTGAGCAAAGCGTGATATAACAGGCTAAAAAATTAACCCGTCATCAGGAAAAAGGTACTGCAAGAGCCTTAATCCCAAGCAAATTCAGCGTACTTATAAAAAACTTATAAAGGTACTACGTTCTCAGCTTGTGGGCCTTTTTGGCCCTGAGTTACTGTGAACTCAACTTTCTGGCCTTCAGCCAAAGTTTTGAAACCTGAAGAGTTAATCGCACTAAAGTGTACAAACACATCAGGGCCAGACTCTTGCTCGATGAAACCAAAACCTTTGCTTTCGTTGAACCACTTAACGGTGCCAGTAGTTTGATCAGACATATTACAATCCTATTTTACTTATTAGCATTTGCTAACATTTAACATTCAATATTTAACCCATACACACGGATGCATGTAGAGCAATCTAGCTGGGAAATTTGGTGTTGATTATGATGAACAGGACGAACTACTGCAGATGGAGCATCGTAATGATTGAACATAAAACAAGCCGTATTTTCAAGCTGAGTAGATTGTAACCACTTTATAAGGCCCGTCAATCACTTTATACAATTTTTTTCTAAGGGCTAACTGCTGCGAAATCAGTGCGTTAGATAGTTTGAAAAGGAAAAGCTGGTCAAAAATGTTAAAAAAAGGCTGCCAAATTGGCAACCTTTGAAATACAGACGGGAACAATTACTTGAAATAAGCATGTGAACGGTCGGTATGATCCGTCATATCCATCACCGCACTAAGCTCTGGCACCTGTTCTAACAGGCTTTTCTCAACACCATCTTTCAGGGTGGATTCAACCATGCCACAGCCCTGACAACCGCCACCAAACTGCAATATAGCAATATTCTCGTCAGTCACCTCTAGCAGCGAAACCTCACCACCATGGGCTGCCAAGGAAGGGTTTACCTCATTAAACAAGACATAGTTGATGCGATCTTCAATTGGGCTATCGGCATTAACTTGCGGCAACTTGGCATTCGGGGCCTTAATCGTTAGCTGACCACCCATACGGTCTTTAGCATAATCAACCAATGCATCTTCCAGAAAGGGAATACTGCGAGCTTCAAATCTGGCGGTAAACTTCTCATAGCTAACCAGAGTATCCTCTTCGTCAATATCAGCTTCACGGCAATAGGCAATGCAGGTCTCTGCTTTAGGAGTACCGGGCGCATTCACAAACATGCGAATACCCAATACATCATCGTCCTGACCTTCCAGCAACTCAGCCAGGTAATCCTGTGCTGACTCAGTGATAGTCATCTTTAATTCTGCTGTTGCCTGCTCGGCTACTTCTGACATGAGTGATAAACCTCTGACTCAATAATTGATCGTTTTAATGCCCTAAAAAAACTATATCAAAATATTTCAATATAGTTTAAGATGCGTTTTTTGACGCTATAGCTATACCTGCATACGCGACTTAGTCCGCTATTATACTGTGATTGCAGCGCTATAGAGAAGCAAACAAGTCAGTTAATTTTGTATTTACACGCTCTAAACCCTTTGATTTATAAGGGCTAACGGCAATTTATGGTAGACAGGCTCCAAATGACAGCAGCAACCCCCCGTATCGCCCAACTTAAGCAAGCCCTTAAAGAGCGCATCCTGATTATAGATGGAGCCATGGGCAGCATGATTCAATCCTATGGGCTTGAGGAAGCGGATTACCGTGGCGAGCGTCTGGCTGACTACACGATTGATATCAAAGGTAATAATGACCTGTTATCGATCACCCAACCCCATATTATTGAAGAGATCCATACCGCATACCTGGATGCTGGCGCCGATATTATTGAAACCAACAGTTTCAATGCTACCCGTGTAGCTCAGGGCGACTACAAACTCGAAGAATACGCCTACGAAATCAATGTCGCGGCAGCCAATGTAGCCCGCGCCGCCGCCGATAAGGCCACTGCAGCCACACCCGATAAGCCCCGCTTTGTCGCCGGTGTACTTGGCCCCACCCCTAGAACAGCTTCTATTTCTCCCGATGTAAATGACCCGGGCGCTCGCAATATTACCTTCGATCAACTCGCCGAGGATTATTACCAATCCACCAAAGGCTTAATCGAAGGCGATGTCGATCTGATTATGATCGAAACTATCTTTGATACGCTCAATGCCAAAGCTGCTATCTACGCAGTAAAACGCTGCTTTAGAGATTTAGGGATTGAATTACCGATTATGGTATCGGTCACCTTCCCAGATATTAGTGGCCGCGTTTTATCCGGACAAAGCCCGGAAGCTTTCTGGAATGCTATCGCCCACGCCAAGCCCTTAATTGTTGGGACCAACTGTGGCCGCCGCTTTAAAGAGATACGCCCCTTTGTTGAAGAGTTAGCCAACGCAGCTGACTGTTATTTTAGCGGCCACTTTAATGCTGGCTTGCCCAACGCTTTTGGTGAGTACGATGAAACACCGGAAGATATGCTGGACGATTTACAGGGCTTTGCGGATCGAGGCTTTTTAAATCTGGTCGGGGGTTGCTGTGGCACCACGCCAGACCATATTGCCGCCCTTGCCACCATCGCTGATAACGCCAAGCCCAGAGAAGTAAAAACGCCAGCTGCCGCCTGTCGCTTAAGTGGTTTAGAGCCTTTTACGATTAGCCCTGATTCGTTATTTGTAAACGTCGGCGAGCGCTGTAACGTTACCGGCTCAGCCAAGTTTAAGCGTCTTATTATCGACGGCGATTACGACACAGCCCTTGATGTAGCCAGAGAGCAAGTTGAAAACGGCGCGCAGGTTATCGATATCAATATGGATGAAGGCATGCTGGACGCCGAAAAAGCCATGGTGACATTTTTAAACCTGATTGCTTCTGAGCCTGATATTTCTCGCGTCCCGATTATGGTCGATTCCTCTAAATGGGAAATTATTGAATCGGGTTTAAAATGCATCCAGGGTAAAGCCGTGGTGAACTCTATCAGCCTTAAAGAAGGCGAAGCAGAGTTTATTGAAAAGGCACAACTGTGTTTGGACTACGGCGCTGCCGTTGTGGTTATGGCGTTTGATGAAGAAGGCCAGGCGGACACCCTCGCCCGTAAAAATGAAATTTGCGAACGCTCTTATAACATTCTGGTAGAGACTGTTGGTCTGCCGCCACAGGATATTATTTTCGATCCCAATATTTTTGCCGTTGCCACCGGGATTGAAGAACACAATAACTATGCCGTGGATTTTATTGAAGCTTGTCGGTTTATTAAAACCAACCTGCCCCACGCTATGATTTCCGGTGGAGTCAGCAATGTGTCCTTCTCTTTCCGCGGTAACAACCCGGTACGAGAAGCCATCCACTCCGTATTTTTATATCACGCCATTAAAGCCGGGCTGGACATGGGTATTGTTAATGCCGGCCAGCTTGCAGTTTATGACGACCTTCCCGCTGAACTTAAAGAAGCGGTTGAAGACGTTATTCTTAACCGTCGTGACGACAGCACCGAAAGACTGCTGGATATTGCCGGTGATTATGCCGGTGACGGCGCTAAAAAACAGGTCGAGAATTTAGAGTGGCGGGAACTGCCCGTTGAAAAACGTATCGAACACGCCTTAGTTAAAGGCATTACCACGTTTATTACTGAAGATGCCGAAGAAGCCCGCGTTAATGCCAAACGCCCTATCGAAGTCATCGAAGGCCCGCTAATGGACGGTATGAATGTGGTCGGTGATTTATTTGGTGACGGTAAAATGTTTTTGCCACAGGTCGTTAAAAGCGCCCGGGTAATGAAACAGGCCGTGGCTCATTTACAGCCTTTTATTGAAGAAGAAAAAGATGATGGCGCTACCAGCAATGGCAAAATCATTATGGCCACGGTTAAAGGTGATGTGCACGATATTGGTAAAAATATTGTCGGGGTGGTTTTACAGTGTAATAACTACGAGGTCGTTGACCTTGGGGTAATGGTTGCCTGTGATGAAATCCTCCGCGTCGCCAAAGAAGAAAAGGCCGATATTATTGGCCTTAGCGGCTTGATTACTCCTTCACTGGATGAAATGGTCCATGTCGCCCGCGAGATGAAAGAACAGGGATTTTCTATTCCCTTAATGATTGGCGGTGCAACCACATCTAAAGCACATACCGCGGTTAAAATTGAACCGCAATATGATCAGGCGCCTATTGTTTATGTCCCCGATGCCTCTCGCAGTGTTTCGGTGGCCAGCACACTGCTTAGCGAGAGTCTGTTTGATAATTTTTGGCAGGAACGCAAAGATGAGTATGCCGTTGTGCGCGAGCGGGTTAAAAACCGTCAACCTAAAGCCAAGCCTTTAAGCTATGAAGCGGCAAAAGCCAATGCCCCCAAAATTGAGTGGGATAATTACACTCCACCGAAACCCAGCTTTGAAGGTATTAAAGTGTTTGACGATTATCCGCTAGCGGATTTGGTCGACACTATCGACTGGACTCCGTTTTTTATCAGCTGGGATTTAGCCGGCAAATACCCCAAAATTCTTGATGATAAAGTCGTTGGCGAAGCTGCACGCACCTTGTTTGATGACGCCCAAACCCTGCTTGGCAAGCTTATTGATGAAAAGCTGCTAACAGCCAAAGCTGTGATTGGTTTCTGGCCAGCCAACCAAGTCAATAGCGATGATATTGAAGTGCTGACCGGCGACGACCAAGCCACTACCTTGCATCATATTCGCCAACAAACCGCAAAACCCAACCGCAAGCCCAATTTCAGCCTGGCTGACTTTATTGCCCCCAAGAGCACGGGGCTTGAAGATTATATTGGTGGCTTTGTGGTTACCGCTGGTATTGGTGCCGAAGAATTGGCCCAACAGTATGAAGCCGCCGGTGATGATTACAGTGCGATTATGGTTAAAGCCTTGGCCGACCGTTTGGCAGAGTCTTTTGCCGAGCATATGCACCTGCGTGTCCGCAAGGAATTCTGGGGCTATGCCGGAGAAGAAGCTTTAAGCAATGAAGAGCTGATTAAAGAGCGTTACCACGGTATCCGCCCTGCACCGGGCTACCCTGCCTGCCCTGACCACACCGAAAAAGGCACGCTCTTTAAGCTGCTATCGGCAGAACAGAATATCGGCGTTTCATTAACCGAACATTACGCGATGACGCCAGCTGCAGCAGTGAGTGGTTTTTACTACTCTCACCCGGAATCCAGTTATTTTGCCACCGGCAAAATCAGCAAAGATCAGGTAGATAGCCTGGCAGAACGTAAGGGGATGACGGAGAAGGAACTGGAGCGCTGGTTGTCGCCGGTATTGGATTATGACCGCTAGGCGCAGCTAGAGAGGCTTGACCAAGGCGCTCATTCGAGCGCCTTAAATCGTTTGTTAAACGGGCATTCCGCTCAACCAAAATACAACGGTACCGACCACAAGGGCAATCACTGCGGTGGCGGCAAAGGCATCGTTTAAGCCATCATTATACTTTTCTTGATCTGACATACTGCTTGTCCTCAGGTAATACGGTTGGGTGGGTATATTTTCTGGGCGGCATTATAGCAGCATCTCTTTAAATCAAAAGGGAATTTGATCACTCACTGACCGCAGGCGCATGGCTGTAAAATACTCCAGATAACGTAGGGTGGATTATAATCCACCGGTTATGACGGCTCCGGGCTGGGTTTGGTGGATTATAATCCACCCTACTATATGCTGAGCCTTGAAGGCTTTTTGACTTAAAACGCCGACGCCACAATAGGCCTCCCTAGCAGCCATGCGCCTGCGCAGGAATAACACTGTGATGGCCCGGAGGAACAGGAACAAATATACCAAGCAATTTCAAAAACTTATCTCGCCCAACGCCATCAAATTTAGTACAATCCCGCGTCATTTTTAGCTAACACGCAAGGTTCCAATGTATATATACGACGAACACGACCAGCGCCTGGTAGATGAACGGGTAAAACAGTATCGCGGCCAGACAGAGCGCTACCTGGCCGGCGAAATCACCGATGAGCAATTCCTGCCTTTACGCCTGCAAAATGGCCTCTATGTGCAGCGTTTAGCACCTATGTTGCGTATTGCCATTCCCTACGGCACCTTTAATAGCACCCAGATGCGAAAGCTAGCCCATATCAGCCGTCACTATGACAAAGGCTATGGCCATTTCAGTACCCGCCAGAACTTACAGCTAAACTGGCCCAAACTGGAAGAAGTCCCCGATATTCTGGAAGAGCTGGCCTCAGTGCAGATGCATGCCATCCAAACCAGTGGCAACTGTATCCGTAATACCACCACTGACCAATTTGCCGGTGCCGCAGCGGATGAACTGGAAGACCCTCGCCCCTATTGTGAGATTATCCGGGAATGGTCTACCTTCCATCCTGAGTTTGCCTTTTTGCCCCGTAAATTCAAAATCGCTGTTTGCGCTTCAGAAGCGGATCGCGCAGCAACGCAGATGCACGATATTGGTGTTGAAGTTGTTCATAACGCTGCCGGTGAAACAGGCTTCCGAGTATTAGTGGGTGGCGGCCTGGGCCGCACGCCGGTGATTGCTACCGAGATTGTTGATTTCTTACCGAAGCAGCACTTGATCACTTATTTGGAGTCGATCTTACGGGTATATAACCAGCTGGGGCGTCGTGATAATAAATACAAAGCAAGAATCAAGATTCTTGTTCGCGCCATGGGCATTGATGCCTTCCGTGAGAAAGTTGAGCAAGAGTGGGCAGCCATCAAAGATGGTCCCTCTACGCTAACAGAGGCCGAATTTGATCGCGCCAAGTCGTTTTTCCGCTCACCGGATTACGCCACTATTGATGATGCCGCCGCTGAAACTGCATTAGCAGAGCAAGCTGCGCAAAACCCGGCATTTTCTAATTGGCTAAAACGTAACGTCGACGCCCATCAGGCTCCCGGCTACGCCATGGTGACCTTATCACTTAAAGCTACAGGCTATGCACCCGGTGATTTAACGGATAAGCAGATGGAAGCCGTTGCCGATATGGCAGACCAGTTTTCCTTTGGAGAGATACGCGCCAGCCATCAGCAAAACCTTATTTTGGCCCATGTGCGTAAAGACCAGTTGCTAGCTGTCTTCGAGCAAGCACAGGCACAGAATTTTGCGACGGCTAATATCAATTATCTAACGGATATGATTTGCTGCCCCGGTGGTGATTTCTGCGCCTTGGCTAACGCCAAGTCGCTACCCGTCTCTGAGGCTATCCAGCGAAAGTTTGATGATCTTGATTATCTCTATGACCTTGGCCCTATTGATCTGAATATCTCGGGCTGTATGAATGCCTGCGGTCATCACCATATCGGTCATATTGGTATCTTGGGAGTAGATAAAAAAGGCCAGGAGTTTTTCCAAATATCCCTGGGTGGCAGTCAGGATAAAGATGCCTCGCTAGCTAAAATCCTTGGTCCTTCTTTCTCCGCTGCCGATGTTCCCGATGTCGTCGAAAAAATTCTCGATACTTATGTGGGTCTGCGCACCGCAGAAGAAAGCTTCCTCGACACTTACCGACGTGTCGGCATTGATCCGTTTAAGGAGAAAGTCTATGCCAAATAAAATGATTAAAGACGGCGCTGTTGTCGATGATAGCTGGCAGGTTTTGGATAATGAAGCGACCGAAGTTCCTGAAGGTGCAGTGATTATTCCACTCGCTTTATGGAACCAGCAAAAAGACACTCTGGCCCAGCGAGGTCAACTAGGCGTTTGGTTAAATAGCGATGAGTCACCACAACTTATTGCCGATAGCCTGGACAGCTTTGAGGTTGTTGCCATTAACTTCCCCGCCTTTGCGGATGGCCGTGGTTTTACTTATGGCCGTGAATTGCGTGAGCAACATAGCTATCAGGGTGAAGTAAGAGCGATTGGTGGCTTTATTCGGGACCAGCTATACTTTCTGAATCGCTGTGGCTTTAATGCCTTTGCCCTCGACGGTGTTGACCTCGATAAAGCTCTGGATAGCTTCGCTGATTTTAGTGATGCTTATCAGGCGGCCATTGACCAGCCCGAACCATTATTTAAAAGGCGTTAAAATAGCCCTCTCATTCCCGCCTCCGTGGGAATGACGCTTGAATAATTCGTTAAGGGCCACTATTCAGTGGCCTTTTTATTGGTTTAACGTAATAATCCTGTAAAGACTATAATCGGCTAATCATTATCATGGACCCAAACAGCATTACCTTTGCTTTTTTCCTGATATTCTCAGGTGCCGCCGTGCTTGCCTCGGTTGCCCTCTATACCCGCCAGCCTATGATCATCGCTTATATTGCTTTAGGCGCACTTATAGGCCCTTATGGCATGGGCTATGTTACCGATTTAAAACTGTTATCCGATATCGCCCACTTCGGCATTATTTTCTTATTATTTTTGCTCGGTCTGGATATGCAACCCCAGGCCCTGCTTTCAACAATGAAGAAAGCCTCCTGGGTAGCCATTATCAGCTCGATTGCCTTTGCCGCTATCGGTTACTCCGTTGCCTGGAGCTTTAACTTTACCCATACCGAATCCATTATTGTCGGTGCCGCAATGATGTTTTCCAGTACCATTATTGGGATTAAATTATTACCTACCACCGTGCTTCACCACCGCCATATGGGTGAGATGATGATCGGCCTACTATTAATTCAGGATGTTATCGCCATCTTTGTACTGCTGATATTGCTTAGCGGTGATCTGGGTGAGTTTGATTTAATGTTACTGGGTAAAACCATTATCGCCCTGCCCTTGTTTATCCTTTTTGCGATTGGCTTTGTTAAATATATCTTACTGAAACTGATTCAAACCTTTGATCGCTTCCATGAATATATTTTCCTACTCGCTATTGGCTGGTGTTTAGGGATGGCAGAAGCGGCCCATATGGTTGGACTCTCTGCGGAAATTGGTGCATTTATCGCAGGAATCTCTTTGGCAACCAGCCCTATCTCCCAATATATTGCGGTCAATCTAAAACCCTTGAGAGACTTCTTTTTGGTATTGTTCTTTTTCTCGCTGGGCGCACGTTTTGACTTAAGTTTACTGGGTAGTATTTTATTACCCGCCGCTATTCTGGCTTTATTAATTATTGGCCTAAAACCCGTCATCTATTACGGTCTGCTACGCAATGTCAGCGAACGAAAACCGCTGGCCTGGGATATTGGCTTTCGCCTGGGGCAAATCAGTGAGTTCTCATTATTAATAGCCTATGTAGCAACCGGCGCATCACTGATAGGCACAGAGGCCTCGCACCTGATCCAGGCCACGGCGATTATTACCTTTGTTATTTCTTCTTATATAGTTATCTTTAACTGCATGACACCTATTGCTGTCTCAGATAAATTACGGCGAGACTAATCCAACCATACAACTCATAGCTTAGCCTGACTAACAGGCATAAAAAAACCCGGCTAATGCCGGGTTTTTTTGTACTAAAATCCAGTTACAGCGCTGCATCCAGCTCAGGAACTGCATCAAACAAATCAGCAACCAGACCGTAGTCTGCTACCTGGAAGATAGGAGCATCTTCGTCTTTGTTGATGGCAACAATGATTTTACTGTCTTTCATACCTGCCAAATGCTGGATAGCACCGGAGATACCCACAGCAATATACAGATCTGGCGCAACGATTTTACCCGTTTGACCGACTTGCATATCGTTAGGTACAAAACCCGCATCAACCGCAGCACGTGATGCACCTACAGCAGCACCGAGCTTATCGGCAACTTTTTCCAGCATGGCGAAGTTTTCACCATTTTGCATACCACGACCACCAGAGATGATGACGCCAGCAGCCGTTAGTTCAGGACGGTCACTCACAGCAACCTCTTCGCCAACAAAGCTTGAAATACCTGCATCATGGGCAGAGGCAATGGCTTCAACCGCAGCAGAACCACCTTCAGCTGCAGCCGCATCAAAAGCAGTACCACGAACGGTAATCACTTTAATAGCATCAGCCGATTGCACGGTTGCAATAATATTGCCTGCATAAATAGGACGCTTAAATGTATCAGCGCTCTCAACAGCAATAATGTCAGAGATTTGAGCAACATCTAATAAAGCGGCAATGCGAGGAGCAACGTTTTTACCCGTTGTGGTCGCAGGCGCCAGGATATAACCGTAATCACTGGCTAATTCAGTGACCAGCGGGGCAACGTTTTCAGCTAACTGATTAGCATAGGCGGCATTATCAGCTACCAGTACTTTACTAACACCGGCAATTTTTGCAGCAGCTTCACCCGCAGCAGCACAGTCAGAGCCAGCAACCAAAACAGTGATATCACCGCCGATGGCTGCCGCAGCTGTTACCACATTTAAGGTAGCGCTTTTGATAGAAGCATTATCGTGTTCAGCTAAAATTAAAATACTCATTAGATCACCTTCGCTTCATTTTTCAGTTTATCGACAAGCGCTTCGACTGACTCAACCTTGATACCCGCTGCACGTTCTGCAGGTGGCTCAACTTTAACGGTGGTCAAACGAGGAGCAACATCAACACCCAACTCTTCCGGTGTCATTACATCTAATGGCTTTTTCTTGGCCTTCATAATATTCGGCAGAGAAGCATAACGAGGCTCGTTTAAACGAAGATCGGTAGTAACAATCGCCGGCAGGTTTAAAGCAACAGTCTGTAAACCACCATCAATCTCACGAGTAACATTCACTTTACCGTCAGCAACAACTACTTCAGAGGCAAAAGTACCCTGAGGCATGCCCGCTAAGGCAGCCAGCATTTGGCCAGTCTGGTTGTTATCACCATCAATGGACTGCTTACCCAGAATAACCATATCTGGCTGTTCTTTATCGACAATGGCTTTGAGGAGTTTGGCAATAGCCAGAGGCTGTAATTCAGCATCGGTTTCTACCTGAATACCGCGATCAGCTCCCAGAGCTAAAGAAGTACGAATCTGCTCTTGGCAGGACTTATCACCCAGGGATACCGCGATGATTTCAGTAACGGTGCCCGCTTCTTTTAAGCGAACAGCTTCTTCAACTGCAATTTCACAGAATGGATTGATAGCCATTTTTACATTGTTCAGATCAGCGCCAGTACCATCAGACTTGGCACGCACTTTTACGTTAGCGTCAGCAACACGCTTAACAGGAACAAGAACCTTCATAAGATTCTCCGTTTTGAAGTCATGAATTTGGCCAGTCGCCGGTAAAACCCGATAAATAGCGAATAGCCCCGAAAAAACGCGCGTATGTTGACGCTTGTGGCCCCGAAGGTCAATAGCTTTTTCTGACACTCAAACATACATAAACTGCCAAACAGCGGCTTCTAAAAGCTTATTTAGCCAATGAATTGGCCATATTCACCCCTGTTATGGGTTTAGCAGGTCAATCTTCCTATGGCTGTTGGCACTTTTGTGAATGAACTTATATACTTAGCGCCCTTCGAGCGCCCCGGATATAACCCCCCCGCGCTATCTAAATTGATGATTATGAGGACATTTGTTGTGGAACGTGAATCTATGGAGTTCGACGTTGTTATCGTCGGTGCTGGCCCTGCGGGCCTGTCAGCTGCCTGCCGTATTCGCCAGCTAAGTGAAGACATCACAGTCTGTGTGGTAGAAAAAGGCGCAGAAGTCGGTGCACATATCCTATCCGGTGCCGTGATGGACCCCAAGGCTATTGCTGAGCTGTTTCCAGACTGGAAAGAGCGTGGTGCCCCGCTAAATGTTCCCGTCACTGAAGATAAGGTGATGTTGATGAATAGCCAGTCCAGCGCGATTGGCGTTCCCCTGCTGTTTGCCCCCGGCTTTCATAACGATGGCAATTATGTCGTTAGCCTGGGCAATGTCTGCCGCTGGTTGGCAGAACAAGCTGAGGCAATGGGTGTTGAGATCTACCCCGGTTTTGCCGCCGCTGAGGTCCTGTATAACGACGATGGCAGTGTTAAAGGTATTGCCACCGGTGATATGGGGGTTGCCGCTGATGGCAGCCACAAAGACGCTTATATGCCCGGTATGGAGCTACACGCCAAATACACCGTATTTTCAGAGGGCTGTCGAGGCCACTTAGGCAAACAGTTGATTGAGAAGTTTAATCTCGATGAAGGCTGTGACCCACAGCATTACGGTATCGGCTTTAAAGAAATCTGGGAAATTGACGAATCCAAGCATAAGGCGGGATTGGTTATTCATACGACCGGCTGGCCCGCCTCCAAAGGTACAGCTTCTGGTAGCTACTTGTACCACTCTGAAGGTAATCAGATCGCGATTGGCTATGTGGTACCACTCAGCTATGACAATCCTTCTGTTTCCCCATTCGATGAATTTCAGCAGTGGAAACAGCATGAAAAGATCAAAAGCTATCTAGAAGGTGGCACCCGTATTTCTTATGGTGCCAGAGCGCTGATCAAAGGTGGCCCTCAGTCTCGCCCTAAAATGAGTTTCCCCGGTGGTTTATTAGTCGGTGATGACGCTGGCACACTGAACTTCGCAAGAATCAAAGGCAGCCATACCGCAATGAAATCAGGCATGCTGGCCGGCGACACACTGCATGCTGCACTAACAGCAGAAGGAGCTTCTGCTGGCGCTGATCTGGTGGATTACGCTAATCGGTTTAATGGTTCATGGCTGAATGATGAATTGCAAAAGTGGCGTAACTTTGGACCATTGCTGCATAAATTTGGTGGCATTATTGGTGCAGGTTTGGCGTTTATCGATCAAGGTATTTTCCAGGGTAAACTTCCATTTACCCTGCGTGACAAAACACCGGATTATGCAACACTAAAGCCATCCGCTGATATGCCCACAATTGAATACCCCAAACCCGATGGCGTTATCAGCTTTGATAAGTTGTCTTCCGTATTCCTTTCGAATACAAATCACGAAGAAGACCAACCTTGTCACTTAACCTTAAAAGATGCTGATATACCCTTGCAGAAAAACCTGCCAATGTATGATGAGCCCGCCCAGCGCTACTGCCCTGCCGGTGTTTATGAAATCGTTGAAGAAGCAAGTGGTGAAAAGCGTTTCCAGATTAATGGCCAGAACTGTGTCCACTGCAAGACCTGTGATATTAAAGACCCTGCACAGAATATTGTTTGGGTAACACCTGAAGGTCTGGGTGGACCGAATTACCCGAATATGTAGTGTATTCTTTCTGCGCCCCCGCCTTCGCGGGGGCGACAGACTTAAGCATCCAGCTTAAATTCAACCCCATCACTAGTCACGTAAAAACCCCCTTCTTTTTCTACCGCCAAATCTGCCAGCCGATAAAATACCGCGCGATTTAATTTCGCTGTTAGCTGTTGATCCAAGGCCAAAACCGGCAAAGGCTCACGACCACTGTCTGTGGAAGAAACGGTTAACGGGTATTTTTTTCCAAGGGTATATTGCTCGTCGACATTGCTGGTAAATCGTATTTTTTGATCGACCCGCCCCGGCTCAATGATATCCATATCTACAATCGTTAATGCCGTTTGCTCCACCTGAATACGCCACTTCTCTACTGGCGTTAGCAAGTAATATTCGCCATCTTCTTCACGGCGCAAAATTGACGCAAATAATTTAACCAGAGGTTTACGTTTAATCGCAGTACCTTCATGTACCCAATCGCCATTGGCTTTAATCACAATATCCATATCGCCACTGAGTTCAGGGTGCCAAAGGTGTAACGGCGGCTTGCCCGACTGCCCCTGTAAGTGCTGTTCTAAATCGTTTAATCCACCTGCCATCATTAACTACCGGTTGGTGTATCCGTTAGATTCTCGCCGACAAAAGCAATGGGTTTGGCTAATAACTCCGGCAACTCATTACCCCAAAAATTAAAGTTCGAGGTTTCTGCAGTTAACGTAATTTTGTCGACTGTGGTTTCACTGACCACATCAACAACGGTCAGTATTAACTTCATACGACTATAATTAGTGGTTGGTTCAGCTTCATCCGGTTCGATAATGGCATCCTTTTCAGCAATCTCTATATACACCAAATAATTATTGTTCTGTATTTTGGTTAAAGCCATAGCAGCAGGCAGGGTATCTTTGGACTCACCTCCCACCACATGTTTAAAATAGGGCGACAAGCCATGAGCTACCACTTGGCTCAACATAATGACATCAACATTTTCAACATTATCACTAACGACACTTAATCGGTTATCGGCGGTAATAACCCGGTTGTGCCAACGACTGATTTCAAACTGGTTGATGATGCCAATTTTTCTTGAATAGTGTTCTGTCTGCTCAGCGGTATAGCTTGGCTGACAAGCCTGCAATAGCATCGCCAGTCCAATAAGTAGAACGCCCTTTAGCCCAGTGAACACATTCATAAACCACCCCTTATAATCATTGCTTACAATAAACAGTAGAGCCACCAGCCCTACCTTGTCAACAGTGCCGTTAATCAGCGGGCACAAAAAAGGGCTCTCGAAAGAACCCCTTTAGAGCAATCGGCCAAGGCTATTAGCCAATCAGGCGCACATTAACTACACCTTCAATCTCAGCCATCTGTTTTAGTACGCTTTCCGGTGGTGCGGTATCCACATCAATCAGGTTATAAGCGATTTCATCGCGGCTTTTATTCAGCATATCCACGACGTTGATATTTTCATCAGCCAGAATAGAAAGAATATTACCCAGAATTTTGGGTACATTCCGGTTACTGATCGACAGGCGAACACTCTCACAACCCGGTGTGCGTTCAAGGTTTAATGGCGGGAAGTTAACAGAGTTTTTGATATTGCCATTCTCAAGAAAATCTTTTAACTGGTTTGCCGCCATAACGGCACAGTTCTCTTCTGCTTCATCGGTACTGGCGCCAATATGCGGCGTCAATACAGCCCCTCTAACCCCAATTAATTCCGGCGATGGGAAGTCAGCAATATATTTGGCCAGTTTGCCAGATTCCAACGCAGTGACAACGGCTGAGGTATCAACAATTTCTTCACGCGCGAAGTTTAATAAAATTGCGCCTTCTTTCAGGTTAGACAGTAAGTCACTGTTGACCATATTACGCGTGGCATCTAATACCGGCAGGTGCAAGGTAATGTAATCTGAACGCGAAACCAATGAGGCGATATTATCTACCTTTTTGATATCACTGGATAAACGCCAGGCCGCATCCACCGACAGTGCCGGATCATAACCCGCCACATTCATACCCAAGCTAAGAGCCGTATCTGCCACCATTGAACCGATAGCACCCAAACCAATAACACCCAAGGTTTTACCGGCTAATTCATTACCTTTAAAGCGTTTCTTCTCTTTCTCTAACAGCTTGCTCATTTCAGGGCCGTCAGTCATATCTGATAAGGTACTAACGTATTCAATACCCTCTAGAATACCCCGTGAGCCCAAGGTCAATGCAGATACAATCAGCTCTTTTACTGCGTTGGCATTAGCGCCTGGCGTATTAAAAACTGGAATGCCCTGCTCGGTACAGTAATCCACTGGAATATTGTTATAACCAGCACCTGCGCGACCTATGCCTAAGACTGAAGCTGGAATATCTTCCGGCTTTAATTTATGACTTCTTAGTAATACGGCATCCGGGCTGGAGAATTCACTGGCGATTTCATAGCTATCGCGAGGTAAGCGGTCCAGCCCCTTAAGGGAAATTTGATTTAATGTGAGTACCTTGTACACGGATAAAACTCCTAAATAAAAATATAATCTGACTGAAGACGTTTATAAAATAGTGATTTCTGCGTTGTCTCTCAGCAAGTTGATAAAGTCAGTCATGCTGCGCGTACTGGAATTACGCTCCAGTTCTGTTTTTAAGCCACGCTGTTCAGCAATGGAAAATTGTGCCCAATCACCATTCTCAACCTCTTCAAGCTGGACCACCGCCACATCGCCATTAGAGAGGCTAATAGCTTCAGTAACCACTGCATCACCAGCGGCAGCAGGCAGAGCAAATACTGCAGACATTAAGCTGCGATCTACGCTACTGTTGTTACGATTAACATTCTGTTGTACCTGCCACTCATAGCCACCGGCTTTTGCCACTTCTTGCAGGGAACTGCCCGAAGCGAGAGCTGCAATAGACTCCTGCGCCAGCTGTAAGGCAAGCTCGGTAGACTGACTGGCAGCCAGACTGTCCACAATCGTCGCTTTAACATCAGCTAAGGGCTTGGCTGCAGGTGGTTGGTGCTCAAGCACATTGACAACAATAAACTGGTCCGAGGCAATCTCTATCACTTCACTATTATTGCCGTCTTCCAATACATCCGTACTGTAAGCTGCCGCCAGAACCTGGCTATTAGCCAGTATGCCGGTAGCGCTGGAACGACTGATAAGGCCCGATTGACTAACCGTTAACGAAAGCTCTTTAGCGGGAGATGACAGGCCCTCTGAGTTAAATACCAGATCACGCAAATCTTCAACTGCCTTTATAAAATCCGCCTCAGCAGCGGCCAGTTGCAGGCGCTGGGCCAATACGGGCTTACGGTCTTCAAAAGAAGGTTTGTCTGCCTGCTTAATTTCTGTGGCTTTGATCAAGTGGTAACCCGCATCGGTGAGTACCGGCGCTGATACCTGCCCCAACTCCAACTCAGCCAGAGCTTGTTCAAACTCTGCCGGGAAGGTATCACCCTGGGTATAACCCAGATCACCCGCGTTACGGGCCGAGCCTCTATCATCGGAAAACTCGGTAGCCAACTCTTCAAAGGCATCACCGTTAGCCAGCTTGGCGACCAGCGAATCAGCCCGAACTCTGGCTTCAGACTCATCGCGATCGTCGCTAATTTCTACCAGAATATGAGACACTCTGCGCTCTTCATCCGCAGCAAAAGACTCCATATCCTGCTCATAGGCTAACTGTAGTTCTTCATCTGCAACGGGCTTAAAGAAATCCTGCTGCTTCAGCTCAATATACTCAAGCTTGACCTGATCATCTGATTGGAAGCTATCAATATTAGCCTCGTAGTAAGCCTGTACCTGCTCGTCATCAATAGTGACCTGAGCTGCAACCTTGGCTTTAGGCAGAATAAAATAACGAAAGCTTCTCTGCTGCCCCACAATAGCTGCCACCTGGGCCAACTCTGCATTGGTGACAAAAGCGGAACCGGCAATACCGGCATTAAGCTGGTTGTTGGCCATATCGCTGGACATCAGTTCTTTGAAATAAGCGGAGGTATAGCCATTGCTACGCAAAACATTCTGGTAGAGCTGGGGTGAAAACTGACCATTTTCCTGGAATTGGCTCATACTAACGATCGCCTGATCGATAGCCGCGGGGGATACCACTACAGACTCATCTGCAGCCGCTTGCATCAGTAGACGCTGTTGGATAAGGCGCTCAAGTACGGGGCCACGCAGTAGTTGATCGGTCAGCACTGAGGGGTCTGCATTTTCGCCCATACGGTTAAGTAGCCTGCGGCGCTCCAGGTTGAGGGCCTGATCCAATTCCTGAGCGGTGATATCTTCGCCATTAACGGTAGCGGCCTTAATCGGCCCGCCTCCACCTACCAGGCTATCAATACCAAATAAGGCAAACGGTATAATGATCAAACCTATAATAAATTTGGCCACTAACCCCTGACTATTATCTCGAATATTTTGCAGCATTTAAGCCCCCAATGAGCATTCCTTAACCAAAAAAAGCGCATCGTAAGATGCGCCTTTTAAAATTCAAATATTAACTTCTATTTTGTAATTATTGTCGCTTTCTTTTGGATTGACCTACTGTCTCAACGGCTGTTGCAACAGCAGGCCGAAAAGACAATTAATTAACAGCGTCTTTTAACGCTTTACCCGCTTTAAAGCCAGGTACTTTAGCCGCTTTAATCTGGATTTCCGCACCCGTTTGTGGGTTGCGACCCGTACGTGCTGCACGGTCTTTTACAGAGAAAGTACCAAAGCCTACTAATACAACCTGATCATCTTCTTTTAACGCACCAGTGATGGTATCAACCATCGCATCCAATGCACGACCAGCAGCCGCTTTAGGTAGGTCGGCAGATGCCGCAATTGCTTCAATCAGCTCAGATTTATTCACACTTATCCCCTTTAAGAATATTCGTCTTTAGTCCCATCGTTATTATCAACTGACAGCCTGCACACTCTGTAGTCAGTGATAACAAAAACTAAAGCCAAGAATTTGGTTTTCCGTTTTATTATTTCTAATAATTCGGCTTCAATTAATGCAGGACGCAATTTATACCAATTGCGCCCATGCCGGTCAAGCTGAAAAGCCTTATTTAATGGGCCTTTGCCTGAGTTTTTCCGCCCTTTTTAGGTTTTTCTTTTATTGCTGCGGGATTATCCTCAGACTTGCTTAAAAACTCATCATCCGAAAGCGGTTTTGGCATGGTTTCTAATGCGACTTCCAAGACTTCATCAATCCATTTAACCGGCTTAATCACCAGATCAGCTTTGATATTATCCGGTATCTCTTTTAGATCACGGCTATTCTCATCCGGAATAATGACCGTTTTAATACCACCGCGGTGCGCAGCCAGTAATTTTTCTTTCAGACCACCAATAGGAAGCACCTGGCCACGCAGGGTGATTTCACCGGTCATTGCTACATCTGAATTGACCGGAATACCCGTTAACACCGAAACCAGAGCAGTACACATACCAATACCGGCACTGGGGCCGTCTTTCGGTGTGGCACCCTCTGGCACGTGGATATGTAAATCGTGCTCATCATGGTACTTGGCGGGAATACCCAATAACTGAGAGCGACTGCGGACAACGGTAGTCGCTGCCTGAATCGACTCTTGCATCACATCACCCAGCGACCCTGTTTTAACCTGACGCCCTTTACCCGCCACCGACACCGCTTCAATGGTTAATAATTCACCACCTACCTGAGTCCAGGCCAGACCAGTCACCTGCCCTATCTGGTTATCGTCTTCGGCCTTACCATAGCTAAATTTGCGCACACCGCTATAGTGCTCCAAATCATCTGGCGTAATGGTAATGGGGGCCTCCTTCTCAGCCAGAGAGAACTCTTTAACCACCTTCCGACACAGCTTGGCGACTTCTCGCTCAAGGCTCCTAACCCCTGCTTCACGGGTATAGTAGCGTACCAGATCCCGTATAGCGTCTTCGGTGATGGTCAGCTCAGATTCTTTAACCCCATTGTTCTTCATCGCCTTGGGCTTTAGGTAGCGCTGGGCAATATTGACCTTTTCATCTTCGGTATAACCTGGAATACGAATCACTTCCATACGATCCAATAAGGGCGCAGGGATATTCATAGAGTTTGAGGTACAGATGAACATCACATCAGAGAGGTCGTAATCGACTTCCAGATAGTGATCGTTAAAGCTGTTATTTTGCTCTGGATCCAATACTTCCAATAGTGCTGAAGCGGGGTCACCGCGGTTATCCATCCCCATTTTGTCGATTTCATCCAGCAGGAATAAGGGATTTTTCACCTCAACCTTGGAAAGCTTTTGCAGGATTTTACCCGGCATAGAACCGATATAGGTACGACGGTGACCGCGTATTTCTGCTTCATCACGAACACCACCCAGCGCCATACGGACAAATTTACGGTTGGTCGAACGGGCAATCGATTCACCCAGAGAGGTTTTACCCACACCCGGAGGCCCCACCAAACACAACACTGGGCCTTTGATCTTTTTGACACGCTTTTGTACCGCGAGATATTCCAGGATGCGCTCCTTAACTTCTTCCAGACCATAGTGGTCATCTTCAAGAATTTTTGAGGCGCGTTTGAGGTCATGCTTCACCTTGGAGCGTTTCTTCCAGGGGACATTGACCATCCAGTCGATATAGCTGCGAACCACAGAGGCCTCGGCAGACATCGGCGACATCATTTTAAGCTTGTTTAACTCGGCACTGGCTTTTTCTTCCGCCTCTTTGCTCATGCCGCTTTC
Source organism: Oceanicoccus sagamiensis (assembly GCF_002117105.1). Lineage (GTDB taxonomy): Bacteria > Pseudomonadota > Gammaproteobacteria > Pseudomonadales > Dasaniaceae > Oceanicoccus > Oceanicoccus sagamiensis. The sequence goes on along the minus strand of NZ_CP019343.1, from coordinate 3,610,125 downwards.
TTTAATTTTGTTTTGCAGATCTTCAAGCTCGTTGGGTGCTTCATCCATATCGCCCAACTCTTTCTGAATCGCTTTCATTTGCTCATTCAGATAATACTCACGCTGGCTTTTTTCCATCTGCTTCTTAACCCGCCCACGAATGCGCTTCTCAACCTGGAACAGGTCGATTTCAGCTTCCATCAGGCCCATTAAGTGATCAATACGCCCTTGCACGTCGGAGACTTCCAGAATCGCTTGTTTTTGCTCCAGGTCCAAAGACATATGAGCGGCAATGGTATCGGCCAAACGGCCAGGCTCATCAATACCGGATACGGAATTCAGGACTTCTGAAGGGACTTTCTTACTGAGGTTAACATATTTATCAAACTGCCCCATGGTGGCTTGCACCAGCGCATCAGCATCCGCCTCTGATAACGCCTCTGGCTCATCGGCAATGGTGACAGCGGTATAGAAGCTTTCAGTGGCATTAACCGCCTCAAGCTTAGCCCGATAACCACCCTCTACTAACACTTTAACTGTGCCATCAGGCAGCTTAAGTAACTGCAGTACGGTTGAAACCGTACCTACACGGTATATATCTTCTTCGCCTGGGTCATCGATGGAGGCATTCTTCTGGGCTACCAACAAGATCTGCTTGTCATTGGCCATCGCCTCTTCCAGCGCCTCAATTGAGCGTTCCCGGCCAACAAACAGGGGAATAACCATATGTGGATAAACCACGACATCTCTTAAAGGCAATAATGGTAATTCGATGGATTCCATTGTGTCGCCGATGTTTTCGCTCATAGTGGTTCACCCAGTGATTGTAATTTTTGATGTGAGAGAAATGCGTCTAATCGCTTAATAATAGGCGGTTCTGGCAGTTAATCCAGAGCCACGACTATTGTTTTAGAGCTTCTTTCGCCTGCTTAATAGTATTTGGGGCTATAACCCCAGATTACAAGGGAAGTGAGTTTTATTTTATTTAGCTATGAATCGGTAAAGCCCGGCCACAAAAAAGGGCCCAACAGGGCCCTTTTGTAAAAATCATAGACAGCTTATTCGTCTGGAGACGCTGACTTCAACGGTTCCTGCTCCAGGGTTTTGTAAACCAATAGCGGCTCAGACTCACCCTTAATCACAGACTCATCAATAACAACCTTGGAAACCGTGTCCTCAGAAGGAATCTTATACATAGTTTCAAGCAAGACAGACTCAAGAATAGAGCGAAGACCCCGTGCACCGGTTTTGCGCTCCATAGCCTTCTCAGCAATAGCGCGAACGCCATCTTCGCGGAAGTCCACTTCAACCGATTCCATTTCAAACAATTTGGCATATTGCTTGGTCAAAGAGTTCTTTGGCTCGGTGAGAATGCTGATCAAGGCATCAACATCCAACTCCTCAAGTGTCGCAATAACCGGCAAACGACCTACAAATTCGGGGATAAGACCGTAACGAACCAGATCTTCCGGCTCCAAATCGGCCAGCACTTCGCCCACATTTTTGCTTTCGTCTTTGCTCTTAACTTCCGCGCTAAAACCAATACCGCCCTTCTCGGAGCGATCACGAATCACTTTATCCAGACCGGCAAAGGCACCGCCACAGATAAACAGGATATTGGAGGTATCAACCTGCAAAAACTCTTGTTGGGGATGCTTGCGACCGCCCTGTGGTGGCACAGAGGCAACGGTACCTTCAATCAGCTTCAGCAAGGCCTGCTGCACACCTTCGCCCGAAACATCACGGGTAATTGAAGGGTTGTCAGACTTACGGGAAATTTTGTCGATCTCATCGATATACACAATACCCATTTGGGCCTTATCGACATCATAATCGCATTTTTGTAACAGTTTCTGGATGATGTTCTCTACATCTTCACCCACATAACCGGCTTCGGTTAAGGTGGTTGCATCAGCGATGGTAAAAGGCACATCCAATAAGCGCGCCAGCGTTTCAGCCAGTAATGTTTTACCACTACCTGTAGGGCCGACTAGAAGGATATTACTTTTACCGAGCTCAACCTCGTCTTTCTTTGGATCACCAAAGCGCAGGCGTTTGTAGTGGTTATAAACCGCTACAGCCAGTACCTTTTTGGCACGCTTTTGGCCAATCACATACTCATCGAGGATTTCTTTAACTTCTACTGGAGTCGGTAGACGATCCTGACTGGCTTCGCCGGCACTCTCCTGAACTTCTTCACGAATAATGTCGTTACACAGGTCGACACACTCGTCACAGATAAAGACAGATGGGCCAGCAATTAACTTACGCACCTCATGCTGGCTTTTGCCGCAAAAGGAACAATACAGCAGCTTGCCGCCATCATCACCTGTGTCTTTAGTATTGTCACTCATTCAAACTACCCTTTTTACCCTTCTTACTGGCATCTTTGCTACTTCTCAGAACTAAAGATGCTGTCTTTTAGACGATTTTGCAAGCCCTGAAAGCCAAATTTAATGGTTTAGAACCATTGAATCTAGTCATCAGCACTATGTCTACGCTCTATAACCTCATCCACAAGACCGTATTCTTTAGATGCCTGAGCATTCATAAAATTGTCTCGCTCAGTATCACGGGCAATCGTTTCAAAGTCCTGGCCGGTGTGATGGGCCATCAACTGGTTCAAACGCTCACGGATAATCAGGATCTCTTTAGCCTGAATATCAATATCTGTAGCCTGACCCTGAGCACCGCCGCTAGGCTGGTGAATCATAGTACGCGCATTAGGCAGTATAAAGCGCTTGCCCTTGGCACCCCCAGTCAGCAAAAACGCCCCATACTGGCAGCCTGACCGATACACATGGTGCTAACATCAGGCTTGATAAACTGCATGGTGTCATAAATAGACAATCCAGCCGTTACTGAGCCGCCGGGCGAATTAATATACAGATGAATATCTTTATCGGGGTTTTCTGACTCCAAAAACAGCATCTGGGCAACAATGAGGTTGGCCATATTATCTTCAACCGGGCCCACCATAAATATCACACGCTCTTTTAAAAGACGCGAGTAAATATCATAGGAGCGCTCACCTTTGGCAGTCTGCTCCACTACCATAGGCACCAGGCCCAGGTTGTTAATTTCTTGCTGATTAATACCGTGATGATCAAATCTAGACATTCTGGTTCCGCTCTTTCGTTTTTATCAAGATGAATTACATGCGCAATTTATGAAAGCCATAAACAAGCAAGCGACTAAAGTATAGTCGCTTGTTGTTAATTTGTTGCCAAATGATTGAAGAACTTAGTCTTCAGCCGCTTCCGGCGGCGCCGCTGGGGCCATCACTTCTTCGTAGCTACAGGCTTTGTCGGTAACAGTGGCCTGTTCCATCAATTTCTCTACTACGGAGTCTTCCAATACCATGGACTGGATTTCCTGCAACTGCTGTTGGTTGCTGTAGTAATAGTTAATCACTTCTTCCGGATCTTCATAGGTAGAAGCAAAGCCTTCAATTGTTTCTTTGACTTTATCAGGGTCGGCGGTCAGAGCTTCTTTACTGATATAGTCGTTCAGCACCAGACCTAAACGAACACGGCGATCTGCCTGTTCAGTAAACATATCATCCGGCAGTAATGAGTCAACATCCAGAGAGGCTGCCTGACCACCAAACTGCTGGACCATTTGCTGCTTTAATACCGTGATTTCCTGCTTGATTAAAGCTTGTGGAATTTGCAGGTCATCATGGGATGCAACCAGCGAGTCCATCACCTGGTTTTTAACTTTTGCTTTGGTGGCATTTTCCAGCTCGCGCTTCATATTCTCAGCAACGTCTTCACGGAATTTCTCTTCACCACCTTCTTTAACACCAAACTTTTCAAAAAGTTCATCATTAAGCTCAGCCAGCTTCTTCTCAGCAACCGAGTTAACTGTAACAGCAAACTCTACTGCTGCGCCTTTAAGCTCTTCGGCATGGTAATCTTCGGGGAATGACAGCGATAAGACTTTTTCGTCTCCCGCCTTCATACCAACAATGCCATCTTCAAAACCGGGGATCATCGTATTAGAACCCAGTTCCAGCGGTGAGTTATCAGCGGTGCCACCATCAAAAGCTTCACCATCTTTAGTACCGGCAAAATTAATATTGACCTGATCACCTTCAGCGGCAGCACGCTCAACCTCTTCCCAGGAAGATTGCTGTTCGCGCAAGGTTTCAATCATTTTACTGATATCAGCATCGCCCACTTCAGCGACTGGCTTTTCTATGGCCATAGAGCTGTAATCTTTGCTTTCAATCTCAGGAAAAATTTCGAAGGTGGCAACATACTCAAGGTCACTGCCCGCTTCAATATTTTTCGGCTCAATAGACGGCATACCGGCAGGCTTTAAATCTTCCTGGGCAATGGCTTCTGAAAAGCTCTGGTTCATCACTTCCTGCATCACTTCCTGGCGCACACCAGCACCAAAGCGCTGCTTCATCACCTTCATCGGAACCTTACCAGGGCGGAAGCCATCCAGACGGACGGTTTTTGATGCCTTCTGCAGGCGAGCATTAACTTCGTTATCTACACGCTCAGCAGGAATACCCACTGTCAATTTGCGCTCTAAGCCTGAAGTTGTTTGTATTGAAACTTGCATGGAAATTCCTCTGGACCCGCTAGCGTCTTATATGTGCGTCTTAACGGGTGAATGATCACTGATAGGTGATGTTAACAATAAATGGTGCGGACGGAGAGACTCGAACTCTCACACATTGCTGCACCAGAACCTAAATCTGGCGTGTCTACCAATTCCACCACGTCCGCATACCGAAAACGGTATATGCTCAGTTTTTAAACAACTTGAGCTAAATCTACTAAGTAATTGAATTCTCTCGCTAATCGATAAGATTTACGCAACTGGCCTCAATCACAGGGGCCGTGATTTTGCCACAATGCTGTGGTTGGTTCAACAGTCTTATAGAAGGGTTTAACCAACAATATGACTATTTACCGGATTAATTAGGGTAAGCCAGTAAAAAGCTGATTATTTCTGGTGAAGTATTCACCAATGTGACGTCACTGAGCTTGCTGGGTAGCAACACGGCCTGCTCCGGAGACAATATCGAATCCATCAGCAACAAACCGGGCTCAATGGCCATCAACAAGCCATAGTCCTCCGTCTCAGGGAGGGTATACTCCCCCGTCGGCTCCAAACTGACTCTCTGTACCTGGAATTGATCAAAATCGACTATTCGCTCAACAGTGACAGCCGCAGAGTTAAATAGCGGCACATGCGGATCTGGCTCTACTGCTTCAAGATCCATCAACGCCACAGCACTCTCAGTATCCCAATGGCCCTGAGTAAGGACTTTCTGGGCAAAAGACAGAATTAAGCGCTCATAGACGGGGGTTTGAAATTCGACGGTGCGGACCCCGTGCTGCAAGGAGTGAGGTGTCAGGCAAGGGACTTTCACCACATCACCTATCCGCAGCGGCAGTGTATCGGTAAAGGCGTCCATCTCCTGCCTTAACGCCCGCTCTTCACTCGCCAATTGCTTTGGTACCTTTGAGAGCCATGACGACAGTTTCTGCGCCGACACCGGCTCATTCAAACCATAACCGTCCTCAGCCCTAAAAGTATCGATCAGGCTATCAATCTGCCGACGGCAGGCTTCATAGCGCTTAACTGCCAGAGTAAAACCTTCCCTAAAGGCTGAGTCAGAAGCAAAGTTTGAGCGCTTAAGCTGGTTAAAACCGAATTTGATACCACCCTCACCTCCCGGCCAGGCAGTTTTATCGACATGGGTCACCACATAAACTTCGCGCTTTTCCTGGTGCAACTCAAAGTAAAGGTCACCCAGTACTTCTTCCGGCAAAGGGTCGAGGATTTTAAGCAGAATCAGGGTACGCTGCTGCCCAGCGCATAAGCGCTGAGGCAAGGCGGATAAGGCATAAGGCAGCCATATCTGGCACCGACCACTACCAACCGCGGCCACACCTCGCTGCTCGATACCGGTATACCAGATTTCCTGCCCCCAGGGCTTGGGGATATTGAGGCTATTTAGCGGCAAGGGGTGTTGAGGCGATAGCAGCGGTAAGGAGCGCTCAGCGCACCATTGGGCAAAAGACTCGGGGTCATCAGTTCCGGCAAAGTCCAAAGCCTGTAAAGAAGCAGTAAGATCAACCGCAGACTCACTAACCGTAAACGTCATCTCACCAGTCTCTGCCATCAGGCAATAAAAAGCGGATAGCTTTACTACCGGCTTATGTTCCAACCAGTATTGCTCAAAGGGGTAATGCACCACCAATATTAGTGCTGACTGACCACTGGCCAGCAACAGCTCAAGTTCCTGATCAACAATCTTCTCAGGGTTGCTATGGTCAATCTCGACAATTTTACACTCAGGCTTCAAGGCGTTATCTACTCATTATTCTCAATAGGTACAACTAACCGGTCAAACAGTCAGGATCAAAGCGGTAACCACCAGCCAACCAATCAGCCACTTCACGGGCCGCGGGATGGTCAAACCGTTGGTAGAGGTGCAGTTTCTGCTGACACTGCTGCGGGGACAGGCTCGACAAGCCCTCCGTCTGGAAGCAAGGTATATCCTCGGCCAACTGAGCAGCCAATGCACTATCACCCAGCAATGCCAGGCTCTGCTCCAGAACCTGCGCTGGATTATACGCAGCCTGCTGTTGATATACAGCCTGCAAGGACTGCAAAGGTAAACGGGATAATATTGCCTGATTCATAGGGTTAACGATATGCCCGCCAGACCATTGAGCTATCTCATCGGGCCGCCCGGTATAGGGCTGCAAATGCAGGAAGTTACTGGTGAGCCTGCCATCATTAACCGGGTAGTTATCCCAGATAATCGGCTTGCGCCCCAGTATACCAGCCAGAGGTTCCAGATCGGCAGCCGTATACTCGCTGGAGATAACTTTAGCGCCGGTCCAAAAGACCCCGACATCGGCTGGTAAGCCTGCACCAAGCTGGTGGAGGTAGCGCTCAGGCATTTTGCCAAACACCTCTTCCAAAACCGGATCGAAGGAATAGTAGGTGGGGCAAACGATATGAGTGGATGCCTGGCTAACCGCCATAATATCCCCTGCAACCTCCAACTGTCTGGCGGCGAGGCCATCAATATCACCTCGCACATCATCAAACAGGATACATAAGATATCGGGAGACAGCTCATTTAAACGCTTTACTTTATCCTGCAGTTGGCGCTTATCGGACGGGGTATACTCACTTGCCAAGCCCAGAGGCGAAAGCCCCAGCCCCCAACGCAGTTGGTTAGCTCGGTAATGGGATGAGAGCTGGCGTAGCTGCTCAGCAACTTCGGGCTGATGGGGTTCACGCCAGCGACCGCGCAAGTAATCATCCCCTTTAGGGGCATAGATATAACAGTGATATCCGTACTGCCTTAAAAACCCGGCATAACCCTGCCTGGCCTGCCAGGACCACTGGCGGCCATAAAAGCCCTCTATTACTCCGTAAAAAAAATCGCCCATCAGGTAGCGCCCTCACATTGGCAGCTCATGTTACACAAGCAACCAGGACATTAAAACAACTGCCTAATCAGTAACATGCTCGGAATAAGCTATAAGCCACATGAACTACACTATGTTAAAGTAATCAAGCTAAAGCAATCAGGCTTAAAACTCCAACAAGACAAAACCCAAGGCAAGCCAGAGCATGACAGATAAGCATTTTCACAATTGGATTGGGCTTACCGGCGTTGATGACAGCGAAAACGCCCGTGCACGGCAATGGGCCAAGCGATTGGAAATCCCCCTGCTTTTCGTTGCTCTATGGATACTGGTCAGCTGGTACTGGGAATCAACCAAGCATGCCCTTCCCTTTACCGACCAACTGAACTGGAGCCTTTGGCTGTTTTTTGTGGTCGAAACCAGCCTGCTAACCTGGCTAGTCGATGACAAGGCCCGCTATTTAAAAAACAACTGGCTCAATCTCGTGATTATTCTCTGCGGCATCCCCGTGCTATGGCTGCAATCGCCCTATATTGGGGTTCTTCGCTCTCTACGGCTTCTGATCTTTCTAGGGCTAATGCTGCAATTGTCCCGTAGTGTGCGAACCGTGCTATCGAGAAACCATTTAGGTGCCACCTTATTTGTCAGCCTGCTGTTTATTATTATCGCCGGCTACTTAATTGCCGGTGTCGACCCCAATATCTCCAGCCCCGCCGATGGTATCTGGTGGGCCTGGGTTACAGCAACCACGGTAGGTTATGGCGATATTGTTCCGGTAAGTCCTGCCGGCAGGATTCTGGGAGGCTTTCTGATCCTATTGGGTATTGGCCTGTTCTCAATGATTACGGCGAATATTTCGGTGTTTTTTATTACCAAGTCCAAGGAGGCTTTTTATAAGGAACGGCTTAGTAATATCGAGGACAAACTGGAACGGATAGAACAACTGCTTAGTCAGGAAAAAGCCAACCCCGCACAAACCAGCGGCTCTAAGGATAAGCTCGACTAATCCACGCTAAGCCGATTTCAGGTTATTCCGAATCTGTTTAAAAAACGCACTAAGAAAATTGGCAAACAAGCATAATCCTACAATACTTAAAGATGTAGATGTCTTATCCCCTAAGTTCAACCGACATCTTCAGAAGCCCTAACCATAGGCCAATCATTGGCATAATGGGAAGGTTTCACTCCTAATGGTCTTGGCCGGCACCCTCCCCAGAGTGCCGGTTTTTTTATGGCTGTAAAAATAGCTTATCAAAATTGGCTGACGTGATCCCTGCAACTTCTTCTACTGAGATACCCCGCAACTGCGCGATACACTCAGCCACCTCAACCACATACTTAGGCTCATTCTTTTTGCCCCGGTGAGGGACGGGTGCCAGATAGGGGGAATCTGTTTCAATTAACATACGCTCCAAAGGCACCTTTTTAGCGACATCACGCAGGGCCGAGGCATTGTTAAAGGTGACAATGCCAGAGAAGGAAATATAGTAATTCTCATCCAGCGCCTGGGAAGCCATCTCCCAGCTTTCAGTAAAGCAATGCAGCACCCCCGCCACCGAGCTATCACCGTACTGACGGATAATCGACAAGGTATCTTCCCGAGCATCCCGAGTGTGGACAATCACCGGTTTTTTTAACTCGCTGGACAGTTTTAGATGCAGGGCAAAACTCTCACGCTGTAGCTCAGCACTGTCTTTGGAATAGTAATAATCCAGCCCCGTCTCGCCTATAGCGACAACCTCCGGAGCCAGCGCTAAAGCCCGCAAGACCTTGATATCAACCAGCTTATCATCGACATCCATCGGGTGAACCCCCACCGAGGCATTGATCCCCTGATACTGGGCGGCAATATCTATGACCGTTTGCGCATTGGTCATATCCACACCAATACAGAGCATCCGCTCAACGCCCCGAGCTTTGGCAGCATCAATGGCGGCGGCCAGATCGCCGTCATAGGGGGCTAAATCCAGTCGGTCTAAATGACAATGGGAATCAACAAACATAGTATTCTCAAATAATTATTTTCAGTAGATACAATTTTCAGTAGATACAAAAAGGCCCGGTAAAAACCGGGCCGCATAATAACTAAAATCTTAAAGCATTACATGGTATGAGTGGGCCTATCTGACTCCAGCGAACCTGCCAAATAGTTTTCAATCTTATTATTGGCGGTTTCATCCTGGCCATTAAACTGCACACCAATACCCGCAGCTCTATTACCCTGGGCACCTCGCGGTGTAACCCAAACCACCTTGCCTGCCACTGGGATTTTCTCAGGCTCATCCATCAGGTTCAATAACATAAAGACTTCGTCATGAACCTTATAAGGTTTATTGGTAGGAATAAATAAACCACCATTAATCAAGAACGGCATATAGGCTGCATAGAGTACCGCCTTATCTTTGATGGTAAGCGAGAGGATGCCATTTCTTGCGCCTTGAGGCGCGCTAGCCGTATTCATTCCCGTGTCAGACTCCGTCAGAGCGTATAATTTATTAATCCAGTTAGACTAAGAATAGTCCTAAAGCGAGGGATTCACCATCTTTAAACCCGCCTCTACTTGTGAAATTTTTCACAACTTTCCAGTAAGAGCTCTTCTAAAGCCAACTGACGATTTGGGTTAGCCCCCCGGTTAAGGCTATTGATCAACTGATTGACCCGGTCTAACAGATTAAATAAATTCTGTGCGGGGATATTAGCAATGACCGGACGCCACTCATCACCGATACCAGAAGTACCCGCCATGCGGCCAGATATCATTAAGGATAGCTGCCTTGAAAGCCAGACCAGCAAATCGTTTAAATCATGCTCTAACCATTTTTCCGCCAATGTTATAGCGGATACACGGCCGGTCACTAAGGCCAGATAGTCCTTATTCAACTGCTGCAACCGCTCCAACCCACTATCCTCAAGCAAATCCAGAGCAACAAGCGGCCTACCGGCAGCCTTATGCAATAACTCTTCAACCGGAGTTTGAGACGGCACCAGGGTATTGAGCCAAGCCAGGCCCTGCTCCGTTGAGGGTAACGGAAAGTTAACGGTTTGACAGCGGGAGCGAATAGTCGGCAGTAATTGACTGGGGGCATCGGCCAGTAGTAATAACAAGGTATTCGCTGTGGGCTCTTCAAGACACTTAAGCAAGGCATTGGCCGAGTTGGTATTCATCGCTTCCGCAGGGGACAGTACGCATATTTTATAGCCACCCTGCTGGGCTGTTTGCCCGAGCGCCTCAACCAGGGCACGCACCTGATCCACTTTAATTTGCTTGGCTTTTTCTTCTGGGCCTACCCATTTTAGGTCCGGGTGAGTTCCAGCCAAATTAAAGCCACATTGGCGACACTCGCAGCAGGCCATACCCTGCCGTGGTGATTCACACATGAAATAGTGCGCCAGAGCAAGAGCAAAGCGCTGCTTGCCAACGCCATTGGGGCCAGCCAATAACAAAGCATGGGGCAATTTTTTGTTTTGATATAAATCATCGATACGCTGCCATTGCTGCTCCTGCCAGGGAAGCTTTACTGCGATCGAAGTATCTGACAAATCCATTAAGCATTCCCTTGGGCAATCATTTCATCGATAACCTGAGTGAGTGATTGCTGTACCTGCTCGAGAGTCTTGCTGGCATCGACCACACGATAGCGGTCAGGGTTCAAGGTAGCCATATTCAAGTAAGCCGTTCTTACGCTTTCAAAGAAATCTTTCTTTTCCTGCTCAAAACGATCCAGCGCACCACGCTTGCTCGCCCGGGACATACCCACCTCGACGGAGGCATCCAGTAATAGCGTAAAGTCTGGCCTTAAATCCCCCTGTACCCACTGCTCAAGATCAGCAATTTTAGTCATTGGGATACCACGGCCACCGCCCTGATAGGCGAAGGTCGCATCGGTAAAACGATCACACACCACCCATTTACCCGCGGCCAAAGCTGGCTCAATCACCTCGGCAATATGCTGGGCTCGGGCTGCAAACATCAACAGTAATTCGGTATTTTCGGCTACCGCCTCTTCCCTGGGGTTGAGTAATAGCTGGCGAATATCTTCTGCTAACGGCGTACCACCAGGCTCCCTTGTTAGGATAAAGTCAATGCCCTGCTGCTCTAAACGCTGGGCAATAAAATCAATATTGGTAGACTTTCCTACGCCCTCACCACCTTCGATGGTAATAAATAAACCTCTAGTCGCTGACAAGCTTATCTCCGGTATTATTTTTCTTTGGCGCGGATCGGTAGTTTTTTCTGCGCTGCTCTATCTGGTACTTTCTCACCGCCTTTTGGTGCTCTTCTAAAGTATCAGAAAAGTAATGGCTGCCATCGCCCTTGGCCACAAAATACAGCGAACTGCCCGCCTTGGGGTGCAAGGCCGCCACAATGGCCTCTGCACCAGCCAGCGCAATTGGTGTTGGCGTTAAGCCTGAATGACGGTAGGTATTATAAAGATTACTGGCATCTTTTAAATGCCGGCTACGCAGATTGCCATCAAAGCTGGCACCCAAGCCATAAATAATCGTGGGGTCGGTTTGCAGCCGCATACGCTGGTTTAAACGGCGCACAAAAACACCAGCTATCTCTGGCCGTTCAAAGGCTACACCGGTTTCTTTTTCCACCAGAGAGGCCATGATCAGTGCCTCGTAAGGTGTCTTGTAGGGTAGTTTATCGGCCCGCTTCTCCCACTCCGCTGCGAGAAAGGTTTGCAGCTGAGTATAGGATTGACGCAATAACTCCACATCGCTTGTATCGCTATGAAAACGGTAAGTATCGGGAAAGAACAATCCTTCCAGCCGCTCATAAGGCACCTCGATGCCCAGATCAGAGGCTTTAATCGTCAGGGCATCACTGGCAATGGTTTGTTTGAGTTTAGGCTGGGAGCGCAGCGCCGTTAAAACCTGACCCAGCGTCCAACCGGGCACCAGCGTGACCTGATAGTAGCGCACATCACCCTGCTCCAGCTTATCCAACAGTATTAAGGGCGTTAAGCCTTCATCCAGCCAATAGTCTCCCGCCTTGATCACCTGCCCCCTTTTACTGAGGCGGCTGTAGGCAATTAGCCAACGCGGCGAGGTCAACAAGCCCTTATTCGATAAACTATAAGCCAGCGCATTTAAAGAGCCGCCTCTGGCCAGTGTATATTCAACACCGCCCTGAGGAATATTTAACGGCGTGGCTAAATAGCGCTGCATTTGTGAATAGGCCAAAACGATTAGCACCACCACGGCCAACACTAACAGGAACAGTACTTTGCTAAGCAACTTAGGCATGGCTGTTTCTCACCGCTTGCAATGACTGCTGTAGTGAACGGGTGATATCGCCAATCGTTTTTGTATGGCAGCCTATGGTCACTACCGGCACTATGCCCATTAAACTATTGCAGATAAAGACTTCCTCGGCCTGATAAATATCCTCCAGAACGACATCAGCTGTATCACAACTTAATTTTAGCGACGGTGCTAATTGCTCAATAAGCAGTTGCCGTATCACACCATTAACACCGCAGCGGTGTAACCGGGGTGTTAACAAGACTTTATCTTTGACGATAAAAACATTCGACATCGTGCCTTCAACTAAACGGCCATCGCTATCGAACATTAAACCTTCTGTAATTGCTTTATCACGCCATTCAGCACGGGCCAGCACATTCTCCAAACGGGATAAGTGCTTGATACCTGCTAACTGAGGGTTAATCCCCAAACGAGTATCGCAAAGTCTTACAGCAACCCCCTGGCTTGCCTCTACAGCGTAATCGCTGGTTAAACCTTCAACCCTTAGTATTCGGTTAAAGCCTGCATTAGCATCAGGCTGATATCCCCTGCCCCCGGACTCTCTGGTAATAATAATTTTTAAAACAGCCGCTTGTGTAGAAGCCACAGGGAGGATTTTTTCTATATCACTTTCAATGACCGACACATCACAATCAATACCAAGGCGAGCACACCCCCATTGCAGACGCCTTAAATGAAGCGATAAGAACTCCGGGTGACCAGCATTGATTTTTATCGTTTCAAAAAGCCCATCGCCATAGGCAAGACCTCTATCGCGGCTATCAATAGAGCGGGAGAAACTACCATTAACCAATGCATCAGCGGGCATGGATAATCAACTAATCACATTTGCCAAAGAGCAAACTGCCATTGGTGCCACCAAAGCCAAAGGAATTGGATAAGGCATAGTTGATTGTCATTTCCTGAGCGGTATACGGCACATAATTCAAATTACAACCTTCGTCGGGGTTATCCAGGTTAATTGTTGGTGGAGCCACCTGATCGCGAATGGCCAAAATGGAAAAGACTGCTTCTACAGCACCAGCAGCTCCTAGCAAATGACCAACCATAGATTTTGTTGAACTGACCGCCACACTATTCGCCGCATCACCCAAAACTGACTCTACCGCTTTACTTTCCGCCACATCACCTGCCTGTGTCGACGTGCCGTGAGCATTAATATAATTGACCTGATCAACATTAATACCTGCATCCAAAATTGCATTACGCATAGAAGCCGCTGCACCACGGCCATCTTCAGGAGGTGATGTCATATGGTAGGCATCACCACTCATGCCAAAACCTACCAATTCAGCGTAGATAGTGGCACCACGAGCCCTGGCGGTTTCATATTCTTCTAATACCAACATACCAGCACCGTCAGACAAAACAAAACCATCGCGGTCTTTATCCCAGGGGCGGCTGGCGCGCTGCGGATCATCATTGCGGGTTGATAAAGCCCGGGCAGCGGCAAAGCCACCCAAGCCCAGAGGTGTGGATGACATTTCAGAACCACCGGCTACCATCACATCGGCATCACCATAGGCAATGACACGGGCAGCATGACCAATATTGTGTGTACCAGTGGTACAGGCGGTAGTGATCGCAAAGTTAGGGCCCTGCAAACCATATTTAATCGACAGGTTACCAGCCACCATATTGATAACAGTACCGGGGACAAAAAACGGAGAGATTTTTCTTGGGCCGCTATTGATCAGCTTTTGATAATTTTCTTCAATATAACTGACACCGCCAATACCGGAACCGATAGCCACACCAATACGGCCAGCATTTTCATCAGTGACTTCCAGGCCTGAATCTTCTATTGCTTGAATACCAGCAGCCATACCATACTGGATAAAGGTATCCATTTTCCGGGCATCCTTTGCTGTCATATAGTCAGTAACATCAAAATCCTTTACCGAACCACCAAAACGGGTGCTGTAAGCGGAGACATCAAATTGCTCCAGTGGACCAATACCACTTTTACCATTGACGATATTTTGCCAAGTGCTATTTACATCATTCCCAACGGGTGTAACCAAACCCAAACCGGTGACTACAACTCTTCGTTTTGACACTACTGCCTCCTATGCGATGACACGGTAACAACGGATTACAAAAATTAACGACTGAAGTTCACTAACCATAATGCTTATTTAACCATTAAGAGCGGCCTGAGACAAAACCCGGATAACAAAAAGCCGCTCTATTAAACAATAGAACGGCTTTTAAAAAGGTTTACCTCTGCAATGCCAATAGCAATGCAGACGAAGGAGTTAACCCAGGTTTTTGTTGATATAGTCGATAGCCAACTGAACAGTAGTAATTTGCTCGGCTTCTTCATCAGGAATTTCAGTTTCGAATTCTTCTTCCAGAGCCATTACCAATTCAACGGTGTCCAGTGAATCTGCACCCAAATCTTCTACAAAAGAAGCTGAGGTCTGTACTTCGTCTTCTTTAACACCTAGTTGCTCTGCAACAATTTTCTTTACGCGTTCTTCAATGCTGCTCATGGTCGTAATCGACTCCTGTTGTGTAGCTATAAATAGCTCTATAGATTGTTCAATATTGTTTAAGCTTTCACCCACGAAAACCAAATCATAGCGAGTAAAGCTTATATAGGCATTACTACTGATTTTCGGCGGGCATTTTACTCGATTTTATCCGCTGTGTACCACGGTTTTCTAAAAAACCTTGATTAAATCTGCTAAAATTATAAAAAGATCTTATATTTCAGCAACTTAACCCATATACATACCACCATTAACATGGATGGTTTCACCGGTAATATAGCCTCCGGCGTCACTAGCAAGGAAGCCAACCACACCTGCAATCTCTTCTGGCTGCCCTAAACGGGACAAAGGGATCTGTGAAAGCATCAGGTTTTTGTTCTCTTCGGGCAGCTCTTTGGTCATATCTGTATCAATAAAACCCGGTGCTACCGCGTTAACAGTAATACTGCGAGCGCCTAATTCTTTAGCCAGCGAACGGGAAAAACCCTCCATACCGGCCTTGGTCGCGGCATAGTTGGACTGACCTGCATTACCCATCGAGCCCACTACAGAGCTGATATTAATAATACGACCCCAACGCGCTTTAGACATACCACGAACACAGGCCTTGGAAAGACGGAAGATGGAGGTCAGATTAGTGGCCATCACATTATCCCACTCATCTTCTTTCATTCTCATTAGCAGGTTATCTCCGGTAATACCGGCATTGTTAACCAGTACCGTGGGAGCCGCATATTTTTCAGCAATAGCTTTTAATACCGACGCCACTGAATCTGCATCAGATACATTCAGCATCATACCTTCGCCAGCCATACCCGCCTCGGCCATATAGGCACTAATGTTTTCTGCACCACCTTCTGTGGTGGCCGTGCCAACAACAGTAAAGCCATCAGCACCTAACTGCTTAGCTATAGCCTGACCAATACCGCGACTCGCCCCTGTCACTAATGCAACTTTATCCGACATTTTTCTCTCCAATAATTAGTTAAATTCTGCCAATGCTTTTTCTAAACCGGCAGGGTCTTCAATACTAAAACTGCTTAGCGAGCGGTCGATACGACGACTTAAACCACCCAGCACTTTACCTGGGCCACATTCAAGGGTATTGCTAATACCTGCAGCGGCCATGGTTTGAATACAGCTGGTCCATTTAACCGGGCTATAAATTTGCTCAACCAATAAGGTTTTAATTTTTTCCGGTTCAGATTCTGTCTGGGCATGCACATTATGTACAACCGGCGTTGCTGGAGCACTTACCGCTAACTCAGCCACTTTTTCTGCCAGCTTTTCACCGGCGGGACGCATCAACGAGGTATGGAAAGGTGCGCTGACCGGTAGTGGCATTGCCCGTTTGGCGCCGGCTTCTTTGAGCAAGACAATCGCTTGATCTACCGCTGCTACCTTACCCGCAATAACCACCTGACCTGGAGAATTAAAGTTAACGGCTTCTGCACCCGTCTGCTGACAGATATCAATAATGACCTCATCATCAAGCCCCAAGACAGCGGCCATAGCCCCTTCACCAACCGGCACTGCTGTTTGCATAAACTGGCCGCGATCACGCACCAGGGTTACCGCGTCAGCAAAAGCCAAACTACCGGCACAAACCAGCGCTGAAAATTCGCCCAGACTATGTCCTGCCATCATTGCAGGTCTGGCACCACCTTGCTGCTCCCAGACACGCCAAAGAGCAACACTGGCGGTCAATAAAATCGGTTGAGTTCTTTCGGTCAGGTTTAATTGTTCCTGTTCACCGTTTTGAATAAGGTCCCAGAGATCGTAAGCCAGAGCATCCGACGCTTCGGCAAAGGTTTCTTGAACCACGGCATGCTGCTCGGCTATATCCGCCAACATACCAACTTTTTGTGAGCCCTGACCGGGAAAGACAAAGGCAAGTGTTTGATCACTCATCGATTATTTATCCTTTCTTAAAAAAAAACACCCATCATCCCCGCAAAGGCGGGTATGACAAACTTAAACTTTATTCTGATAAAGTCGTCAGTTGCTGATCGATCATATCCAGCATATTACTAGCAACTTCCAACCGTGCTTGCTCAATCGCATGTACAAAACCTTTGACATTACTGCTGCCGTGGCTTTTAACCACCACACCCTGCAAGCCTAAAAAACTGGCGCCATTATACTGTTCAGGATCCAGCTTTTGGTAGATTCTTTTGAGGACAGGCAAAGCAAAAAAACCGGCCATACGACTTAGCCAGTTCGCTTTAAAACTCTCATTTAAAATCCCTGAGATATAAGCCGCTGTGCCTTCACAGGCCTTCAAGGCCACATTACCGACAAAACCATCAGCAACAATCACATCGGCACTGGCGGCAAATAGCCCGTCACCTTCTATAAAGCCGATATAGTTTAGCTGCTGATTAGCCCGAATCAATGCATCCGCTAATTTAACTTGCTCATTACCTTTGGTAGCTTCTTCGCCAATATTGAGTAGCGCCACTCGCGGGCTTTCAATACCATCAACGGCACAAGCCAGGGCCGAACCCATGACTGCAAACTGATGCAGATGACTGGCACTGCTGTCGACATTGGCCCCCAGGTCTAATAAATAGCTATGCCCTTTAACCGAAGGGACCGCCGAGCAAATCGCCGGACGATCAATACCCGGCAAGGTTTTTAGCACATAACTTCCCATAGCCATTAAGGCTCCGGTATTACCAGCACTGACCACGGCATCTACTTGCTTGTCCTTTAGCAAATCAATGGCCATACGCATTGAAGACTGGGATTTTTTTCTTAGGGCATGAGAGGGTTTATCTGACATCGTGACAACGTCAGGGGCATGTACAATCGTTAAGCGGTTGCGGTCGGTATCGGGTAGCGCCGATTCAATAGCGGATTGCTCACCCACAAGCGTGAGTTCAATATCAGAAAATTGGGAAAGAGATGTTACAGCGGCGGGGATAGAAACGCGGAGACCGAAGTCCCCGCCCATACAATCAATAGCTATGCGTATTCGCGAAGCCATTTAATGGTCTAAAACTTTGATTACTCGTCGTCTTGAGTATCAACAACTTTTTTGCCACGGTAGAAACCGTCAGCTGATACGTGGTGACGACGATGAGTTTCACCGCTGGTAGGATCAACAGACAGCGTTGGTCCGGTTAGCGAATCGTGTGAACGACGCTGACCGCGACGTGAACGGGTTACTTTACTCTTTTGTACGGCCATGGCCTTAACTCCTCTACTTACTCAGTGATTGCATCACGCAATTACTTATCGAATTTTAACTGTTCTAAAACGTGAAAAGGATTGTCCTTCTCATTATCTGCGTCTGCCTTTGCAACCGCTTCGGCCGCTTCAGGATCAACACTGCTATAACCTACATCCTGCTTACAATCTGCCGCTGGGTGATAATTCACATAGGGCAAACTTAAGATCAACTCTTCCGAGACAATATCTGCAAGATCAACTAATTCTTCTCCAACAATTAATGGCTCTAATGTTTTAGGTAAACGTTCTGCATCCTCTTCGGACCAAACAATACCCAATTCAAACTGCACATCAATCGGAACCGGCATCGGCTCTAGACAGCGCTGGCAAGTCATATTCACGGTGCCAGTGATTTTACCGTCTACCCTGCGCTTGCGTTCATCATCTATATAGAACTCAAGTTTAACCGCGATTTCGCTGTCTTTACCGCTATCACCCTCAGCCAATAAGTCCTCGATACGAGGCAGGGATGAAATCGGCGGATTAGCACTGATTTCAGCACCTTTCACCACCAATTTACGGATATCTATCTGGCTTGGCAGGGGGGCGGTCAACATAAGCGCGCAATCATAGGGCTGTAGGCTGGGACTGTCAAAGGAAAATACCGGCAATTACCGATTTTTTGTAGGGAAATCAGTGATTTCTACCTATAATCCATCAAATTCACGCCTTCTTGCTAACAATACGGTCTGCAGAGCCCTTTTATGCTCCCCATCATACTCGCTTCAAGCTCCCCCTACCGCAGAGAATTACTGGGCCGACTAGCCATAGACTTTGTTTGTAGCAGCCCCGATATTGATGAAACTGCCCTGCCCGATGAATCCCCCCAGCAGCTAGTAGAAAGGCTGGCGCAACAGAAAGCCCAGGCGGTGGCAGCAGATTACCCCCAACACCTGATTATCGGCTCTGACCAAGTGGCCAGCCTGGGGCAAGACATTCTGACCAAACCCGGTCATAGCGACAAAGCCCAGGCCCAGCTTGCCGCCTGTAGTGGTAAAACCGTTACCTTTTATACCGGCCTTAGCCTGCTCAACAGTAAAACCGGGCAACAGCAAAGCTGTATTGAGCCCTTCTCGGTAAAATTTCGACACTTGGATACAGCGACCATCGAACGCTATATTGCCGCTGAGCAGCCTTTTGACTGCGCCGGTAGCTTTAAGATGGAAGGACTGGGGATAAGTCTATTTGAGCAACTGCAGGGCGATGACCCCAATAGCCTGGTAGGCCTGCCCCTGATCAAACTGGTGGATATGCTAAAGACTGAGGGCATCAATATCCCTTAGCCCCACTCTAGCAACTCCTCAAAACGGTCAATAATGCGAACAGGCTTGTGGGGCAGTAAGCGCTCAACCGAATGGGCACCATAGCTCACTCCAATACTTCGCATACCGGCATTGGCTGCCATCCCCAAATCAAAATCGGTATCCCCCACCATCACGGCCGAACTGACCTCAACATCCAACTCCTGCAATAACTGGTTCAGCATTAAGGGGTCAGGTTTGGATGCGGTTTCATCGGCACAACGGCTGCCATCAAAAAAATCCGTTAATGACATATTAGCCAATACTCGATTCAGCCCACGGCGACTCTTACCGGTGGCTACCGCCAATAAATGCCCTTCAGCACGCAGCTGCTTTAATACGTCATCGACATTGGGGAAAAAGTCACAGGGGGTTTGGTCATCGGCAACGAAGTGGCGGGAATAAGCAGCCGTCACCTCAGGAATTATCGCTTTATCTATCTCCGGAAAGAGCGTTTGCACCGCCTCTGGCAGGCCTAAACCGATAATACTCTTGGCCTGCTCGGTACTGCGCTCAGGTAAGCCCAGTTCGGCAATGGCCTTTTGCATACAGCCGGCAATTTTATCAGTGGAATCCAGTAAGGTCCCATCCCAATCAAAAACAAACAACATACAACATTACTCGGTAGGTAGATTTTCTAATACGGATTGTAACTCAGGGCTTAGGGCAGCACTGACAGTGAGGTCTTTTTCATCCTCGGGCATAGGCACACGTAAACTGGCCGCATGCAGAAATAAGCGCTTTAAGCCCTTCTGTTTAAAATTCTGGCAAGCCTGTTGATCGCCATATTTATCATCCCCTAATAGCGGGTGGCCTACATGCAGCGCATGAACCCTGATTTGATGGGTTCGCCCGGTAATGGGTTTAGCCTCAACCAGAGTGGCCTGCGGATAGCGCTCAACAATGGCAAACTCCGTGGTGGACTGTTTCCCCTCAGGGGAGACATTGACCATACGCTCACCAGAGCGCAGGGTGTTCTTTAATAAAGGGGCTTTAACCAGCTTACGGCGATTTGGCCAGCGACCAGCCACCAGCGCCAAATAGCGCTTATCCACTTTACCGGTACGCAACTGCTCGTGGAGATAGCGCAGCATACTGCGCTTTTTAGCGATCATAATGCAGCCAGAGGTATCTCTATCCAAGCGATGCACCAACTCTAAAAAGCGTAATTCCGGGCGCATGACCCGCAACGCTTCTATTAAACCCTGATTAATTCCACTACCGCCATGCACCGCAAGACCGGATGGCTTATTAATCACCATTAAACGGTCATCTTCAAACAAGATCGACGACGTTAGCAGCTGATGAAGACTTTCTGACACACCTTGGCGGGCCTTTTCCTCAGCCACTCTTACCGGTGGTACCCGGATAACATCCCCTTCACAGAGCTTATACTCGGCTTTAACTCGTCCTTTATTAACCCGCACCTCACCCTTGCGCACAATGCGGTAAATCTTGGACTTGGGTACACCTTTCAGGTGCCGCAACAGAAAATTGTCGATTCTCTGGCCAGCATGAGCATCCGTCACTTCTACAAAACTGACCCCATTACCAGGCTTGCTGGAGGCCGACTTTTCAGCCTTATCCTTAGTAAAAAGATCAGTCATTAAATTTCCGCTGTAAGTAATTGATACACATAGTAAATCCTGTTATGATCCAGCCACATTTTGCTAGGTCAGGTTTCCTCCTCGCTAAAATTTACGTCATCTTACCGGCCAGTTGCCGGCCCGATTAACGAGCTTAGTACTCATCAATCGTGAAAACATAACGTAAACAAAGATCGGGTTGTAGGAAATACCGCTACACCAAATGTTGTTCCGCTGTCGCTTTTTTTCTGAAAGATAACAAATTATTTCAGGGCGACGCGAGATAAAAATTTTATCAGTCCACTTACGCAATGCCTTTACTGGAAAGCCAGAATTGATTGTAAGTGAATTAATTAACAATGCAGACGACATGTCGCAAGCATCGTTTAAACAGTTTTGAATTTGAGACGCAGGTGAAGCGTAAACGACTATCCCCTGCTTAACGTTTAAATAAACCTTAAGCAGCTAAACGGATTAGTTCATTGGTTAAATAGCACGGCTAGTTGAAGAATATGCCCTCTGCTCAACCACCATTACTTCACCAGAACTATTGCTAAATAGAAACGCCCGTAAGCAGTGAACCTCCCTTCAATAACAGGAGGCCACAGAATCCGCGGCGATTATAGCGAGGTTAGTACTAAATTAAGAGTACTAAGTACCGCTATTACTGAACATAAAGCTTAATCGTGCCTTTATTGCCGTAAAAAGCTCCATTTATCAGTAACACTGTTGTTAATGTTTTACGTTATCAACCCTGGATAGCATTAGCTCGACGTCCTCTTCCAATACCGTTTTCCGGTTATTGCGCAAATCCTCTGCTAATTAGGATTTGTTTCCACCATGAAAAGAATGCTTATCAATGCAACTCAACCTGAAGAGTTGCGCGTCGGTCTTGTCGATGGCCAACGCTTATACGACCTGGATATCGAAAACCGCACCCGCGTACAGAAAAAATCAAACGTTTATAAAGGCACTATCACCCGTGTAGAGCCCAGCCTTGAAGCCGCTTTTGTCGACTTCGGCGCTGAACGCCATGGTTTTTTACCGCTCAAAGAAATTGCCCGCGAATACTTCTACCGCCAACCACAGGATGTCGGTGGTCGCTTTAAGATCAAAGACGTAGTTAAAGAAGGCACTGAGGTAATTGTTCAGGTCGACAAAGAAGAGCGTGGTAATAAGGGCGCAGCCCTAACCACCTTCGTCAGCCTGGCGGGTCGCTATCTGGTCTTAATGCCTAACAACCCTCGCGCCGGTGGTATTTCTCGCCGCATAGAAGGTGATGAACGGGCCGAGCTAAAAGCCGCCTTAAACTCTATTACTGTCCCTAACGGCATGGGCGCCATTGTCCGTACCGCCGGTGTAGGCCGCAGCGGTGAAGAACTACAATGGGATTTAGACTATCTGGTACACCTCTGGGAAGCCATTCAAAAGGCCACCGCAGAGCGAAAAGCCCCCTTCCTGCTATTACAGGAAAGCAACGTTATTATTCGCGCTATTCGCGACTATCTGCGTGAAGATATCGATCAGGTACTGATTGATAATAAGGACGCCTATACCGAAGCCCTGAACTTCGTCACTCAGGTTATGCCCCATTATCAAAACCGTATTCGTCACTATAATGACCCGGTCCCCCTATTTAACCGCTACCAAATCGAAAGCCAGATTGAGACCGCCTTCCAGCGCGAAGTGCAGCTCCCCTCCGGTGGCTCTATTGTTATCGACCCAACTGAAGCATTGGTGTCTATTGATATTAACTCCGCCCGCGCAACCAAAGGTGGCAATATTGAAGAAACCGCCCTGCAAACCAACCTTGAAGCGGCCGACGAAATTGCTCGCCAGCTACGTTTAAGGGATATGGGCGGTCTGGTGGTTATCGACTTTATCGATATGCATGCTGCCAAAAACCAGCGCGCTGTTGAAAACCGTATGCGCGACGCGCTAAGCATTGACCGCGCACGGGTTCAGGTAGGCCGCATTTCACGCTTTGGCTTATTGGAAATGTCACGCCAGCGCCTGCGTCCATCACTAGGTGAAACCAGCGCCAAGGTCTGCCCACGCTGTACCGGTCAGGGCACTATCCGTGATACCAAGTCACTGTCACTGTCTATTTTGCGTCTGGTTGAAGAAGCGGCCAGTAAAGACCGCAGTGCAGAGATTCGTGCACTGGTCCCGGTTAATGTCGCTTCCTACTTACTGAATGAAAAGCGCCAGCCGATTCACGATATAGAACAACGTACTAAAGTCCGTGTTGTTATCGCTCCTATTCCACAACTGGAAACGCCACACTTTGAAGTGCAGCGTTTGCGGGACGATGAAATCAGCAAAGATGTAGAGCTGAGCTATAAGATACAAACCGAACAGCCTGAAGAAGTACTGGGTCAGGAAGAAGCCCCAGTACCGGTTCAGCAAGCAGCGGTACAGAGCGTAACGCCTCAAGCTCCGGCACCAGCCGCTGCTGCACCGGCGGCTGCCGAAAAAGCACCGGTTGCAAAAACTGAAAGCACCGGTTTATTCGGAAAAATCATGAGTTTCTTTAGCAGCCCCGCTGAAGAAGAAGTGGTTGAAGAGAAAAAACCCCAGCGTAAGCGCAATAACCAGCGCAATAACCGTCAGGGTCAAGGCCAGGGTCGCAATCAAAACCGTAACCGCAATAGAAATCGCAACAGAAACCGTCGCGATGATAACCGTGAAGATCGCGGTGATCGCAAAGAGCGCAATGACCGTAATGACCGCAATCGCTCTAAAGAAAACAGGCAAGATAAAAAGCCCGAAGATAAAAATGAGACCAGAGAAGCTTCTGAGTCTAATGAGAGCAACGAGAATAACGGTGATCGTCCGCAACGTCGTCCCTCTAACCGCAGACCCCGTAACTCAGGTCGCCGCCGTAATCGTGGACCACGTAATGCCGAGAACAAAGCCGAAAACAACCAGACTGAAGAAGCGGCCGTAGATGCAACAACATCAGCACCCGCTCACGAGGCGGCTGTTGAAGCGGTGGTTGAGAATACGACTGAAGGTAGCGTTGAAACGGCAACTGAAGTAAAAGTGGAAACCGTCGCTGAGGCTCCAGCCGAAACAGTTGCAGAAGCCTCTGATGAGACAGCCCCTGCGGAAGCAGCAGAAGCTGTTACAGAAACTGTAGAAGAAACTGCCGCAGCCACTCCGGCCGAGGAAGCGACTGAAGAAGCTGTTGCCGAAACAGCTGCAGAACCTGTAGCAGAAGACACTGAAGCAGCTCCAGAAGCTCCAGCAACACCTGTTGCAGCTGAACCGGCTATAGAGCAAGCAGCTCCACCGCCTAAACCTGCACCAGCAGCTACTGAGCCAGCCCCCATTGCTACAACTCAGGAGAAGCCAGTAGGCCGTGCCGCTAACGACCCACGTATCTCGCCAAAGGCCGTTACCGAGGTTGATATAGCTACATCGCACCTGGACACTGCGCCAAAAGCCCCTGCTCCTGCTGCTGCGCCAGATCCTGCCAAACCCAAAGCAGAGCGGGCCCATAACGACCCACGGCTTAAACGCTCCGCTTAAGTGCTAATATCAAGCCCAGCTAAATGCTGGGCTTTTTTTTGCTCTAAAAACAACCAACCCGGCAAAAACCCAATAACAATCATAAAAACAATGGCTTAGTTACGGTTTTAATCCGGCCAAACCCTTGTCTCACCCGCTAAGCTCTGTATAATTCCGTCCCGTTGGTGGGGTGGCTGAGTGGCCGAAAGCACTGGTCTTGAAAACCAGCGAGGGTAATACCTCCGAGAGTTCGAATCTCTCCCCCACCGCCATTTTTCTCTCTAGCGGTACCTTCACGTCCAAATCAATACCAGAATCCCCCGATTGGATTACCCCAATATGCACCTGCTGTTATGGAACCCTTTACCGCGCTTATTGTCTTAGTGGTTTGAAGCCCAGAAGCTGCAAAATCAACCGCTTAAGCTATACACAAAGCCTTGATTTTAAAGAGGATCCAGCTATGATGGACAACAGCTAAAGCAACTTAAAAAACCCTGTTCACACTATGGAGATATAACATGCGTGACAACCCAGTTTTTTCATCCCAGTCAGGTTCTGCTGATTCGGCACTGTCTACCAACAAGGTACTTCGTAATACCTATATGATGTTGGCCATGACAATGATGGTTAGCGCTATCACCGCCGGTCTGTCCATGTGGATGAACGTCGGCTACGGCGCTGGCATGATAATGATGATCGCTGCCATCGTTTTAATCTGGTTCGTTCTTCCTAAAACCGCCAATTCTTCTTCTGGCATTTACGTCGTGTTTGCCTTTACTGCCCTGATGGGTGCGGCCTTGGGGCCAACCCTGAACCGCTACCTTGCCATGTCCAATGGTGGTGAAATTGTGATGCAGGCGCTGGGCGGCACAGCTTTGGTGTTCTTCTCACTGTCAGGTTATGTACTGACTACTCGTAAAGACTTTAGCTTTATGGGTGGTTTCCTGATGACCGGTTTAGTCGTTCTGGTGATGGTTGCATTAGCCTTAATGGTCGGCTCAATGTTTGGCTTCCATATGCCTGCGGCCTCACTGGCCTTAAGTGCCGGTATTGTGCTGTTAATGTCCGGTTTTATTCTGTTTGATACCAGCCGGATTATTAATGGTGGTGAAACCAATTACCTGATGGCTACGGTTTCTTTATACCTGAATATTTACAACCTGTTTACCAGCCTACTGCATATCTTAGGTGTGATGGGTGACGACTAAATCACCCTGCTAATTAAACCAAAGCCTCGATTTTATCGGGGCTTTTGTTTTTTGGGGTTTGATATTTAGGGCTGTTTTTTAGGAATAGCTTTTTAAGGGTTTTATTCTATGCGTTTTTCATTACTCATCCTCGGCGCCCCCTATTCCAGCCAGTCGGTGGCTACCGCGCTGCGCTTTGCCCAGGCTGCTGTAGACGCAGGTCATAATGTTTACCGTATATTTTTCTACCACGATGCCGTCAATAACGGCAACGCCCTGATAACGCCACCACAGGATGAAAACAATATCCCTCAGCAGTGGCAGATACTAGCAAACCAGCACGATATTGATTTGGTGGTTTGTATTGCCAGCGCTTTAAAACGAGGGGTGATGGATGCCAAAGAAGCCGACCGCTATGAAAAACCCAGCCACAATCTCAGTGATAGTGTTACCCTTTCAGGGCTGGGCCAGTTAGTGGATGCCTCTATCAATTCTGATCGCCTGATCACCTTTGGGCCCTAACAATGGCGAGCAAGCGTATTCTACTGATTTGTCGAAAAGCCCCCTATGGTAACGCTCTGGCCAGAGCTGCCGCGGATATGGCGCTGGCTGCCGGAGCCTTCGATCAAGAGTTGGCGATAGCGTTTATCGGCGATGGCGTTTGGCAGACTATAGACCAACAGGACAGCACTGATATCCAACAGAAAAATCACCAGAAATTATTATCCGCCTTTGAGCTTTATGGTATTAGCGAAAGCTATGTAGAAGCTGAAGCCCTGACTGAACGACAGATTGAACCCTCACGACTTAGCCTCGCAGCCAAGCCAGTTAATCAACAACAGTTGTCTGAGTTATTTGAGCAAGCTGATATGCTTTTAACGGTATAAACCTGATGATTTTACACACCGTTAACAAATCCCCCTTTAGTGATTCAAGCTTTACTGATTGCTTAAAGTTTTGTCGTGCCGGTAGCTCCGTACTGCTTATTGAAGACGGAGTCTATGCAGGAAAAAAAGCGACTCACTATAGCGAACTGATTGAAAACCACCGTGATATTACATTCTATGCGCTGGCAGTGGATGTTAATGCTCGGGGACTTAAGCAAGATATAAGCACAAATATTACGTTGATTAGCGACAGTGAATTTGTTGAGCTAACGGTAACGCACCATAGCGTACAAAGCTGGTTCTAGGGTTATGGAAATGATCGTTGACCAGCAAACCATCCTATTGGATAAAGAAGGTTTTCTAAAAGACCTGTCGCAATGGAACCCACAAGTCGCTGAGCAGCTTGCCAACAACGAAGGGATCGCGCTTAGCGATGATCATTGGGAAATTATTGATTTGCTGCAACAGTTTTACCGGGAGTTTGAATTATCTCCGGCTATGCGCCCTCTAGTAAAATATGTTGGCCAGCAACTGGGGGATGATAAAGGCAAAAGCATTTATCTACTCGCCTTATTTCCTGGCAGCCCGGCAAAATTCGCTGCAAAAATCGCAGGTCTACCCAAGCCTGATAACTGTCTTTAGAACTATACCATCATGTCAGAACAGTACCGCAATACACTTAGCCAAATCAAAAACGGCGAACACCCTTTCGCTCACTATGTTCGCATCCTCGGCAAAGGCAAGACAGGCTCCCGCTCCCTTACCGAACAGGAAGCCTTTGATGCCATGCAAATGATTTTAAAAGGCGATGTGGAAGACCTACAGCTAGGTGCCTTTTTGATGTTATTGCGCGTTAAAGAAGAAAGCCATGAAGAGTTAACCGGCTTTGTTGCCGCAGCCAGAGAGCATATAGCCGCCCCCAAAGCAGTGAATGTGCAGCTGGATTGGTCCAGCTATGCCGGTAAGAAAAAACAGCTGCCCTGGTATTTATTAAGCTGCTTTGCCATTGCCGATCAGGGTATTCCTGTTTATATGCACGGTGCCAGCGGCCATACCGAAGGTAGACTTTATACAGAGCAGGTATTAACCGCGCTGGGTATTACGCCAGCACAGGACTGGCCGATGGTGGAGCAGCAATTAAACACACAGTGCTTTTCTTTTATGCCACTTGAGTTTTTATGCCCGCCATTAAAGCGCATTATCGATTTTCGTCATTATCTGGGTTTGCGTTCGCCGGTGCATACCTTATCCAGACTACTAAACCCTTTAGCTGCGCCCTATTCTATGCAAAGCATTTTTCACCCCGCCTATGGTGACAGCCACCAGCAAGCTGCGATCAGCCTGGGGCAAAGCCATGCAGCGGTCTTTAAAGGTGAAGGCGGTGAAATTGAGCGCAGGCCAGAAGCCAGCTGTCTGGTCAAAACCGTTATTGACGGTGTAGCAGGCGAAGAGAGCTGGCCAAAAATGCTTGAAGGCCGCCAAGCCTTAGCCGAAACACTGGACATTGATCACTTAACCGCGGTGTGGCGCGGTGATGCAGAGGATGCCTATGGGAGGGATGCAATTATCGGCACGCTAGCCATTAGCATTCGCTTAATGCAAAAAGCCGATGACCAGTCATCGGCTTTTTCTCTGGCTAAACAATGGTGGTTAGAGCGGGACCGAAACCGCTTATAAACTATCAGCTATCTTTATAACCGTTAGGGTTGTCGCTTTGCCAGCGCCAGCTGTCACGGGTCATGGCTTCTATCCCTAATGTTGCCGTCCAGTTAAGCTCCTGTGCGGCAAAGGCTGGGTCAGCATAACAACTGGCGACATCACCGGCACGACGTTCTACCAGTTTATACGCTATTGCCTTACTACTGGCCTTTTCAAAAGCCGCCACCATTTCCAGCACCGAGTAGCCCGTACCCGTACCCAGGTTATAGGCAACAGTTCCCGGGTTGGATGATAATTTTTCCAAGGCTTTAAGATGGCCCAATGCAAGATCTACCACATGGATGTAGTCTCTTACGCCAGTACCATCAACCGTATCGTAATCACTACCAAACACCGCCAGACTTTCGAGCTTACCTACGGCCACTTGAGTAATATAGGGTAATAAATTATTAGGTATACCATTGGGGTCTTCACCAATACGGCCACTCTCATGAGCACCAGCGGGATTAAAATATCGCAACAGTATTGTATTCCAGCGATCGTCCGATCTATTCAAATCACGTAAAATCTCTTCCACCATTAGTTTAGAGCGCCCGTAGGGGTTAGTCGCCGATAAGGGGAAACTTTCATTAATGGGGACGGTGGCAGGGTCACCATAGACAGTGGCCGAAGAACTAAATACCAGATTAAATACCCCATACTTTGCCATTGCCTCACACAGCACTAAAGTGCCGTAGACATTGTTCTGGTAATACAGGGAGGGCTTGGCCACGGATTCACCCACGGCTTTAAGGCCTGCAAAGTGAATCACGGCATCGATATTTTCCTGGCTAAAAATAACTTCCAGAGCTGCAGCATCGCGAATATCAACCTGATGAAAAACCAACTCACGACCGGTAATTTCCTGTACCCGACTCAGGGACTCAGGGTGACTATTAGACAGGTTATCTACCACAATCACCTCATAGCCGGCTGCTAACAGCTCAACACAGGTGTGACTGCCAATATAGCCCGCTCCGCCCGTTACCAATACCTTCATGACCTATCCCTTATTCAGCAGCTTCATTTTATAATCAACAAATTGTAGCCAAAAGCCATACTTATTTCATTACGCATCAGGGCAATAAATCACTATAATGCCTGCACTATTTACAATGTGACCCGAATCATGCCCCTTAGCAAAGTCAACCCGGCCAATTACCAGCAGCAACTGACTGCCAAGGCTGAGCGAATCACCCAACAATTTAGTGAGTTTTCACCACCGACGCTGTCGGTCTATGACTCGCCAGAATTACATTTTCGCGTGCGCGCTGAATTTAAAATCTGGCATCAGGACGATGATTCCTACTATGTAATGTTCAATAAAGCTGAACCCAAGCAACCGGTTAGAATTGACCATTTTCCCATTGGCTCAACGATTATCACCCGGCTAATGGACCAGCTGATGACCGCGATCAAAGCGTCCCCCTTGCTGCGTCATAAGTTATTCCAGATTGAATTTCTAACCACCCTGAGTGGCGAAGCTCTGGTCAGCATGATTTACCATAAACGCCTGGGTGAGGACTGGCAGCAACTGGCCGAAGATTTACAGCAGCAATATCAAATCAAGATTATTGGCCGCAGTAAAAAACAGCGTATGGTGCTCAGTGAAGACTATGTCATTGAGACCCTGACCGTTAAAGGCCAGCAGTATAACTTTCAGCAGGTAGAGAATAGCTTTACTCAACCCAATGCCACGGTTAATCAAAAGATGCTGACCTGGGCACTGGACCACTCTCAGGGGCTGGGTGGAGATCTGGTAGAACTCTACTGCGGCAACGGTAATTTCACTCTTGTGCTCGCGCAAAACTTTAATAAAGTTCTGGCCACTGAAATTTCCAAGACTTCGGTAAAATCAGCCAACTATAACTTTGAACTTAACCAGGTCAGCAATGTTACCGTTGCCCGTATGTCCAGTGAAGATTTTTCCTCAGCACTGGCTGGTGAGAGGGAGTTCCGTCGATTAAAGGATATCGACCTTGGCAGCTATCAATTTTCAACCGTGTTGGTAGACCCACCCCGGGCCGGATTGGACACACTCACTGAAAAGCTGATTAGCCAGTTTGAGAATATTCTGTATATCTCCTGCAACCCCGATACCTTATATAACAATTTAAAACAGCTATGCCAGAGCCACCAAATCACCCAATTCGCTATCTTTGATCAGTTCCCCTATACCGATCATATTGAGTGTGGTGTTATGCTTACAAAAAAACAGCAAGGAGAAGAGAATGAGTGAGATTGCCGCATTAAGTGATACCGAAGTACAAGCCAGATTGGAATCACATAACGAGTGGGCCTTACAGGGCAGTAAACTCTATCGTCGTCTGGTTTTTGAAGACTTTGTACATGCCTTTGGCTTTATGACCCAAATCGCCATCGTGGCAGAAAAAATCGATCACCACCCGGAGTGGGCCAATGTCTACCGCACCGTAGATATTTACCTGACCACCCATGAGGCGGGCGGTGTCAGCGAAAGGGATTTTGAATTACTGGAAAAAATTGAACACCTAATCGGTGATCGTTAACTCTTCATAATTACTGATCAGATAACGCTGTCCGGGCTCAATCATTAATTGCTGATGGAACGAGTGGATAGCGTTAATATTTTGCTCAATAAACGTATCAATCCGGCTATCACCTTGCTGTACTTCAAATTGCAGACCGCCCTGTTTTTTTAGCATCACCGACATAATCGCTGAACGGCCAGGCATTAGAGGCTTGAGACTAGCCTCTGCCTGAACACCGCTACCAAACAAGCGAACAGATTGCACCGTGACACCACTGCGGTTGATAACTTCCAATTCATAAATCGCAACCTGTCGTGACTGCCAAACGCTATAAACCAGACCGACCATCAGGGCCAGCACCATCAGCAATAAAGCAATAAGGCTATTCTTCATCTAATAGACCCGAATCCCCTGCTTGCGAAATTGGCGCGTTAACACCTCATCCAACTGCTCAAGGTCCTCTTTCTCAATATCAATGACCGCACAGCCGTATTGCTGGTAAATAGCTTTGCGCTGCATGCGCTGGGCCAGGCCAGAACCACCGGCATCGTCCCAGCACTCGATATACAATTGGTGCGCAGGTAGATAAAAATCAGCAAGAAGTGGCTGTGGATTATCTTCTGCAAGAAAGGGCAACTCTCGCTGACAGGCATGGGCAATACCCGCCAGGTACAACCAATGACAGATTTTTAAATGGGCTTTGCTGCTATGTTGATGGCCATCCAGTCCCTGATACTCACTTTGACCGGCAAACATATCATCAGAGACGGCTGAAGCCTCTGCGTACACTTCTGCGGAAAATTGTAACTGCTTATTGAGATTTTTATCGTTCTGAATATCCTGCGGCCACATAACATAGAAATTGCCACTGTTGTCATTCTCAAGTTGAATGCCACCGCGCTGTTCGCCTATGCGTGTCAATTCCCACCCCTGAAAACCATGCTTGATCCAGCCCAACTCTGCCAGGATACGGTTAACTTCGCGGGCATTAAGACCCACCGCTTTACCCATAATCGTGGCGGAAATATGCCGGTTATCCTCCAGCGCCAACAGTAGTGGATGGGTGGTTAAGGCTTCCGGCCAAACAATATAACGGCCATAGCGCTTGCTGTGGACATATTCACCACCCTCAAACTCCCCTTTGGAACTTAGCGCCCAGCCCTCATCCAGCTTACGAATCCAACCATAATCTTTTAGCGTGGCAAATAATTGTTGTGAGGGCACATCCAGCACCTTGGCTAAGGCACTGGTAGATAATGGTTTCGGGGGTTCGGCCTGGGGCTTTTCATCCATAACAACAATCCAACCGGGCTTAGGCCGTCAACGATTGATAACGCTGCTGCAGGGATTGATAGACCGTATCACTATAGTCCGCAGCAGCACTATCCAACTCTGCGAGAATCTCTACCAAGTGCTCGTTATCTTCGCGGCCTTGCCACTGCTTAATATAAGTACCCTCTTTGTAGCCATTATCCTGACGGAAAAAATTCAACACATTTTTACCCACATACTGGCGATACAGATCATCAAAATCCATCTCTACAGCGTTGAGCAAATCCCAAAATAAAGACACTGAAAAACCTTTGCTCTCAAGACTGTCCTGGGCCAACGCTTCGGTAGCCTCACGCACACCCAAGCCCTCATACTGATAACCGATTAACTGGCCTTGCATTAACTCGGCGATATCTTCCAGTGTTTCACCTTCAGTAAATAAGGCACTCATACCAAAATGCCAGATATCTATGACTTCCAGTTTAACCTGATCCATATCTGGATCTTGCTTCTTCCACCATTTATAGCCGTAGTGCTCAACCAACTCACCACACTCAATCCAGATTGCCCGGTACCACTCAAACCGCTGGGTAATCCAGTCGGCATGCACCTTTTGATTCATTTTATCTTGCATACCTAACATGGTGACAAAGGCTTGTTTCATTGAAGCTCCCCTAATAGCGTAAATATGGGCGCGATGGCCGCTACAGTTTTCAGCCATGATTATGCCGCACGTTCAGCACCATTACCATGGATGCTTATTAAAGCTTTTGGTGATTAAACATTTGATGGTACAGTGCTTTCTATCGCAGCAACAATAACAACCGGCTAACGCCGACCTTGCTAACTATGCGCCTTTTATTTTCCATTATCGCCGCCTCCTTCCTGCTCTTTGGCAGCAGCGCCCATGCCAACGCGATTGACCTCAGTCAGTCCGGTAACACACTGCAACTAAACCCCCTGCTCGACTACCTCTATGACCAAGAGCAAAGCTATCATTTAGGGCAAATTGCCGACCCTGAGCTGTCGACTGAGCTACCCTGGCAAGACGGCCAACAGCGTGACCGGCAATTGATTACGCAACCGGGCTTGTACTGGTTTAAAGGCGTGCTGAATAACCCCAGCTCCCAGAGTATTACCATTACCTTGCAGACTGAATACCCCTCCATCAACGTTGCCGACTTGTATTTGATCGACAGCAGTAACACGATCGAAACCCTCTATGCCGATGCGGGTATGGATGACCGCTTTGATAATCGCCCAACCCCTCATCGCAATCTGGTGAATACCCTGACACTACCAGCCAATAGCCGTGTAACAGTGGTCTGGCGTATTTACAGCGAACCGCTGTTCCAGTTTCGGGTAACAGCCTGGGAGCCGGGTCACTTTACCGAGTATGAGCAACACCGCCAAATGCTCTATGGCATGCTATACGGCATTCTGGTGGTGATGGCCTTATACAATTTGTTTTTATATATTTCCACCCATCAGAAAAGCTATATTTACTATGTACTCTATGTGGCCAGTGCCGCCTATCTGATTGCTGCAGATCAGGGCCATATCTACCAATATATTGCCACCGACAAAGCCTGGGCCAAGCTCCCTATCTATGCACTTGCCTACAGCTTTAATATTCTGATGTTTTCCCAGTTCTGTATTTACTTCCTGAACCTGAAAAAACACTCTAAGGCCTTATTAAAAACTATTCGCCTACTCAGCGTGATTGCTGCACTCAGCATTATTGTGGTGATCGCCAGCAATAGCCTGATCGCCCTATTTCTAGGACTGGCCACCACCACCGCCCTGTTTGCCGCCGCCTTAAGTTCAGGGGTGATAGTACGTAAAGCCGGGGTGATTTCAGCGGGGCATTTTGTCATTGCCATTATGATTTTGGTGTTTTCTCTGGTGGCTGACAATATGGCCACCGTGGGCTTGATACGCGCCAACGGCTTTACCGAGAGTTTGGGTGCCATGGGAATCACCCTGATGCTGGTATTCTTTTCTCTGGCGCTGGCAGACCGTATTAATCAACTGCAAAAAGAAAGCCGTGAAGCGGGCCGCAGTATGGCCAAGGCCAACGAGGAAAAACTCAAAGCCAGAACCGAGCTGCTAAAATCGCAAATGGAACGTATCCAGCTTGAGCAAAGCTCCAGTGAAGCGCGCTTGGAGAGCCGTTCCAAAAGTGACTTTCTCGCTACCATGAGTCACGAAATCCGTACACCTATGAATCATGTGCTGGAAAAAACCGAGCTGATGAAGTCCACCAAACTCAGCGATCAGCAAACCCAATACCTGAATACTATCGAGCGCTCCAGTCAGTCACTGCTTAGCATTATTAACGACTTGCAGGACTTCGCCAAAATAGAAGCGGGTCAAATGGCCCTCGATGTGGCCAGCTTTAACCTCGAAACCCTGCTTGATGACTGCATCTCTACCTTTTCCCTGCGGGCTATGGAAAAGAAGATCAACTTTATTGCTGACCTTGAACCCGGCATTGAACCGGTATTAAAAGGCGACGCCACCAAACTGCGGCAAATTATTCTCAACCTGCTTAGTAACGCGTTTAAATTTACCGAACAGGGGGACATTTTGCTAAAAGTGTCCAGCACCTCAAAAACCAGTATTAACTGCGTAGAGCTTAAATTTGAAATCCAGGACAGCGGCATTGGCTTAACCAAAGCCGAGCAACAAAGGCTGTTTACCCCCTTCCAGCATGCCGACGAAACCACCTATGGTCGCTATGGTGGCAGCGGGCTTGGTCTGGCTATTGGTAAACAACTGGCCGAGTTAATGGATGGCACGATTGGTGTAAGCAGTGAAGCAGGTCATGGGTCAACCTTCTGGTTTACCGCAAGACTATTAATTGACGAGCACCCTGACAGCTCCTTGCTTAGGGAGAAATCATCAAAGCTCGCTGGTCAGCGTTTATTACTGCTCGACCCCAACCCCGTCTCTGCGGATATTATCGCCAGACTGCTAAGCTCATGGAAAATGGACGTGGTAACCGCGACCGATGTCGATCATGCCCAGCAGCAATTATCCCGTGCACTGGAAGAACAGCAGCCCTTTACCGTTATATTGGCTGAGTACCAACTGGAAGGTGGTAATAGCCTGGCACTGGCACAACAGATTCAAACCAACCACAAGGACTGCAATTTTGTGTTAATGGCGACCAGCCGAAAACTGGGCTCATCCACTGAGCTTAGTGAAGCCGGTATTGAGATTATGCTGGAAAAACCGGTCACCAATGCCCTGCTACATGACGCCCTGACCCAGGCTATCGTGCCCCCCCAGCAAAAGGCCCAACAGGAAGCGGCCATCGCGGTCAGCACAAAAACCTTAACAGTGCTGTTGGCAGAAGATAATCAGGTCAACCAACTGGTCATTCAGGGGCTACTGAAAAAGCTCAATATTATTCCCGATATTGCCGCCAACGGTCTGCAAGCCCTGCATCACTATGAACAAAACGACTACGACCTTATCTTAATGGACTGCGAAATGCCTGAAATGGATGGCTATGAAGCCAGCCATCAGATCCGGGCCAAGGAACAACAGTCGGGTCAAAGCAAGGTCACCATTATTGCCCTAAGCGCCCATGCGCGTAGTGACCACAAGGCCCGTGCACTGGAAGCCGGTATGGATGCCTACCTGACCAAGCCTATTACCTTAAACGACCTGATCAATGCTCTGGAAGCTGAGAATTTACTGTTACCGGAGAATACACAGAACCCAACGGCTGAATAATGCCGCTCCAGCCTTGGCTCGCAGTACCGGCATAGCCAGCCTCCGCGCAACCATAAAGGCCTATAATTAAGCCATTATGATGTTTCTATTAATTTATCCACAAATTCTGTGGATAAGTTCGGGGATAAGTTGAGAGAATGGTAGCTTAAGGCCCATAAGATCAACACTTATTACTGATTGGTTAAATTTTGACCAGTATATTAAACTCTTATATATCAATAACTTACGATATTTGTATACTTATACAGGTAAAATGACAAAGAATTGACCCAGTGTTTGCGCCAACAGAGTAAAGTGTGAATAACGTAGCGGTAAAAAAGTTAGTGACCAATGACCTGCAAAGGCAATAATAAAGCTTAGTTCATAAAATTAGTGGCAAATTACCCCCGTGAAAAAGCAGCCAAACTTTTATCGCAGACGCGCTCCCCGGCTATCGACTTGGCCTGATCTGCCCCTGCGAAAGTCCGTTTCCGCCGTCAAAATATTTTCTGTTATTGCCCTACTGCTGTTTATTTTTTCCAGCAGCAAGGTGATCGCACAATCAGAACCGCCACCACCAAGCACAGAAAAAATCATTCAACAGGCTGAATATTTATTTCAAGCAAAAGTGATCAGCGTAAAAACTGCAAGCGACCCGCAGCTTTATCAGATTCGATTACTACAGCGTAGCGGTAATATTATTTTAGTTACGGCCGATAAAAAAACCGGTGAAATGACAGCGATAAATTCCCCTCAACAGCGATAGCTCACAAGTAAAAATAAACCGCAAACTGCTCTTCTGGTTTAAAATTAATAAGGCCGGCTAGCCGCGATTCCCTGACAGCCCTCAGGATTTTTTGTCATAACTTCTGACAGAAAATTAAACGCTGCAACTTTAATAATCTTTACCCGGTAATAGGCTTTGCCTGACTTGGTTGCCTGTGTTCACTATGGCAGAATCAAAGCTGTTATCTAATGGCTACTTAGTTGTAATCTGGCCACAAGCTCTTGTTAAACAACCGTCCATAACAATAATAAACCCAGCGATTATGCCTACAATATTCCCTAATACGGTTTTAACACTGTTTTTATCGATACTTTTACTCATTGATAACCATAGTCATGCTTCTGGCTGGGATACTTGGGGGGCGGATAAAGCAGGCAGTCGTTACTCCAACCTGCAACAAATCAATCGTGAAACCATCGACCGCCTGCAACCGGTCTGGCAATACCAGACAGGAGCCGTGGCCAGCCACTCCCAAATAGAGAACGAAAACGCCGGCTTTCAGGTCAATCCTATTTTACTACCTAAGGAAGCGGGCCAACATCTGGTGACATGCACACCCTTTAATCGCATTGTCGCCATCGATCCGGTCAACGGAGCAGAACGCTGGACCTTTGATCCGCAAACCGTCATCCATGGCTATGGTAATAAAAATGATCCCCGTGGAAAAAAATCGGTGCCCTATAGCAAATGTCGCGGCGTATCTTTTTGGCAGGATAAAGAGAGTAAGGATAAACAAGCACACTGTAGTCAGCGAATTATTTCCGGC
Organism: Oceanicoccus sagamiensis; assembly: GCF_002117105.1. GTDB lineage: Bacteria > Pseudomonadota > Gammaproteobacteria > Pseudomonadales > Dasaniaceae > Oceanicoccus > Oceanicoccus sagamiensis. The sequence goes on along the minus strand of NZ_CP019343.1, from coordinate 3,572,501 downwards.
ACCAACGATTTAAAAATTATTGCCATCGACGCGATCAGCGGCAAAGTATGTGAAGATTTTGGTGTCCAGGGAGTGGTCAATGCCGAGCCCCTGGCTATGGCCAAACAACCCGCCTGGCCCGGCGAAGTAAAGTTCTACCAGCCACCGGCCATTATTAATGACACCCTGGTGATTGGCACCTCAGTCAGGGATAACCATCGGGTTAACGCCCCTTCCGGGGCCATCCGCGCCTTTAGCGTTCGCAGCGGTGAATTGCTCTGGCAATTTGACCCCATACCCCGTGATCCCAACGACCCTGAATACCAGAACTGGGATCCCAAAGCCGCCACCGAAACCGGTGGGGCCAATACCTGGGGAGGTATAAGTGTTGATGAGCAGCGAGATCTGGTATTCCTCCCCACCTCCGGCCCTTCGGTGGACTTCTACGGTGGTAACCGCCCCGGCGATAACCGGTATTCGGACTCCATCGTTGCATTGCGAGGCAGTACTGGCGAGGTGGTCTGGCACTTCCAGCTTATCCATCACGATGTCTGGGACTACGATGTAGGGGCACAGCCGGTACTGGTTGAACTGAGCAAAGAGGGCGAACCCTTCCCTGCAGTTATTCAGGCCACCAAAACGGGGATGATTTATATCTTCCACCGTGAAACCGGTACTCCCTATTTCCCGATAGAAGAGCGAGCGGTTCCTCAGGACGGTGTGCCTGGCGAACTGCTATCGCCGACTCAACCCTTCCCCACAGCCCCGCCACCACTGGTCCCACACGGTTCCTCCAAGGACGACTTCTGGGCGCCACTGAAAGGCAAATGCGAAGAGAAATACGGCTCTGCCCGCTTTGGCCCCATTTTTACCCCTCCTAGCTTGGAGGGCACCATCGTAGAACCCTCCACAGCTGGCGGGATTAATTGGGGCAGTGTCGCGATCGATAAGACCAATAAAATACTGGTCACCAACGTCAACCGGGCCCAGCATTTTGTGCAACTGATACCCAATGAGAAGATCAGCAGCAAGGCTGATGACAGCGGTGAATTTAAAGTGGGCGAACCACGCCCGCTACACGGTACCCCTTACCACCTGAAACAGGGCCCGGTTATGTCACCCTATTATGCTCCATGTACAGAGCCCCCTTGGGCAGAGCTGGTGGCGGTTGATATTGAGCAGGGGAAAATACTATGGCAGTCACCACTGGGCACTCTCGACAAACTGGCTCCCGTGCCGATTCCGTTAAAATGGGGCACGCCCACCTTTGGCGGGCCGATGGTCACAGCGGGTGGTCTGGTCTTTATTGGTGCCACAGCGGACAACCGAATCAGAGCCTTTGATCTATCGACAGGAGAAGAAGTTTGGGAATTTGAGTTAGCTACCGGAGCTTTTACTCTCCCCATGAGCTACGAAATAAACGGCGTGCAATATATTGTTGTAGCGGCGGGAGGCCATCCTTTTATCTATCGCCGGCCCGGTGACTTTATTACCGCCTTTGCACTGGGGGAGCCACAAAGCGTCTGGGACCGACTACTTAAGCTATTTAACTAGCATCACGCCTGAGGTTTAACGAAGGCTTAGGCCGTGCGATCCTGGAAGTACTGCGCGTGCGTACCGGTTTGCCCAGCTGGAAAATCTGCTGCATAAACTCGGCTTCCTCTCGGCTAATACCCCGTGACGAGACTTGAACCTTAGGTTCCTTACATACAATACTGGACGATTTAGCATTACTCATAGTGTTGTCCTATTCCGGTTATTGACTATAGACAGCTTAATCACTACTCGGTTTCCATAGAAATGGCTTATTCCTATCGCAGCCATAACCTCCGCGTATAAGCGAAACTGTTAGAAACTGTACTCTCAGTGGCATAATTCCCCCCCCCTTTTTACACATTGCTTGCACAGTAGCTTCCTAATTCCTCCCCATTCATCCCTTAGTCTGATCACCAGTTTCTTAGATGGGGGGAGTATGAAACCAATAACACTATTAGTTACCAGCTTATCAATCACATTATTAACAGCCTGTGGCAGCGGAGGCGGCAGTAATAGCGCAACGCCCAACCAGACCGACGATAATACCGCGGTCATTAATACCCCCGAAGTCACAAGCCCTGACAGCCCAATCGATGTGCAATTACGTGCGCTTATCAGCGAACAGGCGTTAACCGGAGACCCCAGTACCGGCAGAGCCCTGCCCTCAATCAATAGCCCCTTGGCACAATTAGGTAAACAGCTGTTTTTTAGCAAAAGCCTTGGCGGTGGTTTTGATACCGCCTGCGTCAGTTGCCACCACCCCTTGCTAGGTGGCGGTGATGACCTGTCACTGCCAGTGGGCACCCTGGCCACCAACCCCGAGTTATTGGGGCCAGGCCGTGAACATAGAGATGGCGCTCCACCTGTACCCCGAAACTCCCCACGGTCTTTAATGTTGGCCTGTGGGATAGCGGCTTATTCTGGGATTCACGGGTTGAAAGTCTGGGCAAAGACACTGGCGCCAACGGAGCCGCTTCCGGTATTCGCACCCCAGACAGCGTTTTTGCTACTGCTGACAGCAATGCGGGGGACAATCTGGTCGCGGCACAGGCACGCTTCCCGGTGACCTCCGTCGACGAAATGAAAACCACGGACTTTGAAGACGGCAGCAGCAATGCCAGTATCCGCAGCCATCTTGCGGCCAGAATCGGTAACTATGGCGAAGGCAGCGGTGAGTTAGCGTCCAGTACCTGGGTCAGTGAATTCCAAGCAGCCTTTGCCAGTAGCGAAGCTGCAGAAGAACTGATTAGCTTCGACAATATTGCTCTGGCGATCAGTGAATATGAGCGCTCCATGGTATTTATCGATAGCCCCTGGAAAGACTATATCGAAGGCAATAACAATGCCCTAAGTAACCAACAAAAACAGGGGGCTATTTTATTTCTCACCTCGGTGGATGATGGCGGCGCAGGCTGCGCCAGCTGCCATAGCGGTGACCAGTTTAGCGATGGGTTGCATCATGTTATTGCCTTCCCCCAAATCGGCCCCGGTAAAGGCGATGGCGATGGCAATAACGATGACTTTGGCAGAGCCCGAGAGACGGGTAATAGGAATGACCGCTATCACTTTCGCACCGCCAGCCTGTTAAATATCAGCGCCACGGCCCCCTACGGCCATAGCGGAGCCTATGAGACCCTGAGACAGGTGGTGCGGCATTATGACAACCCGCGAGGCCGGGTAGCAGACTTCTTTGACCAGGGCGGCTGGTGTCAGCTGCAACAGTTTGCTGACATTAGCGACTGTGCAAGCCTCTACCCCTTTGCCGAGACAAACTCCAACCAGGCTTTGCAGCAACTCAATAGAGAGCGCGACAACAACACGGCGCTGTTTCAAAACACCCAGATCAATAACAATGAAACCGACCAGATTGTGGCTTTTTTACAGGCCTTAACCGATCCCTGTGTAGAGGACCGGGACTGCCTGGCACCATGGATTGCCGACCCCGCCCTGCCTGGCCCGGATGGTATGCAACTAAACGCAATTGGCGAAGATGGCGACTTATTGTAAGCTGAGGACTGAAAATACCCCAAATGCGGTATGTTTTTCTGGCGCCGAACTACCATAATAAGTGTGAATAGGTTACCTCGAGGATTGGAAGTACCTATTTATTTAGGGCAGGGACGCCCCATTTTATTTTTCAATGGTTGAGAACCCATAATGAATAAGTCCAATCCAGTCAACGTCCTTGTCGGTGACGATCACCAGGTGATCTTCCAAGGCATTGAAACCATGCTCAATAATCACAGCATTATCAATGACCTTGATTACGCGGCTTCCATCGATGAAATCAGCTCTCGGCTCAGCGAAAATAAGTACGACCTGCTATTACTGGATCTGAATATCAATGGCATCAACTCCTTAGATCATGTTGAAGCCTTCCGAGGTATTATTGAAGACTTAAAAATTATCATTTTTTCATCCTATAACAATAAAAAACTGATCGATAAAGCCAGTGACTTGAATACCAATGGCTACCTGTTGAAAAACACCGACCAGGACAGTTTTCAATCGGCGATTGAGAAAGTCATCAATGGCGGCACGGTGTTCGATCAGGAGCTAAAAATCACTGACAGTCCCAGCGATGATATTGAGCAATATGCGAATTTAGAAGAGCTCTCCAAGCGAGAAAAAGAACTGGCTGCCCTTATTATCGCCGGCAACAATGAACAGGAAATTGCTGACCTGTTATTTATCAGTAAAAATACTGTCAGAACCCATAAGAAAAATATTTTCAGAAAACTCAATGTCAGTGGAACCTTTGGCCTGATTAAATATATCCAGGCGAATAACGAGGTATTTTAATCCGGTGGTATTGATAACCGTCACGGTATTCTACCTTCATTTCCCCTTTTAATAATTGCAGCCGCCAGTTAATCCCCTTAAGCCCCAACCCTGACTGGCTTAAGTTATCGGACAGATAGCCATCACCATTATCACTAACGATTAATTCATACAGGGTATCGCTGACCCGAAATTCAACCAATAAATGATCACCGGTGGAATACTTAATAGCATTATTAATTAATTCCAGACACATAAAATATAACTCCCGCTCGGTCGATTTGGACGCTACACTATCCTCCGTATAATTAAACTCCACCTCAAAACCGGTTTCTGACTCTTCAATGGAATAGAGCAACTCTTCTATCGCATTGATAAAACCATAACGCTCCAATACCACTGAACTTAAATTATGACTAAAACGACGAATATCCTGCGCAATCACCTGTGTTTCATTGACCAGCGATTGCTTTAAGGCCTTGTCATCGGTAGTTAACGCAGAGATACGCATTTGCAAGGCTGACAAACGTGAACTGGCACCATCATGAAGCTCCTGTGCCAAACGGGTTCGCTCCCTTTGCTGGCCTTCTACAAACTGCTGACCACCTTCAATCAAAGCTTCCGACAAGGAATTACTCAGCTGCTGGTTATCAATTCTCAGCCGGTAAAAATCCCCCCCGATCACACAGGTAAGCACGGAGAAATCCAGTACCAGTGCTAGCATAGTAATATTTTCCTGAAGAAAAACATTTTGCACAACGCCCATCTCCTCCAGCACAATAATCAATATCGCCGACAAAATACCCACATTGGCCAATAAAAAAGCCGCATACTTCCAGCGAAAATCCGTGACCAGAAAATAGACTCCCATAGCGATCAGGTAGACCGGGAGTAAGGCCACCCCTATTTGTACCCACTGAATAAACACAATACCCGGCAGCGGCAACTGCAATAAAATCAACAGGTAATAGAGACAGAAGAACAACCAGTTCAGGGAAAAGTAGACACGGGCTATACGGTGAACAAGCATGGCTTTGCGATGCTGTGGACGCCCCAGTTCAAAATAAAAATGACAAAAAATCAACAAAGACACAGCGGCAAACAGCGTCAAGACAGGACGCGACAAGCTATTAAACAAATAGACCTCACGCCAGATATATTGAAAGCCAAGCCCTGTATTGGCCACCGCAAAGAGGGCAAAAGACACCACATAAGTGAGCAATGAAAAATAAATGCCTTTAAAGCGGCTAATATTTAAAATCACCAGACAAACAATAATCACCAGATAGATCCCAATATAAAGACCTAGTAGCGCGTTTTCCTGACTAGAGTTAGCTAAGAAATTGGTTTCGCTGCGCAACATAATCGGCAGCTTCATCGACTCATTGTACTTATCAGCAAACAGTAAAAATTCTTTGGTCTCGCCGGCTGCCAGCGGTGAAGGGAAGACATAAAAGCGATGATCGATAGGCCGGGTATCAAAGAGCGTGTAGTCACCCGTGAGCTTAGAGGCCGTCACCGCACTATCGCCAATCACCCATTCAAATAACTGTAGATAGTTGATATGCGGGTTTCTGATTTCGGTATACACCGTAATGGGGGCACTGCCGGTATTCCTGACCCGATAGTGGAGCCAGTAATAGTGTTTACCGCTGGGGTAAGCCAGGCCTTGGCCAGCCACGGTTTTAAATTCACCCTGGGTAAGCTTTGCTATCGCCTGCTCATAACTTAGGGCCTCTGGGGTCTCAAGTACCCTGACCTGCTCTTGCAGAAAAAGCTGGTCAAATGATTCGTCGACCAGAATCTCCGGGTATACCAGCTGGAAGGATAACAGGGCGGCCAATAAAGCAAACATAGAATAAGACAGTTGTTATTTTCCCAAACCTTAACAAAAGTCACTAATCAGGGCTATCTAATTGGGCGACAAGAGGTTCTTAAGTGGCCAGTGGCAATACGAATAGGCCGAATTTGCCTAGTGACCCCCTACCCCTTCTACGTTACACTAGCCGCTAAATCACTGGTCCCAGTGGTTAGCTAACGCCTCCAACGCCAGAACATTGCACCCCAAAAGCAAGTATGTTAACTTAAATGTATTAAAAGCATATCAATATAACTTTTTGCTGTCAGGAGCCACCCCATGAGCAAGTCAACACGTTCACTAATCGATGAGATCGATGCCCGTCCAGGCGTTGATAACGAGGAAACCTTTAAGGAACTATGGAGCATCCTTGGTGAGCTCTTTGAGAAAATCAAAGGCCGCTTTGAGCTAAGCCCTGACGGCTCTACCGCCGACCTCCAGCCCTATTCCGCTATTGACGGTAGCGGTGCCGGTGGCTACTTAAGCACCTTCGCTGGCCCTGAAATTGATTGGTTGGTGTATTCCTGGGTAGGCAACCCCAAAGCCAGCTTTACCAACATGCACCTGACGATCAGCCTTGGCCCACAGATTGATGCACCTAACCTCGGTCTGGCTTTTGGTACCACCCCTGACCTGTTTATGTATTTGGACTTTGTGCCTCGTTTAGACCTGCCAGCCAACCCTGCTTATATGGACAAGTACTACGATGAAGCCAATGAGCAGTATTTAAAATGGCAGGAAAACCCGGAGTTTGTCTCTTTTATTAGCCGCGACTTATATATGCGCGCCACCCAAACACCTACCAGCCTGTGTATCAGCGCCCCGGATAACGAAACTAATATGGAAGAAGTGCGCAGCACTGCCCATAAAATGGTGGACCAGTGGCTGGCCAATGTAGAAAAAGCGGACCGCATCCCTGAAGATCAGTGGCAGGCACAGCAAGACCGTGATGAAGCACTGCGTAAAGAGATCTCTGACCGCGACCCTATGAATGAGATGGTTGAACGTATGTACGGCAAAGAGCTGGCAGACCGTTTAACCAAAGCGCTATGGGGCGGCGATCGTGAACTGCCTTACGCTAAAGACTTTTCATAAGCCAAGCGTGCTTCACGCTTAGTCGTGAATGCAAGATTGCAATAAAAAGGCGAGTATCACTACTCGCCTTTTTTTATGGCTGAAGATTCCAGATCAATCAACCGACGCTTTCGTGACAAGCCCCATTTGTAGCCAGCCAAACTCCCGTCGCCCCGTATCACCCGGTGACAGGGTATTGCTATAGCTATTTTATTATTGGCACAGGCACTGGCTACAGCGCGCACAGAGTTTGGCCGACCCAAACCTCTGGCAACCTCGGTATAGGACTGTAAGTCACCGGCAGGAATGGTGGTTAAATACTGCCAGACCATATGTTGAAAGGCCGTGCCGATAATATCCAGTGGCAAGTCCAACACCTCGACCTTGCCCTCTAGAAAAACCTTTAGCTGCTGCATCCACTGATCAAATAATGGCTGCGTAGAAGCGTGTATCGATTGCAGTTCTGCATTGGGAAACTCCTGCTTTAACCGTTGCAGCAATAAAGCATCGCACTCATCTAACTGTAAAAAACAAATGCCACGATCTGTAGCGGCAATCATGGCAGTACCGATAGCGGTTAGCGTTGAAGCATAGGAAATGGTCTCCCCCGCTCCGCCTTTTTTATAACGGTTTGGGGTCATACCAATATGGCTATCGAGCTTTTCATAAATGCGGGAAGTGGATTCATAACCGGTATTTTGAATAGCCGCGGTGACGCTATCTCCCGCTTTAAGTGATTGCTTAAACTGCTGTATGCGGCAGCGCTCCTGGTATTGCCGAGGAGACACACCAATAGTTTTTTTAAAAAGTTTTTGAAAGTGCGCCGGGCTCATACCGGCCTGCTCAGCCAATACTGCCAGCGTTAACCGCTGCTGATGATGCGTTTCGATATAACGGCAGATATCATGCATTAATGTGTTCACAGGAGTCCGGTCCTAGCAGCAGTGGTTTTAATAATGCATTATCAGTGAATAAAGCGCTAACAACACTCCGAATCTTGTGATGCGATTATAGCGCAAAGTAAGTTTTAACCCCTTCAAGCACACTGGAAACGGCGATTGACGCTAAAATTAAGCCCATAACACGACTGATCAGGCTCGCGCCGCTATCACCAATTAAACGATGGATTGCACTGCCAGCAAATAAAAATACTAATACCACCACTAATACCGACAACATCGCTGCAACGGTTATCGATTGTTCCAGAAAGTTGTATTTACTATTTTCAGTGAGCAATACCGCCGCCAACATAGCACCGGGACTGGCTATAGAAGGGATAGCCAAAGGAAAAATAGCGGTATCAGTTGAGCTGGTCTCAACCATGGCACACTCTTCCTCGGGTTTACTCTCACCAAATATCATCGTCAGAGCAAAGAGAAAAAGCACAATACCGCCGGCTATTTGAAACGCCGACAAACTGATACCGATAGCAGTCAGAATAAACTCACCGGCAACCACAAAGAACAACAGAATAATGGCCGAGAACAATGTGGCCTTTAAGGCAATCTTTCGCTTGATACTTTCTTCAAAGGAGCGAGTAACCGCAATAAACACTGGCACTGTGCCGATGGGGTCAATCACCGCAAAAAAGAAAATAAACGCCGCTAGAAAGTTTTCCATCAACCACCCTGTTCACTGTTTATTGACTGGATAACCTCCAGTTAAGCATGCATGCTATAAGGCTGCCCGGCATTTAATACCCGCGGGAATTTTACTATCGGTATTTAACAGCGCGGCACGGATTCGGTAGGTACCACTGGCAGCATCAATTATCGGGTCAATCATACTGATGCTTGCTTCATAGCTGCCATTTACCGGAGCCTCAGGGTAAATAGTTAATACACTGTCTTTGGCGATGGTGCCAAAACTCTCATAGGGTAAAACCAATTCGATTTTTAATAGCTCAATATTGGCCAGGGAAATAACCGGGGCATCTTCTACATACTCACCAGGGTCCATAAAGCGGTCAATAATCACACCGTTAATTGAGCTGGTAATCATTCTAAGATCATGTACCTCTTCGGCATATTTAAGCTCTTTTAATGCCAGCTGGTATTCGGTTTCAAATTCATCACGCTCATGGCTGGAGATCAGGTTTTCCTTAAACATCTCGTCATTTCTTTGCATTTGCCGCTTGGCAAATTCAACCCGCACTTTTGCCATTTCAACGCTGGCAGCTTCAACCCCAGAGCGGAGTGAAAATAACTTGCCACCCTGCTTTACCGTATCACCCACTTGCAGGTCCAGTTTATCGATAACACCGGGCACCGCGCTGCTAACATCGACGCGCATACTGGGCTCGATCATACAGCTCATAGCATCTAAATAATTGGCATCACCCTGAGCCATGATGGCAGGGCTGATTAAGGACAAACTAAGGGGCAACCATTTTATATTCAATCTTTTTATCTCCAGCGCAAAGCACTCACAGGTTTATTGTTATGAATAATACCCTAGCACGAATTTTATTGTTTGGAATAAATACCGGAATATTGCAGGCTGCCAACCAATCAGGCCAGACAATCTGCTGACTCAGCTTTGCTGGCCTGTTGGCGGGTAGTCGTGCGCTTAATCGCAGCCATAAAGGCCAGAGCGGCCAGGTTTTCTGCGCTATCGGAGCTATCAACGTCTATAGCGGCCGCCAATTCGGTGCTATCGGTATTGGCTTCATCTTGCCCTGGCTCACAACCGTTATCAGCGTCCGCTCCAGCTTCAGCTTCACACTCTTCTTCGACCGGTTGTTCTTCCTGCTCCTCCTCAGGCACCTCTTCTGGTGCAACCGGAGCATTAGCCGGGCTATCGCCGCCACCCTCGGTGCCGCCACCTGTTGCAGGCAAACTACCAAAGGAGGTCTGGCTACTACTGCTGCTGTCTGTGGCCATAATAGGATCTTCAACCAACACCAGCTCAACAGCGCTTACCTGGACTTCCCGCTCAACCGTTTCTGCCTGCTGTTGCACCGCGGCAATCTCTTCTTGTACCAATACATAGCCATTATAGAGCGCTACTTGCTCGGCACTAATCAGTTCAAGGTTGGCAGGGTCACTGGAGACTGAAACACCTTCTGTAAAGTTAACATCAGTGACTCGGCCATAGTTACCAATAATGATATCGTCGGTAAATAAAGCGAAGAACAGATCGCTGCCGCCGCCGCCAATTAACCAATCAGAACCTTCACCACCATCCAGTGAATCATCGCCACCAAACAAGGGGTCTATGGTATCTACATAGAACTGGTCAAACTCATCAAAGCCGGCAACGGCGAAATCACCAAAGATATAATCATTGCCATCTTCACCGAAAATACTATCACGGCCATCACCACCAAATGCCCAGTCATTGCCGTCACCCAGTGCCACAATATCATCGCCACCCTGCTCTGGCAGATCGGTTCTTAACTCGAAGAACTCGCCATTCTGGTAAGTAAAGCTACCGCTATCGGCAATCACAATATCATCACCGGCTGCGGTATCAACGGTGTCGCTACCCAGACCTGCAATGGCGCGGTCATCACCCTCACCACTCTCAATGATATCGTTACCGGCAAAGCTGTCATCGCTATCGTTACTCAGTAGAGACGTCAGCAGGCCATCGCTGTATTCGATAATGCCGTGGTCAGCAATAATGTCGTCCATACCAGCACCGGTGCTAATCATATCGTCGCCAGTGCCTGCTATCACCGTATTATCACCACCGCGGGCGGTAATCTCATCATTGCCGCCATTGGCGGGTGATTCGCTCAATAGCGCGGTGATAACACCTTGATCGTTAAAGCTCACTCTGCCGTTATCGCCAAGTAGACGATCATTACCGAAGCCACTGCTAACGCTATCAGCACCAGTTCCGGCAATGGCAAGGTTATCGCCATCACCCAGTTCAAGGATATCGTCTCCGCCTAGTTCAGGCTCGCTACTCACTGCCAGCGTTAGAATATTATTGAGGTAGATTAGCTCGCCGTTATCAGCCAATACCGCATCGTTATCCGCACCGGTATTGACGTTATCCTGACCCAGACCAGCCAAGACGCGGTTACTGCCATCACCGCTGTCGATCACATCATTGCCTGCGGTTGAATTATCGATATCCGTAGTGGCCAAACGGTTGGCGATACCCTCGGTATAAGTGATCTCACCGTTGTCGCCAATAATGTCATCATCGCCAGCGCCGGTAGTCACGGTATCGTTGGCCTGGCCCGCAATCACCGTATTGTTGCCATCTGACAGGGTGATCTCATCATCATTCCCCAGCGCCAGAGCCAGGCTGCGGATCGCAGTAATCACGCCCGTATTGTCAAAGAGGATTTCACCACTATCACCGATCACGCGATCATTGCCGGCACCGGCAGTCACAGTATCTTCGCCCAGACCTGCGATCACGGTGTTATCCCCTTCGCTAAGCACGAGGCTATCGTTATCGCCCAGATCGGTTTCGGTGCTGGTGGCTGCAATCAGAATATTGTTTAAGTAAATCAGCTCGCCGTTATCGCCCAGTACCGTATCGTTATCCACTCCGGTGGTGACACTATCCTGACCCAGACCGGCCAGTACGCGGTTAATGCCATCACTGCTATCGATGGTGTCGTTGCCTGCGGTGCTGTTATCAGTATCCGTAGTGGCCAGACGGTTGGCGATACCGTCGGTATAGGTAATCTCACCATTGTCGCCAATAATGTCATCGTTGCCAGTTCCGGTGGTCACTGTGTCATTACCCTGACCGCCAATCACCGTGTTAGTACCGCCGATAAGGGTAATCTCATCATCACCACCCAGTTCCAGTGCCACGCTACGGATCGCGGTAATCACGCCCGTATTGTCAAAGAGGATTTCACCACTATCACCGATCACGCGATCATTGCCGGCACCGGCAGTCACAGTATCTTCGCCCAGACCTGCGATCACGGTGTTATCCCCTTCGCTAAGCGCGAGGCTATCGTTATCGCCCAGATCGGTTTCGGTGCTGGTGGCTGCAATCAGAATATTGTTTAAGTAAATCAGCTCGCCGTTATCGCCCAGTACCGTATCGTTATCCACTCCGGTGGTGACACTATCCTGACCCAGACCGGCCAGTACGCGGTTAATGCCATCGCTGCTATCGATCGTGTCGTTGCCTGCGGTGCTGTTATCGGTATCCGTAGTGGCCAGACGGTTGGCGATACCGTCGGTATAAGTAATCTCACCGTTGTCACCGATAATGTCATCGTTGCCAGTACCGGTGGTTACTGTGTCATTGCCCTGACCCGCAATCACGGTGTTAGTACCGCCGATAAGGGTAATCTCATCATCACCACCCAGTTGCAGTGCCACGCTACGGATCGCGGTAATCACGCCCGTATTGTCAAAGAGGATTTCACCACTATCACCGAGCACGCGATCATTGCCGGCACCGGCAGTCACGGTATCTTCACCGAGACCTGAGATCACGATGTTATCCCCTTCGCTAACGGTCAGCGTATCGTTATCGCCCAGATCCGTTTCGGTGCTGGTGGCTGCGATCAGAATATTGTTTAAGTAAATCAGCTCGCCGTTATCGCCCAGTACCGTATCGTTATCCACTCCGGTGGTGACACTATCCTGACCCAGACCGGCCAGTACGCGGTTAATGCCATCGCTGCTATCGATGGTGTCGTTGCCTGCGGTGCTGTTATCAGTATCCGTAGTGGCCAGACGGTTGGCGATACCGTCGGTATAGGTAATCTCACCATTGTCGCCAATAATGTCATCGTTGCCAGTTCCGGTGGTCACTGTGTCATTACCCTGACCGGCAATCACGGTGTTAGTGCCGCCCAGTATTGCGATGGTATCAGCCGCACCTTGAGCCAGTGCGGTGCTGCGGATAGCGGTAATGACACCGTCTTCTGCATAGATGATTGCACCGTTATCACCGATCACGCGATCATTGCCCAAACCTGCGGTGACGGTATCTTCACCCAAACCTGCGATCACAGTGTTATCCCCTTCACTAACTGCAAGGCTATCGTTATCGCCCAGATCCGTTTCGGTGCTGGTAGCTGCAATCAGAATATTGTTCAGGTAAATCAGTTCGCCGTTATCACCCAGCACCGTATCGCTGTCCACACCGGTGGTCACCGTATCCTGACCCAGACCGGCCAGTACGCGATTAAGGCCATCGCTGCTATCGATGGTGTCGTTGCCGGCAGTGCTGTTATCGCTATCCGTAGTGGCCAAGCGATTGGCGATGCCATCGGTATAGGTGATCTCACCGTTGTCACCGATAATGTCATCGTTGCCAGTACCGGTGGTTACTGTGTCATTGCCCTGACCCGCAATCACGGTGTTAGTGCCACCCAGTATTGCGATGGTATCAGCCGCACCTTGAGCCAGTGCGGTGCTGCGGATAGCGGTAATGACACCGTCCTCTGCATAGATGATTGCACCGTTATCACCGATCACGCGATCATTGCCCAAACCTGCGGTGACGGTATCTTCACCCAGGCCAGCGATTACGGTGTTATCCCCTTCGCTAACGGTCAGCGTATCGTTATCGCCCAGATCCGTTTCGGTGCTGGTGGCTGCAATCAGAATATTGTTTAAGTAAATCAGCTCGCCGTTATCGCCCAGTACCGTATCGTTATCCACTCCGGTGGTGACACTATCCTGACCCAGACCGGCCAGTACGCGGTTAAGGCCATCGCTGCTATCGATGGTGTCGTTGCCTGCGGTGCTGTTATCAGTATCCGTAGTGGCCAGACGGTTGGCGATACCGTCGGTATAGGTAATCTCACCATTGTCGCCAATAATGTCATCGTTGCCAGTTCCGGTGGTCACTGTGTCATTACCCTGACCGGCAATCACGGTGTTAGTGCCGCCCAGTATTGCGATGGTATCAGCCGCACCTTGAGCCAGTGCGGTGCTGCGGATAGCGGTAATGACACCGTCTTCTGCATAGATGATTGCACCGTTATCACCGATCACGCGATCATTGCCCAAACCTGCGGTGACGGTATCTTCACCCAAACCTGCGATCACAGTGTTATCCCCTTCACTAACTGCAAGGCCATCGTTATCGCCCAGATCCGTTTCGGTGCTGGTAGCTGCAATCAGAATATTGTTCAGGTAAATCAGTTCGCCGTTATCACCCAGCACCGTATCACTGTCCACACCGGTGGTCACCGTATCCTGACCCAGACCGGCCAGTACGCGATTAAGGCCATCGCTGCTATCGATGGTGTCGTTGCCGGCAGTGCTGTTATCGCTATCCGTAGTGGCCAAGCGATTGGCGATGCCATCGGTATAGGTGATCTCACCGTTGTCACCGATAATGTCATCGTTGCCAGTACCGGTGGTTACTGTGTCATTGCCCTGACCCGCAATCACGGTGTTAGTGCCACCCAGTATTGCGATGGTATCAGCCGCACCTTGAGCCAGTGCGGTGCTGCGGATAGCGGTAATGACACCATCCTCTGCATAGATGATTGCACCGTTATCACCGATCACGCGATCATTGCCCAAACCTGCGGTGACGGTATCTTCACCCAGGCCAGCGATTACGGTGTTATCCCCTTCGCTAACGGTCAGCGTATCGTTATCGCCCAGATCCGTTTCGGTGCTGGTGGCTGCGATCAGAATATTGTTTAAGTAAATCAGTTCGCCGTTATCACCCAGCACCGTATCGCTGTCCACACCGGTGGTCACCGTATCCTGACCCAGACCGGCCAGTACGCGATTAAGGCCATCGCTGCTATCGATGGTGTCGTTACCGGCTGTGCTGTTAGCAGTATCGGTGGTAGCCAAGCGGTTGGCGATACCAGCGGTATAGGTGATCTCACCGTTGTCACCGATAATGTCATCGTTGCCAGTACCGGTAGTGACGGTGTCATTGCCCTGCCCGGCGATCACGGTGTTATTGCCGCCGATAAGGGTAATCTCATCATCACCACCCTGATCCAGTGCCGTGCTGCGAATAGCGGTAATCACGCCGGCGTTATCAAAGCTGATTTCACCATTATCACCGATCACACGGTCGTTACCGGCACCGGCAGTAACAGTATCCATACCCTGACCTGCAATCACCGTATTATTGCCTTCGCCAGCATTAATCAGATCATCACCGCCGAGGCTGGTATCAATACTCGCTACGCTGACCAGAATGCCATTGTTATAGCTGGCCTCACCGTTATCACCCAGGATCAGGTCATCACCTGCTGCGCTGTTAACGGTATCGTTACCCTGACCGGCCAGTACGATATTATTGCCATCGGCCTGGCCGACAGTAATCACATCATCACCGCCAGCACTGTTATTGGCTCTGGCCAGTGTTAGCAAACCAGCGTCGTAGTAAAGCTCACCCAGGTCGCCGAGCACCACATTATTGCCGCTGGCATCTTCAATCAGATCATTACCCAGGCCACCAATAATACGGTCATTGCCCAAACCACCATCAATGGTATCGACGGCTACAACGGTGGTATCGCTATTAATAATTAAACCCAGCTGATCTAGCTCGCTGGCAAGGATGTCATTGCCGGAATCGTCCTCAACACTACCCTGATCACCAAAGATAATGTCATTGCCCGCATCACCGAATAAGGTATCTTCACCTTCATTACCGCGAATAATGTCATCACCGATACCGCCAAGGATCAGGTCATTGCCTTCATTACCATCCAGAGTATCGTGACCTTCGTTACCGAACACTCTGTCATTACCGGCACCGGCGTAAATGCGATCATTATCCGTATTACCGTAAAGCACATCGTCACCGGAGCCACCGAAGATAATGTCATCACCGTCCTGACCGAAGACACGGATGGCCATATTGGCGGTGGATGCGTTGATCGTATCGGCGCCGGTCTGGCCAAAGATATTCAAACGACGACCTTCAATGATTTCAAGTGCATCAATACCAGCACGGCCTGCTAATACCTCGTGAGCAGGAACGGCAAGGTTGTCGTCAGCCGTAACGATAATGGTGTCATTACCTTCATTGGCATAGAGCGTTGTCACTGCCATATCTTCAAGGTAGAGACTATTGATCGTAATTATGTCACTGCCCTGGCCTAACCAAATCACCAGGTCATTATTAAAGTTACCACCGTTGCTTGCGGTATAAGTGATATCGCCATTGGCCAGACCTGAAATCAAGCCGTTAGAGAATGTTGCGTTATCGGCAACGGTGCTATCGAAGTCGCTGATATAGAGTTTGTTAATATCGGCGCCGGCATCGATATTCAGCAGGCCATTAATACCGTCAAGTGTTCCGTGAGCTGTTTCACCATTGACAAAGTCGTTGGCGGCGTCAGAGCTGATATAAATTTCATCTTCGCCCGCTGCCGTATTGATATTGGTAACCGTACCGTTGTTGGTCGCATGCACATTAACAATATCGTTACCGCTACCCAGGTTAATCGTTAGTTCATCAACACCGTAGTAGTTAATACCGTAAGCGCGGTCGGCCAGCACGGCATCGCCACTAATATCACTGGCATCAATTCGGTAATCCGCATATTCACCCTGCAAGGTAAAGATAAACACATTGCCCACTTTGACTAAGCCAAAGTTATTGGTTTCAGGGAACTGGCTGCGACGCTCATCACTGTTGTTAGGATTAAACAGCAGATTGAGCTGGTCATACCAATCATTACCCGCTGCAGCGACACTGTTAGCATCAAAGTTAACGCTACCCATAACGGTGCTGCCATCGGCGGAGTAAATCGTCAGCGTAATTGTACCCGTCCCTACGGTAATGGTTTGCATGGGGTTCAATGCTGTTTCTGTAGCACCCTGAGCCCTGTATTCAATAGCAGCCTGGGCTGAGAAGGCGGTGCTATCAATCAGGGTTAAAGACTTATGGGTAGCGGCCAACTTAGAGAAGTCAGTAATGGGGCCGCTATAAGTGACCGTATAGGTTTTGTCAGTTGCAGTTAAGGCACTATCAACAACAGCAGTCAGGTCGGTAGCATCATTATCAAACAATAAGGCGGCTATGGCTTCTTCAATGGCTGTTGTGGTCGCATTCCAGGCCAAGGCTACCTGATCAACAGTGACGCCATTATCGTCTCTTAATACCAGCAAGTACTCACCAGTAGCGATACTCGTCAGGCTAAGTGCAAACTGGTTGGGCACCGAAGAATCAACAGCGAAGCTACCAACAGAACTAACACTGATATCAGGTACAACAAACAAGCTGCCATCGTTTAAGTACAGAGGATCGATGGTAATCACATAGCGGCGCGAATTATCCAGCGGGCTCACCTCTACCTGGGCAGTTACCACCAAGCCTGTCTGGTTAATCAGGTCACTGATAATCGTCGCAATCTCACTGGCACTGGTATTCCAGGCAATGGGCGCTATATGGTCAACACCATCGACAGTAATAATATAATCGCCACCGTTTTCGCTGCTTACTAAAGTAAACTCGTTAGCAAAGGCCAGTGCATTCTGCGCTGGAATAATGGCAGCAATATCTACAATATTGACGCCGGCAGACTCACCAATAAAGGTGATTTGATATTCTTTAACCTGATCATCAGCAGTGCCAACTAGCAGGCTAACCAGAATCTCATTCAAAGCCACACCGGTTAGCTGGCTAACGGCATCGGCTACCATCGCTGCTGTGGCATTCCATGGCAGGATAATACCCGTGTTGCCGCCATCAATACTTAATAGGAAATTACCGACTTGCGCTTGAACCTCTAATACAAACTGCTCCTGAACACTGGGCATATCCAAACCGGTGACGGTGCTATCGGTCACTAACAACTCATTATCGTTAGTATCACCGCTATCATTAAGGATAACGCTGTTATTGCCATTGTCGTCACCGATAACCGTTAGCAGCGAAAGAATCTGATCAACCAGACCGTCATCACTGCCTATTGTCAGTACATTGTTGCTAACGGCTACTGCATCGCTCTGCTGGTAAATGGTGGTATGGCCAGATATCGTTTTCACTTGAATATCGCTATCACCGGCACCGGTATAGACCGCTGTAGTACCGGTATGTGTAGACTCAATAATCAGCTTATCAGCACCACTACCCAGGAACAGGTTGAGGGCTTCAAGGTTGTTGTAACGAATACCGCCAGGAATGCTAATACCCGCCAGTACAATATCGTCACCCATACCAAAGCCGGTTAAGGTGCTATCGGTTAGCACACCCAGTTCATCCGCAGGGCTACCGCTATTGTTTACATTCAGTGTATCGACCTGGTCTGCTTCAATCACCAACTCGTTTCTGTTGATGGGGCTGAAGTAGTAATCGGCGCTGCCGTCATAATCGGCTGACCAGTTATCACTGAGAATGACACGGTTGCCAACCACTGCCAGAATTTCAAATTGATCAACAATCTGGCGAGTCGTGATATTAACCAGACCTAACTCATAAGGTGAGGTGTTAATTCTTGGGTCAAAACCTTCAAAGTCCTGATCCGCTTCAATATCGAAGTAATCGATATTTTCATCGACAAAGGTGGCAAAGACCATCAGGTCTGGATTCTCTGCCAGATAGGCCGCGAGGATGGAGTAATCATCGGCGCTGACGGTAGCAAGGAAGGCCTCCAGTTCAGCGCGCGTAATCATTTCGCCGATCGGATTAGCTGATAATAAGTTGTCTTGATCACCGGCAACACTCGCCGCAGCTCTGGTACCGTTTAGAATTGGGCTATTGGTTTCACCCGGTAATAACACAGGGTTATTCAGATTGTTGTAGCTGGCGCTGGCAGCACCACCATCAATGCTGATTGGGCCGCGGATCTGGTTAATACGTTGCTCAGCGGGGGCAAACACCTGCAAGTCACCGCCGTCGATAATCGTATCGTCCAGCGCAACAACTGTAACCACACCATTGCCATCAATAACCGAAGCAGTCTGGATTTGGTCATAAGCACCACCGGTGGTAAAGGCTTCATCAACATTAAAGCTCGGCGTGGACAAGTCTTCTACAGTAATCAGGCTGCTTGACTGCTGTGTGAGTGCCACGGTATAGCTATCACCCAGATTATCCAGATAGATCTGGTAATCGGCATTACCAGCATAGGCGACACCAGTGTCATCAAAGATTTCATAACGGCTTTGGGCATCAACCAGATCCCAGCGGGCATCAAAGCTATTGATAGTAAATTGATTCAGTTTCTCACCGTTAGGACCATAAGCGATAAAGCTGTCGATCACACCTTCTGCATCAAGGCCATTACCTGAGACGATACGAATACGCTTACCCACCAGCGTCTGGTTATCAGGATTCACTTCATGATGCTGCAAAGACACATTCAGGTTGTAGGAAGTGCCTGCAGACACGCCACCCCAGAAGTAATTAAAGTCATCAACAAACAGAGCACCGTTGATATTTAATTCGCGACTCAGATATTCAATATCACCCACCTCAACCACATAGACACCTTCCGTGCTAAAGACATGCTGGATATAAGGATCAGTATTAGTCGCTACGGCCACAGGGTTAAGCACCATGCCGCTAATAACTTCAGTCTGAACCTGCTGAATATACTGAACAAAAGAAGCGCGAACAGCAGCCGGCAGATCCGCTAATAGATCGGCCAATTCAACGGTCAACTCCGCAATGCTGCCAGCGCGATCGGCCAAACTGATTTGCTCATAAACAATCAGGTAAGGGGTATTGGTTACATAATAAGACTCGGTAAAGAACAGGTTATTAAAGTTAAATAATAACTGACGAGTCTCTCTCACATTATCAAGATCAAATAAGGCGCCCACACCGTTGATATTGGTAGAGATATCAACGGTGGTGTCATTCAAACCTGAGATTTGTAAGGTTCTATTATCGCTGCCAATTAATGCCACGGTATAACCTGCTGACTCCAACTGCGACTTCAAGGCATTCAATACCAAATCAATCGTTGGGTTGTTGGCATTAAGATCCAGGCTCACGGTATAGCTGGTAATTTCTACACCATCGATTTTGACCGTCCAAACCTGATTATTGGTAGCAATAATAGTCTGGAAGTCTTTCTCATAGCGAGTAAATAGCTCATCGACAAACTCGTCAATATCACTGCTGGTAACTGAGCTGGCCACATAGATATCCACGGTGTCAGCAGCAAAGGCAGAATCATCGCTAGCCGTAATTCGCAGCGTGTTATTGCTATCGACTAATTCAAAATCAAAACCGGCAAAGGCAAGTTCAAGGTCTGCCAACAGCGCCGCATAATTAACACCCGCTGGTGAGCCGGTTTCAGTCAGCGTTACGGTAGCGCTGCTGCCAGCAAGCTCAACCACCCACTCTACATTATTGGCAAAGCCATCGAATAAATCCGACAAGTCCACGTCCACAATATAGAGATCATCGTTGGCAGCAGTCACTTGATAGCTGATTTGACCATTGGCTACTGATGCATTAACAGCAGCGGCAAAGGTCAGTGTTTCGGCAACGCTATTAAGGTCATTACCCTGGTCATAAACATAGACCGCAGTACCGTCAGCGGACTGTACCGTATCATTACCTTCAGCAATCAGGTAGGTATCAATAATATCAATCAGGCCAACAGCAGTGGCAGCACTGCTCACCTCGCCATCTTCAACCAACTGGAAAGCACCGATATCAATCGTGCCCATCACCACTTTCTGTGCCACAAAGATGGCGCTGCTATCAAAGCTGTAGCTGGCCGATGTCAGGCTAATAGCAATATTGCTGCTATGGCTTAACTCAAAGCTATTACCATTTCTGGTCAGGCTATAGTCACCATCGCTACCCCAATTCGTTGAAACACCGTTGGCCGCATCAAAAACCAATGTGGTGGTGTCGGCCAATACAATGGTTAGCACATCATCGCGGGACTGATTGATATCCGTCATAGCAATCAGCGCAGCACCAAAGATATTCAGATTGCTAATGCCTGCAGTGGAGCTGCTAAAGGCACTTAAAGGCTGGAAGCTGGCATCGGTGAACACAATCGCAGTCAGGTCAGAAGTGGTATCGGAAATAACACCCGCAGCACTTAAGGCATAGTCACCGGAATTATCCCAGCCAGCACCATTGCGAACAAAGATTAACTCGGCCGGTATAGTATCGGCCGTAATATTAACGACTAGCTGGTCACCATCGGTATAACCAGCTCCATCCAGTGCCGCTAGATCCAGTGTCGGTAATAGTGGCGCACTGGTTGAAGCCAGAGCTTCATTATCACCAGCCGCATCATAGACGGCGTTGGCCAAGGTAATTTCAGTACCGGCAACCGTCGCAGTTATTTCAAACTGGCCGCTCACTTCAACCAGGCTAAAGCCTGCTGGTGAACTGGCAGACCAGGCGCCGCTATTGTAAGTAAAGGTATGCGCTACCGTATTAATATCAACTGTTAGTGTTTTGCCATCAGCCAAAGCCGCGACAGGTTTGTCAATAATGGCCGTACCATAGCTGGTGCTGGTGGTGGTAGTCACAGCAGTAAAGCTGTCAACATCCACAAAATCGTAGCCGGTAATATCCAGATCGCTATGGCCCAAGGTAGTACTCAGGTTGCCATTATTATCCAGCGCATAATCACCCAGGTTATAACCGCTACCCGTCGCCAGATCCCAAGCACTGCCATCGGAAACAAAGTTCACCACAATCGGAGTATCACCAGCGCCCGCCAGGCGATTGGCTATCACGGTAATCGCCAGCGTATTGCCATTGCCATGAGCAGGCAATGAAGTGATTTGCGCAGTACCACCGGTAATCGCTGCATCTGTCAGGCCGCTAGCCAACTGCTGCAAAGTAGCGCCACTGGTTTCGATAATCAGGTAGTCGCCATCAATCACATAATCAACACCGGTATAGGCAGCATCAAAGGACTCAGCAAAATCATTCAGGCTGCCGGTATCGGCAACCGTAAAGGTGGTATCGGTAGTGCCGTCGTTAAATAACCAGACGGTGCCCACGGTGGCATTGCCGGGTATTTCAATCACTTCAACCGCACTGTTGCTGGTAACCGGGGCTGTCACACCGCTGTAGCTGATAGCCACTGAGTAGCTGAAACCTTCACCAGTGGGTACGGTAATCGTGAAACCATCGCTACCCACAACAGTTGCGTGGCCGGCGGCATCCAGCAGAGTTTCCAGTGCTAATAAAATAGCGGCGCGGGTAAATACGCTATTGTCAGTGGTTATCGTTTCATTAAAGACGGTACTGCTATCGCCATCAGTAATGGTCAAGGTCCAGTCTTCACCGTAGTAGTTAACCTCGGCGCTACCAAAGTCAATTATCAAAGTCTGGTCAGCGCCGATGGCTTCTGGTGTACCAATTAGTGTAGCCGCAGGTGTATTCTCACTATTCTGGCTATCGCGAGTATGGACAACCCAGATAGAAATCGCCTCAGCACTGCCAGAGTATTCCAGTACCGCACCATTGCGATCCAAACCGGAAATTTCACCGTCAAATAACGCCGCCAAGTTATCTGAACCATTTTCAATCTCTTTGGAAACCGTGGTATTACCAATTTGGATAAACCAGGTATCACCCACTTCAACCGTACTATTAAAGCTGATAGTCGCATCGGTAAATGTGACATCACTGTTGCCATCATGGTTATTAATAATAATGGTATTCGCTATCACCGGACTCTCAGGCTGAGTCAGGGTAATTTGCGGACCACTGATAAAGTAGAACGCCACATTGTCACTACCAGCCAGTGTCACTTCATCGCCAGTATTATTAACCGTGGCAACAATCGCACCACCATTATTCACATTATTGTTAACGGCATTAGCCAGGTTTTGTGCCAGTGAAAGATTGGCATCAACCAGGTAGTTGCTAATGGTTAAGGTGGTATGCGCCGACTGCCCTGGCTTATTCACCAAAATAGTACCGCTTAAGGTTTGCCCTTCAATCGCTACACCTTCTAACTGGAAAGTATTAGCCGACAGCCATGGCTCGTTACTCAGTAGCGAGTCATTACTAAACACGGTGCCACCGGCGCTGATCATGGCGCTATCAATATCAAAGTTGTAACGGTCAATGGTGCCGTTACCGCCACCGCGAATCGTGGTGTATGGGGTGGACGAATCGATACCCAGATAACCGGCGATATCACTGGCAACCTCATCACCAATTTTCGCATTGGCAAAAGTAAACCAATTATCAGCTTCGCTGCTGCCAGGGGAAGTATCGATATTGCTACCAAGGCCTGAGTTATTACCGCTCTCATCTTCCAGCACACTTTCAGGGGTAAAGGCCCAGGCTGAATTGGCATGCTCTTCTACCGACACCTGCAATTCATAGCTGGCGCCATCAGGCAAGCCAAACTTAAAGCCTTCAGAGCGGCTGATATACCAGTTATAACGGTTGGTCACTTCAACCACATAGGTACCGGCAGTAGTAATATTGACCGAGAGGAAATCATCGCTGTAGTAACTTTCACTACCGCTGCTGTCGAATTGACCATTAATCCGTGCGGCGCGGTCAGTAAAGTAGTTTTGCGCGCCAACTTGCTGATCACCGGTATCGCGGTACAGATTAATTTCACTGCGCCACCAAATATCATCACCGCGCTGGTAGCCATAATCGATATCCAGATGAATGGTTAGCGAGGCGCCGGCATCGTCAATCATATCCTGAGTAACAACAAAGCTGTAGAAATCCGCAGAGCCTTCTAACTCACCAGTGACACTGATATGCGGGATGGTGCTGGAATCTTTAATATCCGCATTAGGTTCAACACCCCATTCAGAGGCATCCAGATTTTGTGCGGTAGCAAAGGTATTGTTCTTACGGTTTTCACCAATTTCAGGCAGACCGAAGGTACCTTTAACCACCCATGCACCACTGCTACCGGTGTTATCACCTAATAACTGACCTTCAACATAGATGACTTCCTGGGCTCTTTCAGTAACGATGGTGCCGCCGTTGGTTTCAAGGAAAATCATATCCTGAACTTCGTTATCACCAATCAGTACTTCTACATTATCGACAGCCACATTATTAAAGTCGGCATCACTGCTAGTAACGCTATGTTCAATACGACTAAAGTGAATACCTTCTACCAGATCATCATCCACAGCGCTCACTGTAATAGTGACCGGGTCTGACCAATTACTACCATCGAAGGTAACGAAATCAACACTGGTGCCCAACTGGGTAATATTAATGGTCTGGCCATCCAGCGGGTTAACAATCTGCTGAATATAGGCATTGAGGTTAACCGTTACTGGCGCATCCGGACGCTGTGACAACAGCAACTGATAAGTATCAAAACCAGCCGCGTAGTTAAGCTGCCCTACTGATGTATCCAGCTCACCGGCAATTAATTGTTCCTGTACAGGAATCACCACCACCGATGCGGTTTGGGCATCAACCACATTAACCACAAAGCTATTCACTTCTACATTGTCATACTCATCACCATCAACCGCACCATCTTCTACAATGCTGTGCTGGATTTCATAGGACAGTATACCTTCAACGCCGTCATTAAAGGCATCGCCATCATAAGGTGCTGTCACCGTAATAATCTGTTGTTTAAACCAGTTGGTGTTATCAAACAATAGGGTCACACCATCGTCACTGCCATTGAGCAACAGACCTTGCGGCAATATTAGGTTGTTATCCGAGCGCGCATCCTGTGCATCATCAGCACCGGCAGGAATGGCAGAGAATGACACCACACCTTTGGGCGGACGGGTTAATACCACGGCATATTGCACTTCTGCCAATGCGCCAAATTCTGTGGCTGCAGAGCCAGCAACGTCGGTAGGATCTTCAAACAAGGTGGTACCCGCACTGATTTGTACAATGCGCACACCGGCTTCATCTTCATCAAGGACTTTCGCACTTAGGGTTCTAACCACATCCTCAGCGGTATGCTGAATCAGCGTGTTATGCCCTTCCAGATCATCGGCCACTACCGAGGTTTCATCGCCGGATGGGCCATCACCAATATTAAAGATATCGGAGCCCAGGCCACCGATCAGTTGCAGCTCGGTACCGGCAGGTGTACTGAAGATAAAGAACTCATCATTACCCTCTAAACCATCGACCACTAGCTGCTCAATACTTTCATAGCTGGTATAGCGGCCAGCACCAAAGACGCCTTCATCAGTCACTACAAAGTCATCGGCAAATTCAGTACCGATAATCGTTAATGAATCCAGACCGTCACCGCCGGCAATGCGCACCGGTGAATTTACCGCGTAAGAAATATAGTCGGCACCATCACCACCATTGATATTGGTAATTGGTGCATTAGGGTCATCCGGATCAACCAGTACGAATGAACGTACCAGGAAGTTATCGTTATCAGCGCCACCTTGGAGATTGAGTGTGGCCTGGTTGCTGTAGACCGTAAAGCTATCGTTACCGGCACCACCTACCAGTGTGGTTGCCGCACTAATACCGTTAGATAAATAGCCCTGTGTAGTCAGGTAAGTTAGATAGGTATCACCACTGACCAGACCGGAGAGTTCATCCCGTGGCGACTGGAATACCTGGCCTACCTGGAAGGTATCATCACCAGCACCTGCATCCACCGTAATCAATGTTTGAGTATCATCAAATACAAAGCTGTCGTTGCCGCCATAGGTTGATAGTGACAAGGCGGTAAAGCCTTGATAATCAATCCGCTGCTGCACATCGTAGCGGTATAACAGGCCCGTGCGGAATAAGAACGAGTCATCCACAGCCTGTTCGTCTTCGGTGCTAATTACCAGAGAGTTACCCGCTGAGTTTTCATCGGTAGCCAGGGTATCGTTAATTTCGATATCGCCAGTGGCAGTGCCGTAAATCTTGAACTGATAATTATCGGCATTAAAACCACCGTCAAAATAGGCGCCTTCAATATTGCCGGTCAGGGTTGTCAAAATAGTATCCTGACCATCGGCGGTTAATACACGCAAGGCAGGAACAGCAGAGTCCAGCGCAACAATATTACCGGCAAGGTCCAGCTTAAGCAGATCAGCTCCGGCCCCGGTAGCAAGGGTCATGGTTTCAATCAGCGAGTCGTCGGTTATAACAAGATCAACATCTGAGGCATCCTGCGCGCCCAGGTCAACAATAATAGCTGCGGTCACACTATCCGCAGAAGAGACCGTGGCATCAACCAACATATTCAAGTCAGCAATACCGTCATCAGCATCCAGCCTGAAGTTATTCATCCGGCCCAGTAAAGTTACATCGACTCTGGCCGCACGATCATCAACATCAATACTTGAGGTATTGCTAATGCCGGTAATGATGTAATCAATAATATCGAGACCGCTACCGGAGTTAATACTGAAATCACCGCTCCAGTTATTCACCGCAACATCCAGCACATCAGCACCGGCTCCGGCAAGCACCGTCACATTACCGGTACCGTTATCGGCCAGTACATCAATAATATCAGCACCGGCGCCAGTGTCGGCCACTAACTCATTAATTAAGCCCTGAGTATTGATGGTCAGATTATCAATATTAGAACCGGTTTGAGCGGTCACATTTTCAAAGCGGCTAAAGCTAATATCACCCGCCATACCAAAGCCGGTAAATTGTGTGTCCGTTAGCAATCCGCTTTGCTGTGCAGTGGCACCGCTGTTATCAATAATCAGCGCATCCTGATTGTTGTCGGCACCATCAATGGTCAGCGTGCCAATAATACCCGCCAGTGTTTGACTATCACTGCCAACAATCACGGTATCTTTGCCGCTGCCGCTATCGATATCGGTGGTACCGGCATGAATACTGATAACCGACAACAGGTCATTGCCAGAGCCCAAAGTAATATTGATATCTTCAGAGCTAAAGTAGTTAATCTCACCACCCAACATATTCAAGCCGCTGAGTTTATTGGCCGTTAATCGCCCTGCCGCCGCATCACTGGTTAATGTTGCGCTGGCTACCGCACCGCTATTATCCGCATTAATTGTATCGCTGCCGCTGTTACCGAAGAAATTCAGCGTCGCATTAATCGCTTGCAGGCGGTTGGCATCATTACTGACAGTCAGCGTATCGTTGCTGTTGCCGCCATAGATATTGGTGGTACCGGCAATACTCTTAACAATAAAGTTATCCGCAGAGTTATAGCCAAAGATATTAGTTACATTGCTGTGGGTGGACTCAACGGTAAAGTTATCGGCCTGTGTACCTAATTCGATATTAAGTGTTTCAATCCCTTCATAGCTGGTAGTAAAGCCAACGCCCAAGCCTAGAATCTGATCACTGGTCAAGGTGCCGTTAGTAGAAATCACACCGGCGCTATTAATCAGGTTTAAGGTGTCATTGCCAGCGGCCGCTGTGGCCAGTGTAATTTCTGAAGAGGTCAGCACCTTACCATCGGTAATCACACGATTAACCGGAATCAACCAGGGCGCAATACTTCTGAGGATTTCCTGTTTGATTAAATTGTCAAAGAAGTCCATCAAGCCAAAGGCATTATTGAAAATAGTAAATGGGTTGGCATCCAACAGTGTTACCAGCGAGGCATTGCTGTAATCCAGTAGCTGAATCGGGAATTGGTCCCAGGCGCCAGACGCATCGGGGTTCCACTCTACTCGATTGCCATCAGTATCACGCCAAATGGGCGAGCCGTTTTCAACCAGCTGCACTTCATCTTCTTGCAGTTGACCGGTCACTGCATCCAGGTCCACAGGGCGTACCCATAGTTCACTATTACCCGGCCCTGCGCGGAACACTAAGGGGGCCAGATCCTGACGAGCATAAAAGGTGGTATTGCCACCGGCATCGGTAAAGCTATAGGTGGTATAGCCTGCGCCAAACGGTGCACTATTAATAAACACCATCAGGCCAGCATTAAGTACCGCATCATGCAATGACTCAACCGGGTCAGAATCAGGGATGGGGATCGACGGATCGTATAAAGTGTTGGTCACCGTTTCTACATAGTAGGTATCACCTTCTACGGTTAGATTGCCGGTAATATTTTCCAGTGATAATTCATCGCTGACGTTAATGGTATCGTCACCGGCACCGGCCATAACCCGAACATCACCACCGATATTGATGATATTAATTTCATCGTTACCACCGGCCGTTGATAACTCCACAGAGACCGGGCCAGAATTTGTCAGAGTGAAGCGATCAGCGCTATCACCTAACAAGATGATCATGGACTCAAGGTTGCCATACTCAACACCTTCAAACAGCGTGCCATCCAGTGCAGTACCGGTACCCAGGCCCAAACCGTTTAAGCTATAGAAGGTACGGGTATCAGATGCTTCCTGGAACTCGGCAAGATCAAAGATAGCCGCTTCATATAAGTCAATCTCATTGGTGGCCAGCAAGCCTACCAGAGCCACATGGAAGCTCTGCTCATCCTGGTAGGTTTGACCAATCAGGCTAGTGAGTTTTGCGGCCGCCGTGGCATTGACCGAACTGCTGATAACATTTTGTATGGCAGACGTGATGCGATAGCGATCAACATCAACGCTGGTTTGTGTATAAAGCGTTTCAAAGACGCCAACAATGCCGGTTTCCAGCACCGGGTTACCGCTGGCATCAACCACCAGTTCAGCCACTTCTGACAGAATCACCGCAACATACTGATTGTATTCAGTGGTGGTTAATTCACCGGCCAATGCATTGGTAAAATCGGCCTCACTATCAAAGAACTGACCCAATAGTGCATCCAGTTTATTCACTACCGATTGTGGTAATGGCAGGCCGGCATGGTTCAGCAGATTAGTTTGCGCCTCTGCGGTCACTTCAAAGCGATACACTTCCACCAGACCGGTTTCAGTTTTTTCCGTAAAGCCAGCATTTAGTGCTGCAGCCAGCGAGTAAATACGTTCGTTAACGGTGGCGCCATTGCTGTAGAAGGAGCGCACTTCGCTACCACTGCTAAAGGCAGGGTCTAGGGATACATAGATTTCATTACCGCCATTACGGTAAATCTGGAATTCTTCACCGGCCAGGTTTGGCAAGGTAGTTTGTAGTAATTCACCGACTAGCGCTGAGCTTGCGCCTTCGGCATGAACTACCAACTCATCACCTGCTGATTCAAAGGCAAGGCCACCATCGATAGTGATACGCCCCTTAATATCATCCAGGGTAAAGACCGCATCTTGCTTAAAGGCAAACGGCGGTGGATCAACCAATACCCGATCAGGAACAACGGTTCTTAGCGGTGGCAATACCTGCTTATCGTATTCCATCGCAATCGAGTTCAGGTTGACCTTAAAGGTGCTCTCGCGGCCCCACAATAGGAAGCGATAGCGATTCTCTACAACCACTGAACCACTGCCGACTATCTGCTGGGCAATGCTCAGTGCGGTTTCACCATTTGCCAAACGCAGCCCCGGCAAGTTAGCAGACAGCAAACTCATCCGGAAATTGATATACGAGGCAACCGCATCAATTAAATCATCGGTATTATGGGTATCGAAGTACCACCAGCTATTAAACCTAAAGTTCACTTTACCAAAGTTGGCAATATAGTCAGTTACCTGAGTAACCGGAGGATCCTGCACCTGATAAACCGGTGGCTGATAGCTAAACTCCGGGGGATCAAATACCAGCGGTGGTGGATCGCCACCTAAATTAATTTGGTCATTGCCGCTACCGCCGCGCACTTTGATTTCCAGCTGGTCAGAAGAGCTGAGAATATAAATTTCATCATCGCCGCCAGCACCATTGACTTCAAGTCGCTCAATACCGGTGAAGTAAACAACGCGACCGGCACCGACCACATATTTATCCGTCACAATAAACAGATCGCCGATAGGTGTACCGTTAATCACCACGGTATCCAGACCGGTACCACCACTGATAAAGACTGGCGCATTTTGTAAGTAGGTATAACGGTTGCTACCGGCACCACCAAATAAGGTGGTCAGGTTGGCAATATCCTGAGTCTCTTCATCGGTCAGTACCAGGAAGGTGTTGATAATAAAGGTATCATCCCCCGCTTCACCGGAGAGGTAGAGTTTGGCGGAGTTATGGTTAACTTCAAACTCATCATTGCCAGTACCACCATAAACTACAGTGACATGGGAGTTACCGTTACTCAGGTTATCGGTATCAACAATGGGCACACCCAGTGGGAATTCCAGCGAGATATTTCCGGGGTCATTAATCTGTGGAACCACACCCACAATACCGATATCCAGACCGGTGCCCATACGCAATATTGTCTCTGCGGCGGTATCTTCTACCAGAATGGTATCGTCATCACCCAACAGGTTAACGGTTAGACGATCCAGGTTGCGGAATACCACTTCGGCGCGGTTGGCATTATCTTCAAATACCATTACCGGGTCGCCGGTATTAACGGTGGTTTCTAAATAAATAGGCACTGCACCGGTGGCTGGAGTTACGCCTGCGGTCAGGTCATAAATTAATTTGCCATCAGCATCGGTTCTCTGGATGCGTTCACCACCGCTTAACTGGTAATAAACCGGTACTAAAGAGCTACCGTTATAAACCGTTTTCTGGACCAGACCTGAACCATAGCGGTCGCCAAAGATAACCGTACCTACTTCATCGGCACCCTGTCTTGCACCCAGTAAAGTCACCGCATCGGAATTGTCAGTACCGTAAACATACAGTTCACTCCAACCACCGCTGCCATTGCTTGAGCCTATATCAGTGATAAAGACTTTGGCTGGAATATTGTCTAACAGATTAACAATATAGTATTCGTTTAAGGTATCACCCAGTGGTGCACCATCACCGCCGCCGCCGTTGCCCACATTATCCAGCGTTACTTCACCGGTCCAGGGCGCAACCGTATAGGTGGTACCAGCAACGGTAATGGTGTTATCAAAATCACCGATCACCATAATATTGTTATCACTGGAACCGGTCAAAATGGCGCGGGTAAAGATCGGGGTTACGCCATCGGCTTTGGTCAGCACTTCAATTTCTACTGGCTGGTTGTCGCCATAGGTGGCCGCATACACATCACCGCGATCTTGCAGGGCATCAATATAAGGAACCGGGAACAAAGGATCGAGCACATCTTGCTGCGCTTCTAGCGCCCTATCGCCTTTAAAGAAGGCGCCGCCATCATCGCCCAGAATTTGGCCGTGGATAAAGTAATCATCAAATAGTGACACATCCTGAGTCATGGTTTCTACCAGGGTGTCGATATCTGACGCTGAGGTACTGGTATCGGTAAAGATATCCTG
Organism: Oceanicoccus sagamiensis; assembly: GCF_002117105.1. GTDB lineage: Bacteria > Pseudomonadota > Gammaproteobacteria > Pseudomonadales > Dasaniaceae > Oceanicoccus > Oceanicoccus sagamiensis. The sequence continues at coordinate 3,541,250 of NZ_CP019343.1, read as the reverse complement.
GCCGATACCACCGGTAACCGTATCACTACCGGTGCCGGAGTTTAGACTGTCGGCATAAGGCGTACCGATTAACACGTCGTCATCCGCATCACCATTTAAGGTCATGCGGATCATTTGCAATTCAACACCCGCGGCATTGAGGCTATCATCGCCAGCGGCACCGTGAATAATTAGCTCGTCGTTCTCACTCCATTTGCCGCCCAGGATTGAAGCCGACACAACATAGGCACCATCTCTGGCAAGCTCAACAGTTCTTTGGGTCACGGTATAAGCCGTTGGCGTAGCATCTTCCGGATTTTCCAGAATCTCAAGATCAACCGTTTCGACCAGAGTACTTAGGGTAAACTCATCGGCAGCAGCGCCACCATAAATTTCTACCCGGTCACTGCTGCCATCACCGTTAGAACCATCTCTTCTTGGATCAGCGGAGCGGCCGGTATCAATCATCAGGCGATTAACACCGCTACCATCCAGATCATTAAAGATTAAACTGTCGCTGCCTTCTGCCAGATCAATCTCCAGACCTTCAATCGATGTGGCTGACATTAGGCCCGCTTCGGTGCCAACCCAGTTAATGGTAATAGCGTCAGCACCATTGGCTGATACGGTACCATTATCATCATTATCACCCCGTACAATCACCAGAGTATCGTCACCGGCTTCACCCGCAATGGTGGTATCAATACCATCACCGGATGCCCAGCGGAAGGTATCACCACCGTCACCACCAAACAGGATATCAGCACCGGTACCACCAACGATGGAGTCGGCATCACCGCCGCCATCAATAGTGTCGATACCGCCACGGCCGACCAGGGTGTCAATGCCATCACCACCATTGATAATGTCATTACCGGCACCACCGAGAATATAATCATCATCCGAACTGCCGGTACTGGCTGGGCCACCGGTCAGGGTAAAGCTGGAAGTAACGGCACTGCCGATCTCAATATAATCATCGCCCTCATTACCGTTGATTACACTGCCAGCACCCGCTGATTCAATCAGTATCGAGTCATTACCAGCGCCACCTTCAATCGTGGCTTTAGACAGTACACCCTCTTTCAGGATAATCATGTCATTGCCGGAACCACCGTTGGCAATAATTTCACTGACACCGGTAAAGCGCTGGGTACGACCAAAGGCAGTAACATCAACGGTTTCATTGCCTTCAGTACCACCAACATGCTTGATGATATAGGGCTCATCGGCTTCGCTTTCCTGAAGGTCACGGTACTGAGAGCGGTTATCGCCGGTATCACCCATATTCAAATAGAGCTTGCCGTCGCTATCTACGCGGCTGCCATTTTCAAGCTTGTCGTTACTCGTGCTACCGGCAAGGAATACAGGTGGTGGCAGTTTAAATACACCAATGGAGAAGGTGGCGGATACATCCACACTGAACAGGAAGAAGTCCAGTTCAATTCTACCGGTGATTTTAATCAGGCCGCTAATACCGTCATAGGAGAAGCTAACGCCAACACCCGCTAACTGGAAGCCAAACAGCACTACTTTGGCGGATGCAGAACCGCCGAAGAAGACATCATTGGCACCCAGATAATGGGCTGTAATATCAAAGTCGCCGATAATCCCGAATGAACGGGTACCGATTACCATTTCACCGCCAAGCCCAACAGCAAAGTGGCCAATACTGTTAAACCAACCATCGGCATCCAGACTCACAATACCGAATAAATCAATTTTAGAGTTAAAGCTTACTGCCCATTCCCCATCGTTTACGATGGCATCAGAGCCTGTGGGTTTGGTGGCTCGGCTACCTTCGTCATGGGTAAAGGTGCCGCCGCCCACTTGTACTTTAAAGCCCGACTTAAATTTCAGCACATCCAGGAAGGCTACTTCCCCATCCAAATCCAACAGGAAGGAATTGGCATCATATAACTGGCCATCAATAGTTCGATCAGTATTAAAGGTGCTGAGTCGCAATACACCGCCGGCATCAATGGTAATAATTTCAAAGATGGATGCATCGACATTAACCGCTGCCTGGAAGGCAATACCCTCATCCCTGATCAGGGCATTCAGTGCCAGATCGGTACTTAACAGACCCGCAATATCAATAGAGGCGGTACCGCCAAGATAAAACTCATCGTCAGTCACGCTAATAATCAGCGAGGCTTCGGCGGTAATCATATTGATAAATTCAAGCTGGCCTTCAACCTGAATCAAGAAACCGGTGTCGATCGTAACCAGACGTGGGTCCGGCAAGATAGCGCCATTGGCATCAAAGTCGAGCACTTCAAGATCAACGCTGCTACCGGTGGTGTTGACCTGGAACAGGAAGTTACCGGTAATGCGGATACCCACACTGGCGCCTAAATCACCATCCAGTGTTAATACCAGTCGACCCACAACACCCTGGTCATTGACCAGCAGTGAGCCAGATGCATTCATAGAACCCAGTGGGCCAATATTCAGGCTGGCGGCAATAAGCAGTTTAAAGTCATCATCACTGGCAACAATATCAACGCGACCATTAAGGTCGAACACGCCACCAATACTCAGTACACCCTGTGCCCTAACCAGGAAGCCCACTTCAATATCAACTTCTTCCAGCGCCAGACCGCCGCCATCAACAAAGTTAAATACGGTTAGCGTCTGGGTTGCTGCCGTGGTATTTATTTCAAATAAGACATCACCGGACAGTGAAATATCAGCGGCATCACCAAAGTCCGCTGCCAACTGCAATTGCAAGCGACCGACAATACCGTCTGAGTCAATACGCAGTGCACCGGAGGCACCCATACCACCCAGCGAGCCTAACTGTAGCTGCGCGCCGATTAACAGATCAAAGCGATCTTCGGTAACGATAAGACCGAACTTACCGTCCATAACAAACGCGCCACCCAGAGTCAGCTCAGCACTAAAGGCAATGGCGATATAGAAACCGGGGTCCGTTAATTCGTCATCTGAAATGCTGGGGTCATCAAACAGAGTCGCCAGGCTGGGTGCCGCGGCAGGAACAACGTATTTTAAGTCTTCATTAGCAGCCTTGGCATTTTGCAACTCCAGCTCAGATACCACACCGTCATTATTGGTATCAATGCTATCGCCGCTTTGCGTTTGCAGTCTTAACAAGGCTACCGAGGCCAATGACTCCAGGAATTCATCGGGAATATCGACGCTCTGCTCAATACCGGTGGTATTCATAATTAAACGGGCAGAGATATCGGCACCGCTGGCATTGTCCAGGCTGCTACTCAGGTCATCACCAATTTCCAATGACACTTCAAAGTCAGCGGCTACACCGTCACCATTGATAATCAGCACACCCAGTGCTTGCATATCGAAGAAGTCACCGGCGGGACCAATCGCCAGACCGGCATTGGCAAAGACTTTAACGCCCTGTGCATCCGCTTCAAACAGGAAGGCACCGTTTAGGCGGAAGGCATCAACCAGCTCCAACTCACCTTCCAGTTTGATGCTAACCAGACTGGCGGCAAAATCCAGTACTACAGGGTTACCGCCAGGGCCAGTATTCACATAGAAGCCCGGTACATTAATAAATTCATCTTCATTAACATCCAGCGAGTCCAGATAATCCGTTAAGGTATCAACACCCACTTCCAGGTAGCCATTATCATTAGTGTCATACAGTGCAAAGATTTCATCTTCAGTAACAATACCGTCGTTATTACCTGCGGTATCTGCCGCCACCAGATCGGCATGCAGGCTGTCAGCTACAACATCCAACTGGCCGTTATCATTGGTATCAAGAGCCGCAAATTCACCGACAAAACTTTCTTCAAAATTCACCGCAGCCACACCGGAATCACCCAGGCCGAGGTTAATTTCAATACCCAGTGAACCCGCTGCGGTTAAACCATCGACGCCAACAAAGGCAAAACCGTCTTCAGGAATATCCGCTTTACCGGCCAGATAAATACCCAGGTCATCCAGGTCGGTGGCAGCCATCAGCATCAGGCCAATATCGAGATCAGTAATGGCCAGACCAATAGCGTCGCCATTTAATTCGCCATCATCGACTTCGCCATTCTCATTCACGTCATCCCAGTAAGGGCCGTTGGCGCCGACGAAGGCAGAAAGATCAGCACCGCCGATAGTCATAGTGGTGACATTTTTGGTATCGCCGTTTTCCAGAATAACGTCTTGGGTTGGGCCAAGCTCAAAGGCAACACTACCGCTCAGGGTCAGTACAGAAAGGATATCAAGGTCAAGGCGGCCCTCAGCTTTAATTAACTGAGAATCCATTGTTAAGTAGACAGGGGTATTACCGGTATTGATTTCGTAGCCAAGTGGATCAAATTTTTCGTCGTTATCTGCATCGAAGGCGAGAATGGCCGACTCGTTGGCGTCTTTGTAGTCTTGTGTAAATCTGCCGACTACTTCGTCAACAGAGATTTTTTCATCGGGGACTGGGTTGCCATCAACGGGCGGCGCACCACCCACATCCAACAAGGTCACCAACTCTTCAACGGTGGTCAGATCTTCCGTAGCACCCAGGTCAGAACCAAAGATAGTGGTCAGCTCAGCCAAAGTGATGGTGTCATCGCCATCGGCCAGATAGTCAAACAGGTTCTGGCGCTCGTCCACGGCAAACTTGGCGGTATTGGCAAAATCAATAACCGGGAATAAGGACAGGCCATAAATACTTGGGGTTGAACTATTCACTTCAACCAGCAGCTCTTCGGCATCAACCACAATATCATCTTCAACACCAACCATACTGACACCGGCCGCGGTGGCTTTTAGCGCAAAGTACTTACTGAAGTCGATAATATTGGTGGGCTTCATCATCGCCAAACCAAAGTCAAAGTCATCAATAACAAGACCGATGGCCTCGGTGTTAATTTCATTCTCATCGATCAGGCCATCACCATTGCCGCCATTGGCAACCGCATCCATTGAATAGGTCCAGTAAGGGCCATCCAGACCGACAAAGGCATTCACATTGGAAGCGCCAATAGTCAATGTAGAAACGGTAGTCTCAGTAGCACCCAGTGCAGGTATGCTATTGGCAACCGGTAAGTCATCCAGATCCAGACCCGCCAACTCAGCAATACCGGCCAGGTCATCAATCGGCAGCAAGCCCTCTGCGACTTCAAAGGTTTCAACGGCGCCCTTCTCCAAGGCTACGCTACCCGTAATATAGATAAACTCGGCAACCTGAATAGTAGCGCGACCAATACTGGCGAGGATAAGTTCACTGCCAGTAAAGTCCAGTAGAACTGAGTCAGTGGTAGAACCAGTCTGCACTTCATAACCACCCTCAGCCGCAAAGCTGGTGGCAAAATCGATCACAGCGTTTTGACCCAGAACAGAGGCGCCAGGAACAACCGGACCACCCAGGTTAAGCGCTACATCGATCTTCTGGGCAATAATTGAGAGGAAATCATCGTCAGGGTCATCATTGCCATCACCAATTCGGAACGAGGCCGTTTCGGCATCAATCTTAGCGGCGGTAAAGGTTGGCAGTACTTCGCTGGCTAACGGCTTAAAGATACCCAGCCCCATGGTAAAGTCTTCAATTAACAGGCCAATAGCTTCATTTTGCTCGGCAAATGGCTTGTCAAAATCAAAGCCTCCGGCAGGTGGCAAGCCAACAAAGGCAGTGGCATTACTAATGCCGATGGCTGTGACTTCAACCTGGACATCTTCCAGAACACCAAAGCCTTCACCGATTTGAATTGTGGCCAAACCCTTCAACTTATCAAACACCGGGGCAACGGCAGATTGTACTTGTGCAGAGAGTCTACCCAACTCGACATAAATCCGTTGCACTTGTGGGTCTACTACATTTCTTATGGCCGCATCAATTTGAGCACCGACTTGACCAGCGGCGGAATCCAGCGCACCGGTTACGCTGCTACCAATACGATTAACAATCTTGGTCATGGCATCCCCTAAAGCAGAATCCAGGGTATCGCCAATTAAGGTTTTAATCGGGCTTAGCAAGCCTTCCAATAAACTTTTTATGGTGTCATCACCAACCAGATTAGCCAGATTATCAATCAAGGGATCTATCAGTGAGCTAATCAGTGAAGAAACAATACCGGAAGACTCAGCATCCAGAACACTAGTCATTGTAGAATTCACTGCCGATTTAGCCGCTTCTACACCAGCATTAATATTGTCTTTAATGGTTTGTACAACGGTATCGATCAAATTATCAATGGTGGTCTGCAAGGTCACTAAGGCAGCATCAAGCTGAACTTGTAGTTCTGTTTGCAAGGTATCCAGAGCATCTGACAGATCGGCCAGAGTGGTATTGATCTGGTCAATCGTACTGGCTGGAATTAGGCTGCCCAGTGCGTCCGGGATACCACTATTAATAGTCACTGTTTCACGAGAACCCAGATCGATAGCAACACTACCGTTCACATAGAGGAACTCGGCCACATTTATCAGCACATCATCCGCAGAAGCGAAGATACGGCGAGTGGGTTCATCCAGATAAATAAAGCTTGAGCCTGTGGCAATCTCCATACCATAGTCAATACGGTCATCACCATCCAGGTCAGCACTGGCAGCAAGCCCGCCATTAGCCAGGAAGGCCTGAGCTTCGGTGACGGATAACACGCCATCACCATCAACATCCAAAATAGCTACGATTAGGTCAAGGCCAATAATATCGTCAGCGGCAGCAGCGTCCGAGTAAAGTTCACCAACCGCTGATGAGTAGGCCGTTGCCGAATCTGCAGTTTCACCATTTAGAACCCTTAGCTCACCAACAGTAATACCATCATCTTCAGCATCAAACAGTGAGGTAAACTCAGCAGCAAAATCTGTGAAATTAACCACTGGGGTTGCCGCAGTAACGCCGGTACCTGTTGCCAGGTTAAGTTCAACAACAGCCGTTGAAGCCTCTAACTGGAACGCATCAACGCCAACAAAACCTAATTCACTGGACGTTGCCTTAAGACCAATATACTTAATACCATTAGGAGTCACGGGGCTAATAATGGCGACGGCCAGACTGGCATTGGTAATTTGTAAACCTACGGCACTGTCACTCAATTCATCAGCATCAACAATGTCATCACCATTCTCATCTGTCCAATAAGGGCCATCGGCGCCGAAGAACATGCTGACACCATCAGCACCCACCTTTAAGGTATTCGATAACTTGGTAGTGCCATTACTTAATTTGACAAGTTGTACAGGCCCTTTTTCAAACGCTAAAGAACCGTTGATAAACACATAGTCTGAAATTTGCAGTTCAGCTTCTTCAACACTGGCGCGCAATATCTGTGAGCTAAAATCAAACGTGATCTCACCACTGCCAGTATCGACCGGTGGGAAAGCAGTCTGGGCGAAATCAACCACAACAGTATCGTTAGCATTGGCTGAATTAGATACTGCGTTGTACTCAATACTAATATTGGTAGCAGACAGTTTAAATTCATCGATACCGACAAAACCTACAAAATCCGCAGAGGCTTTTAGCGCCTGATATTTTACCGTTTGCGAATTGGTTGGGTTCATCATCACCATGGCAAAGTTGGCGCTTTCAACCGCAAGACCTGCCGCATCCGGGTTACGAACGTCATTGTAATCAATAACATCATCGTTATTGGTATCTTCAAAATAAGGACCGGAACCAATAAACATATCAACATCGCCAGCACCCAGGCTAAGTACCTTCATCTCACGAGTTGTATTATTACTCAGTGTGGCTAGCAGGCTATCCTGGCGAGTGAAAGAGAAACCGCCAGCGATATGAATAAAGTCATCGATGATTAACACCGCATTTTCAATCGCCAGTTTCAGCAACGACGTCGAGTATTCAAAGTCAACAGAGGTGATGCCGGTAGGCACTGTCAGTTTTCCACCTGCCAACTGGGTGAAGTCGATAGCGGCTTTCTGGGCCCCTACTTTACCGCCATTAACTTCTACTCGATAACCGCTGGCATCCAGCGAGAAGCTATCACCACCTAAATCCAGGCCAAGTATATCGATGGTTTCAGCTCTGGCACTGACTGCATAGAAGCTGCTGGTGTCGGCTGCAGCTACAGGGTCAAATAACGCAACGGCTATATCTACATCTTTCAGTAAAAAGCCAATAGCATCGTCATTAAAATCATTTTCGCCGACAAAGTAAGGGCCATCACCTACAAACACATCAACATCTTCAAAACCAAAGGTGGTGATATTAACCAACTTGGTGAGGTTACTAGGCGCCGCCAAAGTCACGGTGACATCAGTTAGGGTTGAGAAAGCAAAACCGCCTCTGATTTGAACGAATTCAGAAATTGACAGCGTCATAAAGCCTGTCACTGAGAAGCTAAGGCTATTGGTGATACCTTCAAAGCCACTGATATTGTCGTTATTAGTGGTGAGGTAATCCCAATCCAATTTAGTTGGGCTTGGCGTATCGTTGGCAGCAGGGCTATTTAGAGCAACAGTAAAGTTGGATAGCTCAATATCAAAGATATCTTCATCAATACCCTCGATAGTAGCGTTATTAATCGTCGCTGTAATAGCTGACCATTTCTTAACGGGAGAGGAACCAGCGGCCGTACTCAGCATGGCGATATTTAACCCGGCACCGCTGGCTATAAAGCCAGTCGCGTCATCGGTATTAATACCTGTCAGATTTCCATCGCCGTCATATTCAAAATCACCGGCACCTACACCAACAAATAAATGCACATTGCTAACGGTAATTGTCATTAAGTCGCCCTGGAACAATGCCAAGGTGCCATCATCAACCGCGATATCGCTAAATTGAGATATCTGGAAGGTACCCGCAGCTTTCACCACGGTACTGATACCTAACTCCAGGCTACCGCCGATACTTAGATCCAAAGTATTGGTTAAGCCTTCAAAGCCTGTGAAGTTTGCATCATTCGCTGTTAGGTAATCCCAATCCAGTTTGGTGTCATCGGCAGTTGACCCTGCATCAGCGCCTTTATCGGCAACATTTAATAGCAGGCTCAAGCTCTTAATATTCAGGGTGAAGTCATCACCTAAACCAACCACTGACATGCCGTCAATATTGGCGGCAATGGCCATATAGTTTTTAGCCGGATCAACCGCTGGGTTAGCACCGGCGGCTACACCGACCATGGCAATATTCAAGCTGGCGTTTTGTACCAGGAAGCCGACTGCATCGTCAGTGTTGATGCCGGTTAAGTTATCATCGCCATCGTATTCAAAATCGCCTGCGCCTACACCGACAAACAAGTGAACGTTAGTGACTTCAATGGTCATTAAGTTTGCGCCGGTCAGCGTGATCACATTGTCATCAATGGCCAAACCACTCTGCTGAACAATTTGGAAGGTACCCGCGGCTTTCACCACGGTGCTGATACCCAATTCCAGGCTACCGCCGATGCTTAAATCCAAGGTATTGGTCAGACCTTCAAAGCCGCTGATGTTGGCATCATTCGCTGTTAAGTAATCCCAATCCAGTTTGGTGTCGTCCGCGGTTGACCCTGCGTCAGCCCCTTTATCCGCTACGTTCAGCAATAAGCTCAAGCTCTTAATATTGAGTGTGAAGTCATCACCCAGACCGACGACCGACATACCGTCAACATTGGCAGCAATCGCCATATAGTTTTTAGCCGGCTCAACGGCTGGGTTAGCACCGGCAGCGACACCGACCATGGCAATATTCAAGCTGGCGTTTTGTACCAGGAAGCCCACGGCATCGTCAGTATTGATACCCGTTAAGTTATCATCGCCGTCGTATTCAAAGTCGCCTGCACCCACACCCACAAACAAGTGAACGTTGCTCACTTCAATCGTCATTAAGCTGGCACCGGTCAGCGTGATCACATTGTCATCAATGGCCAAACCACTTTGCTGAACAATCTGGAAGGTACCCGCGGCTTTCACCACCGTGCTGATACCTAATTCCAAACTACCGCCGATGCTTAAATCCAAGGTGTTGGTCAGGCCTTCAAAGCCGCTGATATTCGCATCGTTTGCGGTTAAGTAGTCCCAATCCAGTTTGGTGTCATCCGCAGTGGATACGGCATCAGCGCCTTTATCGGCTACGTTCAGCAATAAGCTCAAGCTCTTAATATTCAGGGTGAAGTCATCACCTAAACCAACCACCGACATGCCATCAACATTGGCAGCAATCGCCATATAGTTTTTAGCCGGATCAACCACGGGGTTAGCACCGGCGGCCACACCGACCATCGCGATATTCAAGCTGGCGTTTTGAACTAAGAAGCCAACGGCATCGTCAGTATTGATACCGGTTAAGTTGTCGTCACCGTCGTATTCAAAGTCGCCTGCGCCTACACCGACAAACAAGTGAACGTTAGTGACTTCAATGGTCATTAAGCTTGCGCCGGTCAGCGTGATCACATTGTCATCAATGGCCAAACCACTCTGCTGAACAATTTGGAAGGTACCCGCGGCTTTCACCACGGTGCTGATACCCAATTCCAGGCTACCGCCGATGCTTAAATCCAAGGTATTGGTCAGACCTTCAAAGCCGCTGATGTTGGCATCATTCGCTGTTAAGTAATCCCAATCCAGTTTGGTGTCGTCCGCGGTTGACCCTGCGTCAGCCCCTTTATCGGCAACATTTAATAGCAGACTGAGGCTCTTAATATTCAGGGTGAAGTCATCACCTAAACCAACCACCGACATACCATCAACATTGGCAGCAATCGCCATATAGTTTTTAGCCGGATCAACCACGGGGTTAGCACCGGCGGCCACACCGACCATCGCAATATTCAAGCTGGCGTTTTGTACCAGGAAGCCCACGGCATCGTCAGTGTTGATACCGGTTAAGTTGTCGTCACCGTCGTACTCAAAGTCGCCCGCACCCACACCCACAAACAAGTGAACGTTAGTCACTTCTATCGTCATTAAGCTGGCACCGGTCAGCGTGATCACATTGTCATCAATGGCCAAACCGCTTTGCTGAACAATTTGGAAGGTACCCGCGGCTTTCACCACCGTGCTGATACCCAATTCCAGACTACCGCCGATGCTTAAATCCAAGGTGTTGGTCAGACCTTCAAAGCCGCTGATATTGGCATCGTTTGCGGTTAAGTAATCCCAATCCAGCTTGGTGTCATCGGCAGTCGATACGGCATCGGCGCCCTTATCCGCTACGTTCAGCAATAAGCTCAAGCTCTTAATATTGAGGGTGAAGTCATCACCTAAACCAACCACCGACATACCATCAACATTCGCAGCAATCGCCATATAGTTTTTAGCCGGATCAACCACGGGGTTAGCACCGGCGGCCACACCGACCATCGCGATATTCAAGCTGGCGTTTTGAACTAAGAAGCCAACGGCATCGTCAGTATTGATACCGGTTAAGTTGTCGTCACCGTCGTATTCAAAGTCACCCGCACCCACACCGACAAACAAGTGAACGTTAGTGACTTCAATGGTCATTAAGTTTGCGCCGGTCAGCGTGATCACATTGTCATCAATGGCCAAACCACTTTGCTGAACAATTTGGAAGGTACCCGCGGCTTTCACCACCGTACTGATACCTAATTCAAGGCTACCGCCAATGCTCAGGTCGAGTGTATTGGTTAAGCCTTCAAAGCCACTGATGTTGGCATCATTCGCTGTTAAGTAATCCCAATCCAGTTTGGTGTCATCGGCAGTCGATACGGCATCGGCGCCCTTATCCGCTACGTTCAGCAATAAGCTCAAGCTCTTAATATTGAGGGTGAAGTCATCACCCAGACCGACGACTGACATGCCGTCAACATTGGCAGCAATGGCCATATAGTTTTTAGCCGGATCAACCACGGGGTTAGCACCCGCAGCCACACCGACCATCGCAATATTCAGGCTCGCGTTTTGTACTAAGAAGCCGACAGCATCATCAGTGTTGATACCGGTTAAGTTGTCATCGCCATCGTATTCAAAGTCGCCCGCACCTACACCGACAAACAAGTGAACGTTGCTCACTTCAATCGTCATTAAGCTCGCGCCCGTCAGCGTGATGACATTGTCATCAATCGCTAAGCCACTCTGCTGAACAATTTGGAAGGTACCCGCGGCTTTCACCACCGTGCTGATACCCAATTCCAGACTACCGCCGATGCTTAAATCCAAGGTGTTGGTCAGACCTTCAAAGCCGCTGATATTGGCATCGTTTGCGGTTAAGTAATCCCAATCCAGCTTGGTGTCATCGGCAGTCGATACGGCATCGGCGCCCTTATCCGCTACGTTCAGCAATAAGCTCAAGCTCTTAATATTGAGGGTGAAGTCATCACCCAGACCGACGACTGACATGCCATCAACATTGGCAGCAATGGCCATATAGTTTTTAGCCGGATCAACCACGGGGTTAGCACCCGCAGCCACACCGACCATCGCAATATTCAGGCTCGCGTTTTGTACTAAGAAGCCGACAGCATCATCAGTGTTGATACCGGTTAAGTTGTCATCGCCATCGTATTCAAAGTCGCCCGCACCTACACCGACAAACAAGTGAACGTTGCTCACTTCAATCGTCATTAAGCTCGCGCCCGTCAGCGTGATGACATTGTCATCAATCGCTAAGCCACTCTGCTGAACAATTTGGAAGGTACCGGCGGCTTTCACCACGGTGCTGATACCTAATTCCAGGCTACCGCCGATGCTCAGGTCGAGTGTATTCGTTAAGCCTTCAAAGCCACTAATGTTCGCATCGTTTGCAGTTAAGTAATCCCAATCCAGTTTGGTGTCGTCCGCAGTGGATACGGCATCGGCACCCTTATCCGCTACGTTCAGCAATAAGCTCAAGCTCTTAATATTGAGGGTGAAGTCATCACCCAAGCCGACGACTGACATGCCATCAACATTGGCAGCAATCGCCATATAGTTTTTAGCGGGATCAACCACGGGGTTAGCACCGGCGGCGACACCGACCATGGCAATGTTCAAGCTGGCGTTTTGTACTAAGAAGCCCACCGCATCATCAGTATTGATACCGGTTAAGTTGTCATCCCCATCGTATTCAAAGTCGCCTGCGCCCACACCGACAAACAACTGAACGTTAGTCACTTCAATGGTCATTAAGCTGGCACCGGTCAGCGTGATCACATTGTCATCAATCGCTAAGCCACTTTGCTGAACAATCTGGAACGTACCGGCGGCTTTCACCACGGTGCTGATACCTAATTCCAGGCTACCGCCGATGCTCAGGTCGAGTGTATTGGTTAAGCCTTCAAAGCCACTGATATTGGCATCATTCGCGGTTAAGTAATCCCAATCCAGCTTGGTGTCATCCGCAGTGGATACAGCATCGGCACCCTTATCCGCTACGTTCAGCAATAAGCTCAAGCTCTTAATATTGAGGGTGAAGTCATCACCTAAACCAACCACCGACATACCATCAACATTCGCAGCAATCGCCATATAGTTTTTAGCCGGATCAACCACGGGGTTAGCACCGGCGGCCACACCGACCATGGCAATATTCAAGCTGGCGTTTTGTACCAGGAAGCCGACCGCATCATCAGTATTGATACCGGTTAAGTTGTCGTCACCATCGTATTCAAAGTCACCCGCACCCACACCGACAAACAACTGAACGTTAGTCACTTCAATGGTCATTAAGCTGGCACCGGTCAGCGTGATCACATTGTCATCAATCGCTAAGCCACTTTGCTGAACAATCTGGAACGTACCGGCGGCTTTCACCACGGTGCTGATACCTAATTCCAGGCTACCGCCGATGCTCAGGTCGAGTGTATTCGTTAAGCCTTCAAAGCCACTAATGTTCGCATCGTTTGCAGTTAAGTAATCCCAATCCAGTTTGGTGTCGTCCGCAGTGGATACGGCATCGGCACCCTTATCCGCTACGTTCAGCAATAAGCTCAAGCTCTTAATATTGAGGGTGAAGTCATCACCCAAGCCGACGACTGACATGCCATCAACATTGGCAGCAATCGCCATATAGTTTTTAGCGGGATCAACCACGGGGTTAGCACCGGCGGCGACACCGACCATGGCAATGTTCAAGCTGGCGTTTTGTACTAAGAAGCCCACCGCATCATCAGTATTGATACCGGTTAAGTTGTCATCCCCATCGTATTCAAAGTCGCCTGCGCCCACACCGACAAACAACTGAACGTTAGTCACTTCAATGGTCATTAAGCTGGCACCGGTCAGCGTGATCACATTGTCATCAATCGCTAAGCCACTTTGCTGAACAATCTGGAACGTACCGGCGGCTTTCACCACGGTGCTGATACCTAATTCCAGGCTACCGCCGATGCTCAGGTCGAGTGTATTGGTTAAGCCTTCAAAGCCACTGATATTGGCATCATTCGCTGTTAGGTAATCCCAATCCAGCTTGGTGTCATCCGCAGTCGATACAGCGTCAGCCCCTTTATCGGCAACATTTAATAGCAGACTGAGGCTCTTAATATTCAGGGTGAAGTCATCACCTAAACCAACCACCGACATACCATCGACATTGGCAGCAATGGCCATATAGTTTTTAGCCGGATCAACGACTGGGTTAGCCCCGGCGGCCACACCGACCATCGCAATATTCAAGCTGGCGTTTTGTACCAGGAAGCCCACGGCATCGTCAGTGTTGATACCGGTTAAGTTGTCGTCACCGTCGTACTCAAAGTCGCCCGCACCCACACCCACAAACAAGTGAACGTTAGTCACTTCTATCGTCATTAAGCTGGCACCGGTCAGCGTGATCACATTGTCATCAATGGCCAAACCGCTTTGCTGAACAATTTGGAAGGTACCCGCGGCTTTCACCACCGTGCTGATACCCAATTCCAGACTACCGCCGATGCTTAAATCCAAGGTGTTGGTCAGACCTTCAAAGCCGCTGATATTGGCATCGTTTGCGGTTAGGTAATCCCAATCCAGCTTGGTGTCGTCCGCAGTGGATACAGCATCGGCGCCCTTATCGGCAACATTTAATAGCAGACTGAGGCTCTTAATATTGAGGGTGAAGTCATCACCTAAACCAACCACCGACATACCATCAACATTCGCAGCAATCGCCATATAGTTTTTAGCCGGATCAACCACGGGGTTAGCACCGGCGGCCACACCGACCATCGCGATATTCAAGCTGGCGTTTTGAACTAAGAAGCCAACGGCATCGTCAGTATTGATACCGGTTAAGTTGTCGTCACCGTCGTATTCAAAGTCGCCTGCGCCTACACCGACAAACAAGTGAACGTTAGTGACTTCAATGGTCATTAAGCTTGCGCCGGTCAGCGTGATCACATTGTCATCAATGGCCAAACCACTCTGCTGAACAATTTGGAAGGTACCCGCGGCTTTCACCACGGTGCTGATACCCAATTCCAGGCTACCGCCGATGCTTAAATCCAAGGTATTGGTCAGACCTTCAAAGCCGCTGATGTTGGCATCATTCGCTGTTAAGTAATCCCAATCCAGTTTGGTGTCGTCCGCGGTTGACCCTGCGTCAGCCCCTTTATCGGCAACATTTAATAGCAGACTGAGGCTCTTAATATTCAGGGTGAAGTCATCACCTAAACCAACCACCGACATACCATCAACATTGGCAGCAATCGCCATATAGTTTTTAGCCGGATCAACCACGGGGTTAGCACCGGCGGCCACACCGACCATCGCAATATTCAAGCTGGCGTTTTGTACCAGGAAGCCCACGGCATCGTCAGTGTTGATACCGGTTAAGTTGTCGTCACCGTCGTACTCAAAGTCGCCCGCACCCACACCCACAAACAAGTGAACGTTAGTCACTTCTATCGTCATTAAGCTGGCACCGGTCAGCGTGATCACATTGTCATCAATGGCCAAACCGCTTTGCTGAACAATTTGGAAGGTACCCGCGGCTTTCACCACCGTGCTGATACCCAATTCCAGACTACCGCCGATGCTTAAATCCAAGGTGTTGGTCAGACCTTCAAAGCCGCTGATATTGGCATCGTTTGCGGTTAAGTAATCCCAATCCAGCTTGGTGTCATCGGCAGTCGATACGGCATCGGCGCCCTTATCCGCTACGTTCAGCAATAAGCTCAAGCTCTTAATATTGAGGGTGAAGTCATCACCTAAACCAACCACCGACATACCATCAACATTCGCAGCAATCGCCATATAGTTTTTAGCCGGATCAACCACGGGGTTAGCCCCGGCGGCGACACCGACCATGGCAATATTCAAGCTGGCGTTTTGTACTAAGAAGCCGACCGCATCGTCAGTGTTGATGCCGGTTAAGTTGTCATCGCCATCGTATTCAAAGTCGCCTGCACCCACACCCACAAACAAGTGAACGTTGGTCACTTCAATCGTCATTAAGCTCGCGCCGGTCAGCGTGATCACATTGTCATCAATCGCTAAGCCACTTTGCTGAACAATTTGGAAGGTACCCGCGGCTTTCACCACCGTACTGATACCTAATTCAAGGCTACCGCCAATGCTCAGGTCGAGTGTATTGGTTAAGCCTTCAAAGCCACTGATGTTGGCATCATTCGCTGTTAGGTAATCCCAATCCAGCTTGGTGTCATCCGCAGTCGATACAGCGTCAGCCCCTTTATCGGCAACATTTAATAGCAAACTGAGGCTCTTAATATTCAGGGTGAAGTCATCACCTAAACCAACCACCGACATGCCATCAACATTGGCGGCAATCGCCATATAGTTTTTAGCCGGATCAACCACGGGGTTAGCACCCGCAGCCACACCGACCATCGCAATATTCAGGCTCGCGTTTTGTACTAAGAAGCCGACAGCATCATCAGTGTTGATACCGGTTAAGTTGTCATCACCGTCGTACTCAAAGTCACCCGCACCCACACCGACAAACAAGTGAACGTTGCTCACTTCAATGGTCATTAAGCTCGCGCCAGTCAGCGTGATCACATTGTCATCAATGGCCAAACCACTCTGCTGAACAATTTGGAAAGTACCGGCGGCTTTAACGACCGTGCTGATACCCAATTCCAGGCTACCGCCGATGCTTAAATCCAGCGTATTGGTTAACTCTTCAAGACCCGTCACGGTGCCATCGGTGGTTAGGTCATCCCAGTTCAGCTTGCTCAGGTTAGCGGAGCCGCTGTTCAGTAATAGATCCAGGCTCTTAATATTGAGGGTGAAGTCAGACCCTAATCCAACCACTGACATCGCATCGATGGAAGCGGCAATACCCGTCCAGCTTTGACCGGCTTGTGCACCACCTGCATCACCACTGATTATCGCCAGATTCAAGCTCGCATTCTGAACAAGGAAACCGATCGCATCGGTGGTTTCTATCCCGGTTAAGTTGTCATCACCATCGTATTCAAAGTCACCCGCACCTACACCGACAAACAGATGAACATCCGTCACGGTGATCATCATCAGGTCGCCCTGGAATAAGGCGATCGAACCGTCATCAATATTGATGCCGCTTTCCTGACTGATAGCAAAAGTACCCGCGGCTTTAACCACACTGCTAATACCCAGTTCCAGACCACCGCCGATGCTCAGGTCCAGCGTATTGGTTAACTCTTCAAGCCCGGTCACCGTACCGTCGGTGGTGAGATCATCCCAGTTCAGTTTGCTCAGATTGGCTGAGCCGCTGTTCAGTAACAGATCCAGGTTTTTAATATCGAGGGTAAAGTCAGAACCTAATCCAACCACTGACATCGCATCGATGGAAGCGGCAATACCCGTCCAGCTTTGACCGGCTTGTGCACCACCTGCATCACCACTGATTATCGCCAGATTCAGGCTGGCGTTCTGAACAAGGAAACCGATCGCATCGGTGGTATCAATACCGGTTAAGTTGTCATCGCCATCGTATTCAAAGTCACCCGCACCAACGCCCACAAATAAATGCACGTCGGTCACGGTGATCATCATCAAGTCGCCCTGGAATAAGGCGATCGAACCGTCATCAATATTGATGCCGCTTTCCTGACTGATGGCAAAGCTACCCGCGGCTTTAACGACACTACTAATGCCTAATTCCAAACCACCGCCGATGCTTAAATCCAGCGTATTGGTTAACTCTTCAAGACCCGTCACGGTGCCATCGGTGGTGAGATCATCCCAGTTCAGTTTGCTCAGGTTGGCTGAGGCAGTGTTCAGTAACAGATCCAGGTTTTTAATATTGAGGGTAAAGTCAGAACCTAATCCAACCACTGACATCGCATCGATGGAAGCGGCAATACCCGTCCAGCTTTGACCGGCTTGTGCACCACCTGCATCACCACTGATTATCGCCAGATTCAAGCTCGCATTCTGAACGAGGAAGCCGATCGCATCGGTGGTTTCTATCCCGGTTAAGTTGTCATCACCGTCATATTCAAAGTCACCCGCACCCACACCGACAAATAGATGAACGTCGGTCACGGTGATCATCATCAAGTCGCCCTGGAATAAGGCGATCGAACCGTCATCAATATTGATGCCGCTTTCCTGACTGATAGCAAAAGTACCCGCGGCTTTAACCACACTGCTAATACCCAGTTCCAGACCACCGCCGATGCTCAGGTCCAGCGTATTGGTTAAATCTTCAAGCCCGGTCACCGTACCGTCGGTGGTGAGATCATCCCAGTTCAGTTTGCTCAGATTGGCTGAGCCGCTGTTCAGTAACAGATCCAGGTTTTTAATATCGAGGGTAAAGTCAGAACCTAATCCAACCACTGACATCGCATCGATGGAAGCGGCAATACCCGTCCAGCTTTGACCGGCTTGTGCACCACCTGCATCACCACTGATTATCGCCAGATTCAGGCTGGCGTTCTGAACAAGGAAACCGATCGCATCGGTGGTATCAATACCGGTTAAGTTGTCATCGCCATCGTATTCAAAGTCACCCGCACCAACGCCCACAAACAGATGAACATCCGTCACGGTGATCATCATCAGGTCGCCTTGGAATAAGGCAATCGAACCGTCATCAATATTGATGCCGCTTTCCTGACTGATAGCAAAGCTACCGGCGGCTTTAACAACACTGCTAATACCCAGTTCCAAACCACCGCCGATGCTCAGGTCTAATGTGTTGGTTAGATCTTCAAGACCTGTGACAGTACCGTCCGCAGTCAGGTTATCCCAATCAAGCTTGCTCAGGTTGGCTGAGCCATTGTTCAGTAGGAGGTTCAGATTTTTAATATTGAGGGTAAAGTCAGAGCCCAGACCTACCACCGACATGGTACCCACGGAAGCGGCAATACCACTCCAGGTCTGGTTGGCTTGTGGGCCAGCGGTACCACCGCTCACAATGGCTAAATTCAGGCTGGCGCTCTGAACGAGGAAACCGATCGCATCGGTGGTATCAATACCGGTTAAGTTATCATCGCCATCATATTCAAAGTCACCCGCACCGACACCCACAAACAAGTGAACATCCGTCACAGCGATCATCATCAGGTCGCCCTGGAATGAAGCTATGGAACCATCATCAATAGTGGCGCTACTTTCTTTAGTAATGGCAAAGTTACCTGCCGCATAGGCTATCTCTGAAATAACCAGTTCCAGCACACCCTGAACGGCAATAAAGGCACCGTCTTCACCTTCAAAATCCAATACCGGGCCATTCAGTGAGGTAATAGGAATACCGGCAACAGCCAGAGCAGCATCAAAATCCAGCACTAAGGCGGGGTTGCCTAAATCACTGGTTTGGTTGAGCTGGACTTCCAGTGAGTTAATGGCGATATCAAAACCATCCACCCCGACAAAGGATGCCGAGGCAACCGTAGTATTGAGTGCCAGGTAGTCAATACCAGAGACCTGGTCTTCAAACAGCAATAAGCTGAAATCAAGATCGTCTATGGATAGACCCACTTCATTCACTTCACCACGGCCATAGCCAACAAAGGCACTGACATTGGAACCACTAACCACATCAAAGATCACATTGCTGCGTGAAGTACCATCAGAGAGTTTTAAGTCATCCAGACGATGCTCAAGGCTGAAGATACCTTCCAGGTAGATATAGTCATCAATAGAGATAGTGGCCAGGCTATCAGCCGTACCCAGTGTAATTGCAAGGTTAGCCAGGTCACCGTTGAAAAGCGCCTGGGCGGTAGCTAACAGATCAGTTACGCCACTGGCGTCAAAAGCGACAGTGCCATTATCAATACTCAGCGTATCGCTACCCACATTGGCAGTAATATTGAGGCTGAGGGCATCAAGGTCAGTGATAAGGAAAGCATCAGCGCCGGTGCCGGTGGTAACCGAGGTGACATTGCTAAACTGGATTTCGGTACCATTGGACAGGGTCAGGCTACCGGAGCTGGCGCCAGTTAGAACCCAATCCACATCGTCATCGGGGCCACCAATTTGCAGGCTGCCATTGGTATTACCAATAATGCTGATAACACCATCCAGATTAAGCTGGTCATCCGCAGCTGAACCACTGATATCGATAGTGCCATCAAGGTTAACGGATACCACAATCGCGCTGGCGTCATCTGCTGCGAAGGAGAAATCGGCAATCAGGTTATCAGCAGCCCCGGATATCAGATAGTCATTAACATAGCCTAACTCGATTAGCGCCAGGTCATCTGTAGCCGATAGCAGTGTTCTCTCACCGGTAGCCAACTGGCTAGCCATAACGGCAATATCATCGTCATGGCCGTAACCCAGTGTATGGCCTATCTCATGTAGTAGGGTCGTTAGCAGATCGACTCGGTCATCAGCCTCACTACCCGGGGTGGCCCATAAGGCATCGAGATCGCTATAGAACTTAAACTCTTCATGGTCTTCCGGGGTCTGGTCAACAAACCAACCATAGCCGGCAGCATCACTATCGATATAGATAGCATTGGCTTCAGCTTCGCCCAGAATATTTCCGGCGTAGTCTTTAAGTTGAACGGTAAGAGTGTCGAGGGTTGCTAGCTGCTGTTCTGTTACAGCTGTCTCAGACCAGAGTTGAATGGCATATTGGAACAGGGTCTGGAGTTGGTCATCGCTGATAGCGTTGCTGGGATCATAGGAAGATATAGCCTGGCCAGCAAAAAGGAGATAGTCGTGAGTATCATCATTGGCAGGTGGAGCTCGGGGCATGATGTTGTCAGCCGGTGGAGCGCGGGCCAAATCAGTCTCTGATAATGCAGCTGTGTTGTCCGTTTCGTCACTGGCAGGCAGGGACTGTTCAGTGTCATTAAGCAGGGTAAAAGCGCCGGAATTATAAGCATCAACCAGGAATTGTGAGGCTAAACGAATAAACACAGCGGACCCTTCGGTGGCTGTGTTGGCGTCTTGATTCTCGATAGTGTCTGTAAGGTCTTGAATTAACTGGCTTAGCTCAGGCGGGGCTCTGGCAGCGGCATCGTCAATAATATCGGATGAAGCCCAGGCTTCACTGAATTCAAGGCCGGTGGTAGTGCTACCACTGGCGCCGGTGTCACGCTGTGTTTTGGCGTTAACACGGTTAGCTTCGCTACGGTTTGAACGGTTATTTTCCTGTGCTCGCTGGGCACTAAATACGATGCCCGCCAACCAGTCGGAAGCCTCAAAGCTACCGTTAGCCGCCTCAAAAACAGCCGCTGAATCGGCCAGTAAATCAATAATATTTAGCGCCAATTCACTTTGCTGATCGCCGATATTGGCGTTGTCGATCGCCGCTATCAGCGCTTCAGTAAGCGCCAAAATGGGGTCGGCTTCAGCAGCGGATGGCTGTGATAAATCGTCGTTAGTACCCGTTTCGTTGGCCGCGATCAGCGGCTGGTTTTGGTCATCAGCACCCTGCTCGGTATCAACAGTTTGTCCACCTGAAGCAGAATCTGACAAGCTCACCAGCGCGTTTTGATCGTCGGCAGCAGGCTTAGTATCCTGCTGGGCGTTGTCTGAAAACAGGCCACTCTCTTCAACGGCTGCGCCCGTTTCGGCGTTAATAAATTCAACCAGATTATCGCTGAGCAGTTGGTCGGCGTACCAGCCATTACCCGCGGCATCAACATCGATCACCAGTTTGTCACCTTGCAACTGGGCCAGTAGATCGCCCTCAAGGTCGGCAAATTCAATATCAATATCCGCCACCCATTCGTTGTCGGATAGTTGCTGCAGCGACGATTCCAGGACCGATTCCAGGACGTTGAGCGACACCGTATCGGTGGCTTCAGCGGTATTTGTTACTGGAGAATTATTTTCGGAGTTGCTTGAAGTAGTGGAATTATTTTCTGCAGAATTTTGCTCGGCGCTGGCGCTGATTACGGTGTTGTTATCGCCAGTTTCTGAGCCCGACTCAGTGGCCTGTTCGATAATCTCATCGACCATCTCTAACAGGTCAACTTTTCCGTCCATCTCAATTGAATTTTGTGACAAATTATCGTCAGTATTTTCTAAAGTTTCTGGCCAAACCACTTCAAGCCCGGCTTGCGAATCGGCCGCTTGTGTTTCAATGCTGACATCAATCTGCTGAACAATCGCTGCAACATCGTTGACGTCATCAGCTTGTAAACTGTCCTGGGCAAGTCGGGCAAATTCTGCGGAAAGTGGATCAGCGGAAAGTAGTAAACGAGGTTCTAAAGATTCGAGGCGGAACTTCCCCGCACACTCAGTATTTTGATCTACTGTCGGGGCACGGTCATCATCCGATAAGGATGTGACAATTTTTCGCCACCAATTTAACACTAGCAAAAACTCATTTTTGACTTTTTATTGTTCTCTCTGCCTTTTTGCAATTAATAATCTGGCAGATAACCCTAAAACACCTTTCTACATTTTTATTCAGTGCTTGCATTAGCACCTAAGTAGTTCATTTTTTATCAAGGCAACCCTTTAGCGATTGCTTGAGTTGCATGAAAAAACGTTTTTTATCATTTTTAAACTACAAAAAACTTCCAGGCTGAAAGCAATTGGAAGAAATTTGCTGGCAAAATGTATTCAATACTTTGTTATTTCTGTTCATTCCCGGTACCAGCTTGTTGCCAATGACCAAGTCATTAATATCTAACAAAATTACTGCTGCTAAAGGGCCGGTATATGTACCTATATTCGCCTGAAACCGGCGTAGCACCTATGTCCGAACTGTCAAGATACTATCGAAAGAATATGGCCAAAACAAACGATTTTCCTGCAATTAAATACCAAATAGCGCTCGATAACGCTGCAGGCCACGTAAATCGCGAGCTCAGGGGGCCAAAATCAGCTAAAAAAAATATTCATTTGAGGTGGAAAATACGTATATCTGAACTAGCGGAGGGTCGACATTCTACTAATTTGCGGCTTGGGCAGCCGCCGAATCAGCCCCTGATAAGGGCTGTTAGAGGAGTTAAAACCGTACGATTTTTAGCCTGACAGAGGATAACGATAAATAGCTTTAAGGGGGTCAAAATTACCAGCAGACAATGATCTGCTAAAGAAAATTTAGTCATTAAAAATAATTAACAGCGTGAAAATAGCGCAGCAAAAAATACTCCTCCTGAATAATTTTTACTCACCTCGACCAGAAAAAGATAATAGATCACTGAGGTTGTCGTCATACTTGAGTAAATCTTGACGAATACGACGGTGATGTTTTTCGGCACTGCGCTGGGCATAGCTAACGATTAAATTCCCCAACCACTGTGGCAAGGGCTCTGTTCGTCTGGCGAAAAATTTTGCTAAACGGTCACCAAACACATTGTCGATAAAATCATCTTCAAGAGAGACAATGGTTTGATAACTGCCAGGATCACCCTGCCGCGCACCGCGACCAAACAGCTGCCGATCAATTCGGCGGGCATCGTGTCGCTCGGTGGCCAGCACATGCAAACCACCTCGTTCGGTGACCCCTGGAAACAATTCAATATCGGTTCCCCTGCCCGCCATATTGGTTGCCACTGTAATGGCTCCTACACGACCCGCCTGGGAAACAATTTGGGATTCTAAATGATCTTGCCGTGCATTTAGGATTTGATGCTGTAAATTTTCTGCATTGAGCAGGCCGCTTAAATGCTCAGAACTTTGCACCGATTTAGCCCCAATTAATAGCGGCCTGCCCTCGTCATGTATGTCTTTAATGATGTCGATAATTTTTCGCCATTTTTGCCGCTCTGTAGCATAAACAAAATCAGGGCAAGCTTTACGCTGAACAGGATTATGGGTGGGTATTTTTTCTACGGATAATTGATAGACACTGGTTAATTCCTGAGTAACTTCTGCAGCGGTCCCAGTCATTCCCGCCAGATGTAAATAGCGGCGAAAAAATCGCTGGTAACTAATTCTGGCCAACGTTTCCTGACGACCAGAAATCGCACAGCCCTCTTTGACTTCTATCATCTGATGCAAGCCTCGCTCCCAAGAGCGGTCTGGCATTACCCTGCCGGTACTCTCATCAATGATCTGCACTTTGCCGTCTTTGACTAAATAGTGTTGATCTTTTTGATAGTAATGCAGTGCCGATAACGCCTGCTTGATTAATTCATCACGTCTGCGAGTGCCACTCCACACGCCACCTAAACCACGGGTCAGGGTTAACAATTGCGCCTTGCCATAATCGGTAAGTTGGATACGGCTGGTACTGGTCGACAAGTTAAAGTCCTGTTTATGCCGCAACTGCTTTGCAATATGTATTGCCTGCTGAAACAAGGTTTCTTCCTGTTCCATTTTGGTGGTGTTGGAAATAATCAAAGGGGTTCGCGCTTCATCAATTAAAACACTGTCGGCCTCATCCACAATGGCAAAGCACAAGCCCCGCATTAATAGGCGACTGGTTTTGGGGCGGCCCTGGTAAAGCCCTTCCAACTGCAAGTGCAGCGGGCGACTTTCCTGCTCCAATAACATGCGGTCTTTAAGGTAATCAAAGACCAACTGTTTATTGGTGCAGTAAGTAATATCGCAGGCATAAGCGGCCTGGCGCTGCTCGGTGCTTGAATCTTCCAGTACCGTGCCAACGGTCAGGCCCAAGGCCTCATAAATAGCTGACATCCACTTGCTATCCCTGGCCACCAGGAAGTCATTCACGGTAACCACATGCACTGGAATACCAGCCAGTGCAGCGGTACAAGCTGGCAGTGTTGCCGTCAGGGTTTTACCTTCACCGGTTTCCATTTCGGCAATTTTGCCCCTTAGCATAGCCCAGCCACCATAGAGCTGGACATTGTGGTGGCGCATACTCAGGGTACGGGAACTGACTTCACGGATTAAGGCAAAGGACTCGGCCACCAGCTTATCTTGTAAGCCTTCACTATAAAGACGCTTACGCAGGTCAATAACCTGCGCCCGTAAGCCCTTATCGTCCAGCGCATCCAAGCCTTCTGCAGCCTGATTGACGGCATCGATAAACTGCTGGTCATCGAGACTGCCACTATATATATACTGGCGAATAAAGCCGCCAATTTTATCGGCGGTACGGTCAAACCAACCCTCGCGGCTATCTTCCCGCTGAGGGTAGTTACCCATGGCGCTACCGGGGCGCAGTAAGGCGGCGCTAAACACCAAATTGCCTCAGGAATAGCTGCCTTAAACTGCGCCAGGCCTGAAGGCCCAATGGGCGGTAGCCATGGTCAAGGCGGACATAAACCCTGGCGCCAAGATATTCTGTCCGAGCCTCATCAGGTAATTCAATTTCAATCTCAAAGACCGGTTCAAGGGTGGTACGACCATTGCTATCTGAAGGAGATATTGCAAACTCACCACCACCTGACAAACCCAGCGCTGCGGTCGGTAATTGGTTGGTACCACCAAATACTTCTCTGACCATAGATGCCGGATATGACTGCCCTTGCCAGGAGGCCGGGATAATATCAACCTTGCTGACCCCCTCTCGAACCAAACCAATATCATCCTGTGAGACCACAGCCCTTACCACTGCATGATCCTCCGGATTAATCACAAAGGCGACCAGATCACCCTGCTGAACAAAGCGGCCAGGGAAATCCTGAGCTTCGGGCACAATAAATAAGCCATCACGGGTGCTTCTAATCAACAGTGACTCAACCCGCTCTTTAGCTCGGTTAAGGTCTTCATTAATCACCGCCAATTCTTCACGGATAATACCGGCCTCAACCAGATCGACAGTTTGTGCCGCTCTTAACTGTAATTCAGTTTGCTTCTTTCTGGCTTCCAGGGTTTTTACCCTGGATGAAACAAAGGGATCACGGGTACGAATAATTGGCTGACCTGCTTTGACCCAGCTTCGCTCCTCAACTAATAACTCCACCACAAAACCATTGGTATCAGCACGAACCTGAGATTTGTCCGAAGGCCAGGTCACCCCTTCCACTTTGGTCCAGTAAGGTGCCGGCATTAAAAACAGCAAAAAGATCACTGCCGCAACAAAAACCGCCGCCACACTATTGGCACGGCGCCGACCTGACCTGAGCTTGGGACTGTTAAACATAAATTTCATAGACTTGCCTATCGGGATAATTGCCTGGGTAATCACCGCCCAGGATGCCAGAATCACACCAACGGCAAAAAAACGGCCGCCGATATAGATCACAATGACAAACATAATATAGATACGATATAGAAACGCCGCTATGCCATAACCGACAAACCAACCTCGTTCCCAGTTACTGGTTGCCGGAGATTCAGCATCATTGATACCCAGCGGATAACGCTGGATTAAATAACCCAGATACTGAGTTGAGCGGGCTCCCAGATTGGGAATTTCTATCGCATCGGAAAATACATAATAGCCATCAAAGCGCAGCAAGGGGTTGCCGTTAAATAGCAGCGTTGATACGCCACTGATCAAAATAACGTTATAGGCAATGGCATGGGCTGCGCCGCTTTCCACGGTTAACCAAACAAATAAAGCTAGCGAGCCAAGAAACATTTCAACGGCGATACCGGCAGCACCAACCGCCATGCGCTTACGCTTATCGCGAAAGCCCGAAATAGAGCTTACATCCACATAAGGCACCGGCATCAATACCAAAAACATCACGCCAATCTCATGGACCTCACCGCCATACATCTTGGCCAGATAGGCATGCCCCAACTCATGTAGTGCTTTGACTACCGGGTAGATCAGCCATAGCAGAATAATATTTTCGGCGGTTAAGGCACGATCAACCACGTTTTCGGTTAACTCAGACCAGTTCACCATGGCCAACACTGCGGCAGTAATCACCACCGCCAACCACACCACCACCGTAAACCGGTTCAGGAATACCCTGGCTATGGGCAGGGTTCGTTCTAGAAATTTATCTGGGTCAAACAGCGGGATACGAATTGCCAGCGGGGTCCACAATCGTTGCTTAATTGTGCTGCGCTTTTGGCGCTGGTAGCGCCGGAATAATTCACGACTATCGGGGTTGCATCGGTAATCAATGCATCGGCGCTATGTAACTGGCCCAGCAAGCGAATCACTTCATCTTGCGCGGGAGCCTGATCGCCGGCCTCTTCCGTCACGGCATCCCATAATTGCTGCACCGTTCGCGTGCCATCCATCAAACCGATAAATTTATAAACGGCGGGGCTAAAGCGCTGGGAGCGGCCCGAGACATGATCTTGCAGGATATACCAGATACGGTCGCGGTATTCATGGCGATGTATTTCTACATGGCTGCGTAACCGGGGAACCAGATCAGCGACACGATACCAGGACGGGCTAAAAAGTGAGTCCACCATAGATCACCCGATCTCAGGGCCACCAGGACCAGAAAAACATTCGAATCCAATGGGTAATTTTAT